>JBHEMR010000151.1:0-7743 GCA_046262495.1 Pseudonocardiaceae bacterium | reverse complement strand
GACGCCGGAGTCCTGGTTCTTTGGGTGTTTCCCGAGTGTCGCCACGAGCGCGTACGTTAGTGTCTTTAATTGTAGAGGGCTCCCGGGCGACGCGCACCTTTCAACTCTGACGGCATTGAGGGGGTGGGATCGTGCGTGTGTTGTATGAGCGGTGCGCCGCGATTGATGTGCACAAAGATCAGGTGACGGTGGCGGTGCGGACACCTGGGGACGGGCCGGGTAGACGACAGACGGAGGTGCGGAAGTTCCGGGCGTTCTACGGGGTGCTCACCGAGATGGCCCGCTGGCTGGTGTCGCTGCAGGTCACCCATGTTGCGATGGAGGCGACGGGGATCTACACGATGCCGGTGTATCACGCGTTGATCGAGCAGGGCAGTTTTGATCAGGTGTTGGTGTGCAACGCCGCACACGTGAAAAACGTACCTGGCCGCAAAACAGACGCGGTCGACGCCGTGTGGCTAGCGGAATTATTGGAGTGCGGCCTGCTACGCGGTAGCTTCATCCCGGAACCGAAAATCAAAGCGGTCCGAGATATCACACGGTATCGCAAGAAAATCGTCGGAGCACGCACCTCGGAACTGCAACGACTGGGCTCGGTATTGCAAGACGCCGGGATCAAGCTGGACTCGGTGGCCTCCTCGATCGCCACCGTGTCGGGGCGGGCGATGATCGAGGCCCTCATCGACGGGGAACGCCGCCCCGCGGTGCTCGCCGATCTGGCCCGGGGCCGGATGCGGTCGAAGATCCCAGATCTGACCTTGGCGTTGGAGGGCCGCTTCGGTGCCCACCACGCGCTGATGTGCCAGCTGCACCTCGAACACATCGACCATCTCGATGACATGATCGCCCGGCTGGACGCGCAGGTGGAGCAGATGATGATCCCTTTCGCCCCGCGCCGGGACCTGCTGATCACGATCCCGGGCATCGGACCGATCGCCGCGGCCGCGATCATCTCTGAGATCGGGGCCAACCCAGCTGAGTTCTTCGCCACCGACGCGCACCTGGCCTCCTGGGCCGGGCTGTGCCCGGGCAACCACGAATCGGCCGGCAAACGCAAACACGGCACCCCGCGCAAAGGCAACCAACACCTCAAACCCGTTCTCGTCGAAGCCGCGTGGTCGGCGGTACGCACCGACGGGCGATTACGCGCCCGCTATCACCGTCTCGTGCTCCGCTTCGGTGGCTACCGCAACCCCGCAGCCAAGAAGAAAGCAATCCTCGCCATAGCCCACACCCTCATGGTGATCATCTGGAACGTCCTCGCCAGCGACAGCCCCTACACCGACCTAGGCGCTGACTTCTACGACCGCCGTAGCGATCCCGAGCGAGAAACCCGGCGCCTGATCGCCAAGCTCGAGGCCCTCGGCCACACCGTCACCATCGAACCAGCAGCCGCCTGATCACCAGCGGCAAGAACAACCCGGCTCCGCTAACGCTGCGCCGGGTGCTTCGCGTGCCTGGCTGGGTTCAGTCTCACGTTAGTGGGACCATGGGATATGGACCGTGAGCAGCTGCTAGCCCTCCAGGACCCGCTCAAGCAGCAGTACCGGCACGACGCCACGGCCGCGCTCGTCACGCTGAGTGCCGACGGCACGCTCGGCGAGGGAATCACGTGCTCGGTCCGGACCGGCAGAGCTCTGGCTGAGGCCGGCCTGCATACCGCCACCGGGGGCGACGGGCTGTCGCTGTGCTCGGGCGACATGCTGCTTGAAGCTCTGGCGGCCTGCGCGGGCGTGACGCTGCGGGCGGTGGCCACATCCCTCGACATCCCGGTCGCGGGCGGCACCGTCCATGTCGAGGGCGATCTCGACTTCCGCGGCACGCTGGCCGTCTCCAAGGAAGCCCCCGTCGGCTTCCGTGCGATCCGATTGCGGTACATCCTGGACACGGCCGCCAGTTCCGAGCAGCTCGCGACTCTGCTTCGGCTCACGGAGCGTTACTGCGTCGTGTACCAGACCCTCGCCGGCGCGCTCCAGCTCTCCTCAAATTGGGAGACGGCGTAGACAGAAGCGCCGTTCGGGCTATCCGTGACGGCTGCCGACGCAGAACTCGTTGCCCTTCCGGATCGGATCCGCGCAGTCACCATGCCGATCGAGAGAGCAATGGCGCAGACGGTAACCGGGAGGACCAACACTTCGAGATCCCGATACGCTGCTGGCTTCACAATCCGGCCGTCCGAGGAGTCCCTGAGAGTATGATCACCAGGTTGTCGGCGCTGTTCCTCCGCACCCTGCGCGAGGACCCGGCGGACGCCGAGGTGCCTAGCCACAGATTGCTGGTGCGCGCTGGGTACGTTCGCCGCGTCGCCCCGGGGATCTACTCGTGGCTGCCCCTGGGTCTGCGGGTACTGCGCAATATCGAGGCCGTCGTACGCCAGGAGATGGACGCGATCGGTGGGCAGGAAATCCAGTTCCCCGCGTTGCTGCCCCGGGAGCCGTACGAGACCACCGGCCGTTGGACCGAGTACGGCGCGAACCTGTTCCGCCTGCACGACCGTAAGGGGGGCGACTACCTGCTCGGCCCCACCCACGAGGAGCTGTTCACTCTCACCGTCAAGGGCGAGTACAGCTCCTATAAGGACTACCCGGTGATTCTTTACCAGGTGCAGACGAAGTACCGGGACGAGGAGCGGCCCCGCGCCGGGATCCTGCGCGGCCGGGAGTTCCTGATGAAGGACTCGTACTCTTTCGACCTCTCCGAGGAGGGCTTGGCGCGGTCTTACCAGGCGCACCGTGAGGCTTACATCAAGATCTTCGATCGGCTTGGATTGCATTATGTGATCGTGTCAGCCATGTCCGGCGCGATGGGTGGCTCAGCCAGCGAAGAGTTTCTCGCCGAAGCCGAAACCGGCGAGGACACGTTCGTTCGCAGCACCGAGTCCGGGTACGCGGCCAACGTGGAGGCGGTGATCACACCAGCTCCGCCGGAGAAATCCCTCGACGGCCTGCCACCGGCCCGAGTGCTGCACACCCCGGACACCCCGACCATCGATACGCTGGTTGAGCACCTCAACGGGGCGGACCTGGGCCGTACTTTCAGCGCTGCGGACACCCTGAAGAACGTCATGGTCAAAACCCGGCCACCCGGCGCGCAAGGCTGGGACCTGCTGGGCGTCGGCCTGCCCGGCGACCGCGAGGTCGACATGAAACGGCTGGAGGCATCGCTGGGCCCGACCGAAGTGGCGCTGCTCGACGACACGGACTTCGCGGCACATCCTTTTTTGGTCAAGGGCTACATCGGACCGGGCGCGCTCGCCGTGAACGGGGTGCGCTATCTCGTCGATCCCCGGGTGGTTGCTGGTACCGCGTGGGCCACTGGCGCCGACCGGGCCGACCACCACGTCGTGGGCCTGGTGTGCGGGCGCGACTTCACCCCAGATGGCACCATCGAGGCCGCCGAGGTGCGCGCCGGCGACCCGTCCCCTGACGGGGCCGGCACGCTGGTCGCCGCCCGCGGTATCGAGATCGGGCACATCTTTCAACTCGGTCGCAAGTACACCGACGCCTTCGCATTGGACGCCCTAGGATCAGACGGCAAGCCAATCCGGGTCACCATGGGTTGCTACGGCATCGGCGTCTCCCGGCTGGTCGGCGCGATAGCCGAGCAGAGCCATGACGTGCACGGGCTGATCTGGCCCCGTGAGATAGCCCCGGCCGACGTGCACGTCGTGATCGCGGGTAAGGACGCCACGATCCGTGCCGCCGGCGAGCGGCTGGCTGCTGAGCTGGATGCGGCCGGCCTGCGGGTGATCCTCGATGACCGGCCGGCCACCCCCGGGGTGAAGTTCGCCGACGCGGAGCTGATCGGCGTGCCGACCATCCTCGTGGTGGGGCGCGGTCTCGCGTCGGGTGTCGTCGAGGTCAAGGACCGGACTACTGGGGAGCGCACCGAGGTGCCGGTGGACAGTGTGGTGGCGCACCTGCTGGAGTTGTGTCACAAGTAGCGTCAGCCGGCTAGGAAGGTCAACCGGCTAGGAAGCTCAACCGGACAGTCCGGACCGGGTTGTCGTGGTTGGTGTCCACCAGGCAGATTGACTGCCAGGTGCCCAACGTGAGCTGCCCGCCAAGCACCGGGACGCTGGCGTAGGGCGGCAGTAGCGCAGGCAGCAGGTGGTCTCGGCCGTGCCCGAGGGAGCCGTGCTGATGGCGCCACCGGTCGTCGGCGGGCAGCAGCTCACGCAGCGCGGCGAGCAGGTCGGTGTCGCTGCCGGCGCCGGTCTCGATCACCGCGAGGCCGGCGGTCGCATGCGGCACCCAGACGTGCAGCAGCCCATCGCCGGCCGTAGCCCGGTGAAGGAAGGCTTGACAGTCCTTGGTGAGGTCATGGACCTGTTCACGCGAGCCGGTCTCGATGCGAATCTGCTCGGTATGCACGGTCGTACGGTAATCGCGTCCTCGTGTCCCGCATGCGCTCAGGGTGCGCCGGGAAACGGCACCGTCAGCGGGGTAGCACCTGCAGTTGCCCGCCAACGGGTCGCCCGCACGGCCGCGTCGGTCAGTGCCTCCAACGCGGCCCCGCGCAGGTCCGCATCAGCCGGACTGCGCTCGACGACCGAGCGCCACGCCGCGGCTGCGTCGGTCTCCGCGGTGATCGCCAGCCGCAGCGCGGAGGCGGTATCGGTGATCGGTTCTGGCGTGAGGTAGCCCGGCTCAGGTGGCACTGGTGCAGCGCCTGCGTCGATCAGGATGCGCTGCGTGGCGTCGCGCCGAGCTTGATGCGCGGTAGCGGCCTCGTCGAGCCGGCGGCTTAAGGCGTCCGGCACAAAGGCGCCCACTAACCCGTAAACCCACACCGCAGCATGCTCAGCCCCCAACGCACTCTGCAACGCCGCTACCGGCACCTGGGCACCGGCCCGACATGGGGACATACCGGCCCTAAGAGGTGTCTCTTTGCCGCGATATGTCTCCATGTTGGGGGGCGGGCGTTGGGAACGGCTGTTCATGAGAGCAGCGCGGCGTGGGTCGCGCAGCAGGCGGCCACCGATGCGAGCAGCGCCGCGCGGTACCCGGGCAGCGTGATGACCAGTCCGGCCGCTTCGTCTTGCGCCGCGCGCGCCACCTGGGCCAGAGTCGTCCGCGCACTGGAGACATCGGGCGTGGCGGCCATGGCTGCCGCTGGCGCTGGCCCAACCGGCGCCGAGGCGCTGGTGGAGGCTGGGCCAGGCCGGACCCGGCGCAGCTCGGCGCGCAGCGCCGTGGCATGCGTCATCCGGTCTGCGGCGAGGGCCCTTGCCAATGCGGCCAACGCCGGGTTGGCTTGATCTGCCTTCTGGGCCACCGCTTGCGCCAGCGCGGCGTCAGCCTCGGCGCGCCGGGTTGGTGACTCCAGCGGATCGGGCCCGGTGGGTGCCCGTGCCGATGGGGTGCACCCGGTCAGCGCTGCCGGACCGGCTAGCAGCAGCGTGGTGCCGACGGCCAACACGCCGCGACGACTGGGACGGGCTGCTGGCACGGTCAGCCATCTTGCCAGCAGCCCTGGTTTGCTGGCGGCTCAGCACCGTGATCCACTTGGCGCGGGCTGGTTCCGGGACGCGATACCCTAGGTAATTCCGACCGGGCATGCCGCGTTGGTGCGTCGCCGCATTACCACATTGTAAAGACAGTCACTTCTAGCCAGGGAGGCCACGGTGACCGCGCAGCCTGCGAACCTCGGCTCAGCAATCGAGTCGGTGGTCCGCGACGCGGTGGCTGACGTGGGGTTCGAGCTGGAGAGCTTGGAGGAGGTGCGGATAGGCCAGCGGTGGTTGATCCGGGTGATCGTCGATTCGGACGCCGGTGTCGGGCTCGACGACATCGCCGCGGTGAGCCGCGCGGTGTCGCTGGCCTTGGACCAGCGCGATGAGCTGATGGCCGGGCCCTACACCCTCGAGGTGACTTCCCCCGGAGTGGACCGGCCGCTGACCCACCCGCGGCACTGGCGGCGCAACCGGCTGCGGCTGGTTCGGGTCGCGCTGGTAGCCGGCGGAGAGCTGATCGGTCGGATCGGTGACTGCGATGACGAGGGCGTCACGTTGCTGGCGTCGGGAACCCTGCGCCGGGTGCGCTATATGGAGCTGAGCCGCGCGGTGGTCGAGGTGGAGTTTCGCCACCCGCCCGCTGCCGAGCTCGCTGCGCTCGACGGCGCGAGCCGGCAGGATTGGGAGGAACGGTGAACGTCGACATCGCCGCGTTGCGCGCCATCGAACGGGACAAGGACATCTCTTTCGATACGGTTCTCGAGGCCATCGAGACGGCGCTGCTGACCGCGTACAAGCACACCGACGGACATCAACCGCACGTTCGCATTGACGTCGACCGCAAGAGCGGCCTGGTGCGGGTGCTCGCGCAGGAGCTCGACGACGACGGCAACGTCAGCCAGGAGTGGGACGACACCCCCGAGGGGTTCGGCCGAATCGCGGCCACCACAGCCCGCCAGGTCATCCTGCAACGGTTGCGTGACGCCGAGCACGAACGCACCTTCGGCGAGTTCTCGGCCAAGGAGGGCGAGATCGTCGCCGGGCTCGTCCAACGTGACGCCCGGGCCAACGCCCGTGGCGTGGTGGTGGTCCAGATCGGCGAGACCGAGGGCGTGATCCCGCCGGTGGAGCAGGCTCCCGGGGAGACCTACCGGCATGGCGAGCGGATCAAGTGTTACGTGGTCGGCGTATCCCGGGGAATGCGCGGGCCGCAGATCACCCTGTCCCGCACGCATCCCAACCTGGTCCGCCGGCTGTTCGCTCTGGAGGTTCCCGAGATCGCCGACGGAACCGTGGAGATTCCCGCCGTAGCCAGGGAGGCGGGGCATCGCTCGAAGATCGCCGTCCGGTCGACCATCGCTGGAGTCAACGCCAAGGGTGCCTGTATCGGACCGATGGGCCAGCGGGTTCGCAATGTGATGAGTGAGTTGGGTGGCGAAAAGATCGACATCATTGATTACGCAGAGGATTCCGCGACATTCGTAGGTAATGCGCTGTCCCCGGCGAAGGTCATCTCGGTACAGGTGATCGATGCCCGAGCTAAGACGGCGCGTGTCGTGGTCCCCGATTTCCAGCTGTCGCTTGCGATTGGCAAGGAGGGGCAGAACGCCAGGCTTGCTGCTCGGTTGACCGGATGGAAGATCGACATTCGAAGCGACGCGGACCCGGTAGCATCCCCACCGGCCGCCGCTGCTCGCGCCGAGGTCCCGGTGACCAATGCCGGTTCCCCGCGCGCGGGTGGGACGCGCTAGAATCGCGATGGCCTCCCGTCGGGGGACGGTCTACGCCTGCCCGGATGACGTCCGGCGCTGCCGCCGCGAGCGGCCCGCCGAGCCAGTCCGGACATGCGTGGGTTGCCGGACCAAGACGGCGGCTTCCGGATTGCTGCGTGTGGTGGCGGTGGACGGGACCCTAGTCCCGGACCCGCGGCGTCGGTATCCCGGTCGAGGTGCGTGGGTGCATCCCGATATCGGATGCCTGCGTCTCGCCGAACGGCGCCGGGCCTTCCCGCGGGCGTTGCGCTCCGCGGATGCGCTCGACGCCGTAGCGGTGTACGCCTTCCTCACCTAGCCATTCGCCAGACGCGTGAGGTTCTCGGTTCGCTGAGGACGCGCCGACGCCGGGACCGCCCCGGTGCGCGGTCGACACAGAGAGCAGGTCGATTCCGAAATGTACCCGCAGTCGTGAAGCACTGACAGCGATGAACATGTACTAGTAACGGGGTCGAGCGGGGTTGCCGCCGGCTCCATCAGTAAGGAGAGCAGTGGCAGGTAAGGCCCGCGTGCACG
>JBHEMR010000150.1:0-17625 GCA_046262495.1 Pseudonocardiaceae bacterium | reverse complement strand
GACGTACCCAGTCCAAGTTGCGCCGGGTACCTCCGCTGACGTAACCGCCAGCCAGCGCCTTGCGGGCTCCATCGAGGTAGCGGATCGCGGCGGCGTCCAGCACCGCTGAGACACCGCTGGCCCGAACCAGCTTCATCAGGTGCCCGAGCAGCCCAAAACCCGTGATGTCGGTGGCGCACCGCACCCCAGCGGACACCGCCGCCGTGGCCGCCGCCGCGTTGAGCGTGGTCATCGCCGCCACGGCGTCCGGAAACACCTCGCCGGTGGCCTTGTGTCTGCTATTAAGTACGCCGATGCCCAGCGGTTTGGTCAAGGACAGTGGCGTGCCCGCCACGCCGGCGTCGTTGCGCAGGAGCTGTTGCGGGTCGGCGATGCCGGTGACGGCCATGCCGTACTTGGGCTCCGGGTCATCCACGCTGTGCCCGCCGGCAAGGTGGCAACCGGCGCTGCCGCACACGTCCCGGCCGCCGCGCAACACCTCGGCGGCCAGCTCCAGCGGCAGCAGGTCACGCGGCCAGCCGAGCAGGTTCACCGCGACCACCGGGCGCCCGCCCATGGCGTAAACGTCGGACAGCGCGTTGGTGGCCGCGATCCGACCCCAGTCGTACGGGTCGTCGACGACGGGGGTGAAGAAGTCCGCGGTGGCGATCACCGCCAGACCGTGCTGGATCCGCACCACCGCGGCGTCATCGCCGTCATCGAGACCGACGATCAGCTCACCGGCTGGGTCGGTCACCGCCGCGCCGACCAGCCCGGCCAGCACCGACTCCAGCTCGCCCGGCGGGATCTTGCAGGCACAGCCACCACCGTGCGCGTACTGGGTGAGCCGGATCTTTGTCGCTGTCACATCGATCGACTCTAGTGCCGCCCGGCTCGACGTGGTCTACAGATGCCAGCCGAGCCACCAGCCGACAATGGTTCCTAGGATCAGTGTCTCGATTACCACCATGATGACGAGCAGCGAGTAACCACGTCGTACCCGCTCAAACCACCACCGTCTGCAGGCTCGCCACGATTGCCGTAACCGACGTAATCCACGGGCCAGTCGTGACCGCCGCGGAAACGCCGGGGGTGGCAGGTTTTCAAGGTCAGGGTGCAAGCTGATGTACTCGGCTAGTTCGCGGTCCCACAACGCATGATCGAAGCTCTTCATCGTCCGATCCTTCTCGATCGATGCGTTGCGATCGCGCGGCCATCGTGACTCGGGCTACGGCGCTACGCCGATGCCGCCTTATCGCTCTCATCGACTACAGCTGTCGCGGTGCTACCGATTCACACTTAATCGCTGTCGGGATCACTGTGCCACTCCTGGTCACCTATTCCCAGGATAGCAGACCGGCTGATCGGAAAAGAAGTGCAATCACGCGGCCAGTTGCATGGTGCGGCGGTCGTCATCCCGTGACGGCAGTGCGCAGGCAGGCGACGACCTGCTCGTCGGCGGTTTGCGAGAAGTCGGTGTACCAGACGCCGATAGCCTGCAGCGCCGTAGGCGTAAGCAGGGCGATCAGCTCATTGGCGGCGTCGTGCATACCGCGCGTCCAGCCGTGTGGCGCCACCGGAGTCGCCAGCACGATACGGGCTGCACCCAGAGCTCGCGCGACCTGGCAGGCGGCCCGCGCGGTAGACCCGGTCGCGATGCCGTCGTCGACCACCACGGCGGTCCGCCCGGCCAGCGGGATGCGGGGTCGATCACCGCGGAACCGCTGGGCGCGCCGCTGCAGCTCGGCTCGCTCCCGGAGTTCCACGGCGGCTAACTCGTCTGGGGTGACACCGGCCCGACGGACCGTCTCGGGTAGGACGATACGCACGCCACCTTCCCCGATGGCGCCCATCGCCAGCTCAGGCTGCGAGGGCACGCCGAGCTTGCGAACCATGATCACGTCCAATGGGGCGGCCAGCGCTGCCGCCACCTCGGCCGCGACCTCAACCCCGCCACGTGGCAGGCCCAGAACCACTACCTCGGGGCCCCGGAGATGCTGCAACCGCTGGCCTAACTGCCGCCCCGCGTCGGCGCGATCGGCGAACATCCGCGCCACCTCCATCCGCCGGCCAATTATCCCGGTGGGGATCGAGCTCGGCTACCGAGTCGGCGGTGCGATGACGGTGAACTGGGTGGACAGTTCGTTGGCTCCGCAGGTCGTGGAAATCTGGTACTGGCCGGCGGCGGCGTTCGAACGGACGGTGGCAGTGCCGAAAAGCCGCCACGGTTGGTGACCTGCGGGGTTGCCCTTCAGCGCACCGATGTCGAGCACCGGTGAGTGCACTGCGCCGACGTTGTCCAGACATGCCAGGTCGAGCGACACGGTCGAACCCGGAGCGCCCTGCTGGGGGGAGACCCGCAACCAGCTCGCCCCGGGCGCTGCCGGGGTCAGCGTCGGGGTCGACTGTGCGGGCTCGGCGGTAGCGCTGGGTTCGACGGTAAGGCCAGGCGACGAGCTGGGTCCACGGGTAGGGCTGGGTTCGATCGGCCTCGCCACCCCCGAGCAAGCTGCACCGAAAGCCCCCAGGACGACGATGCTGACGATTGCGACGCCGGTTCTGACCCTCATAGCTGGCGCAGTATGCCGCAAACAGGGTCAGCGCAGCATGCCGGCGACTGGTTTCAGGCGCGGGGAACCTTCGTCTTGGAGGTAGTCGGCTGGGGTGGTCTCGTCGGTACCGTTGAAGACGTGCAGCTGGCGCAACACGATCGTGACCAGTATGGCCACTAGGAGGTTGCCGATGAGAGCGACGAACCCGACGTAGATCTGGGTCGGCGAACCCGCGAAAGGCTGCCAGCCGAGGATCGACAACTTTTTCAGCGCCAGCGCCGACCCGCCGAAGTGTTGCTTGCCGTTGGCCGGGTTGGGAATGCCATAGAGCAGTATCAAGCCCCAGCCCATACCGATGACCCATCCTGCGACCAGACCCCAGCTGTGAAACCAGCGGGTGTAGAGGGCGATCGCCACCATGGGCAACGTCTGCAGGATGATCACACCGCCGATCAGCTGCAGGTCGATGGAGTATTGCGGGTCGATCAGTACGATCAAGGCCACTGCACCGAACTTCACCACCAGTGAGGCCATTTTGGCCTGCCGGCACTCCTGTTCTGTAGTGGCGTCGCGATGCAGGTATGCCTTGTAGATGTTACGGGTCCACAGATTCGCCGCTGCGATCGACATGATCGCAGCGGGCACCAGCGCACCGATCCCGATGGCCGCGAATGCGATTCCGGCGAACCACGAGGGGAATTGTCCCTCGAACAGCATCGGGATGACTGTGTTGGAATCCGCGCGGCCGGTGGCCGCATTGACGATCGGCTTGGTGTGCGCCGCGATCGCGGCGTAACCCAGTAATGCGAGCAATCCTAAGACCAGCGAATACGCCGGCAGCGCCACCATGTTCCGCTTGATCACGCCCCGGCTTCGGGAGGCCAGTGCACCGGTGACGGCATGCGGGTAGAGGAACAGCGCCAGCGCCGAGCCCAGCGCTAGCGTGATGTACTGCAGCTGGTTGTTGGAACCCAGCAGGATCCCGTCGCTCGGCGTTTTCGTGGCGGTGAACTTCGTGTTCGCGGCGTCGAAGATGGAGCCCCAACCGCCGAGCTTCGCCGGCAGGATGATCACAGCGGCGATGATCACCAGGTAGATCAGTCCGTCTTTCACGAATGCGATCAGCGCTGGGGCCCGCAGGCCGGACTGGTAGGTGTAGACGGCGAGGATCACGAACGCGATGAACAGCGGGGCATGCCCGGCCAACCCGCCCCCGTTGAGCCCCATCGTGCGCAGTACCGCTTCCAGGCCGGCCAGTTGCAGGGCGATATAGGGCATCGTCGCGACGATTCCGGTGACTGCCACCAGTAGCGCCAGCGTCGCCGATCCGTAACGGCCCTGCACGAAGTCCGCCGGAGTCACGTAACCGTGCACCCGCGACACCGACCACAACCGGACCAGCGGCAGGAACACCAACGGGTAGACGAGCACGGTGTAGGGCAGCGCGAAGAAACCCATCGCCCCGGCCCCGAACATCAACGCGGGCACCGCAACGAAGGTATAGGCGGTGTAGAGATCACCACCGATGAGAAACCAGGTGACCCACGAGCCGAACCTGCGACCGCCCAAGCCCCACTCATCGAGGTGATCGAGGGCGCCACCGCGCTGCCACCGGGCGGCGTAGAAGCCCAGCCCGGTGACGAGCGCGAACAGCAACGCGAAGATGATCATTTCGGTCCAGCGCACCGTCACCGTCGGTCACCCGCCTTCAGGTACACGACCGCCACACAGATCACCCCGAGGGGGACGAAGAGGAATTGCACCCAGTAGAACAGCGGGAATCCCCACACCCGAGGCTGGTCGCTGTTGTACAACGGCGTCACCAACACCAACAACGGAACCAGGAGCAACACCCTCCACGACATCCCGACATTATGCGCAGTGCGCGGGCTCAGCGGGTAGAACAGCGCTGGATAGCCCCGCTGAGCTCGCTGAATGCTGGTCAGAGGCGGTGCTTGAGGGCGGCGAGCTCGTCGTGCATCGCGGTGGGAAGGGGCTGGCCGATCTTGTCGAACCATTGTTCGATGAGAGGGATTTCAGCGCGCCACTCGTCGTTTTTCACCGCAAGCGCTGCGGCGACGTCGTCAATCGGGATGTCCAGGCCGGACAGGTCGAGCTGATCCGGGATGGGCACCCGACCGATAGGGGTGTCCACTGCAGCGGCTCGGCCCTCGATCCGCTCGACGATCCACTTGAGCACCCGGCTGTTCTCCCGGAAACCTGGCCACAGGAAACGCTGGTCGGCGCCGCGACGGAACCAGTTCACGTAGAAGATTTTGGGAAGCTTGCTGGCGTCGGCACACTTGCCGGTGTCGATCCAGTGCTGGAAGTAGTCACCGGCGTGGTAGCCGATGAACGGCAGCATCGCCATCGGGTCCCGGCGCACCTCACCGAGCGGGCCGGCGGCCGCTGCGGTCTTCTCGCTGGACAGCGTGGCGCCCAGGAATACCCCGTGCTGCCAGTCGAAAGCCTCGTTGACCAGCGGGATGGTGCTGGCCCGGCGCCCGCCGAACAGGATCGCCGAGATCGGCACGCCGTGCGGATCGTCCCACTCAGCGGCGAGCATCGGGCATTGCGCCATCGGCGTGCAGTACCGGGAGTTCGGGTGCGCGCCACGCTTACCGGCCGCACCGTCAGCGGGCGTCCAGTCCTGCTTGGTCCACGAGGTGACATGCGCCGGCACCGGCTCCATGCCCTCCCACCAGACGTCACCGTCGTCGGTGAGCGCGACATTGGTGAAGATCGAGTTGCCGTACTCCAACGTGCGCATGGCGTTGGGGTTGGTCCGCCAGCTGGTGTTCGGCGCCACCCCGAAGAATCCGTTCTCCGGGTTCACCGCGTACAACCGGCCGTCGGGACCGAAGCGCATCCAGGCGATGTCGTCACCCAGGGTCTCGGCCTTCCAGCCCGGGATGGTCGGCGCGAGCATCGCCATGTTCGTCTTGCCGCAACCCGACGGGAACGCGGCCGCGATGTAATGCGCCACTCCCTGCGGGTTGGTCAGCTTGAGGATCAGCATGTGCTCGGCGAGCCAGCCCTCGTCGCGGGCCATCACCGAGGCGATCCGCAGTGCGTAGCATTTCTTGCCCAGCAGCGCGTTGCCGCCGTAGCCGGAGCCGTAGCTCCAGATCTGCCGTTCGTCAGGGAAGTGGCTGATGTACTTGGTGTCGTTGCACGGCCACGGCACATCAGCCTGACCGGGTGCCAGCGGATGGCCCACCGAGTGCAGGCACGCCACGAAGTCCGCCTCGCTGCCGTCGGGCGAGATGAACTTGCGCAACGACGCGGCGCCCATCCGGGTCATGATCTTCATCGAGCACACCACGTAGGCGGAATCGGTAATCTCGACACCCAACTTGGGCGCCGCGTCCCCCAGCGGGCCCATGCAGAAGGGCACCACGTACATCGTCCGACCGCGCATGCACCCCCGGTATAGCCCGGTCATGATTGACTTCATTTCATCCGGGTGCATCCAGTTGTTGGTGGGCCCGCTGTCCCGCTGCGCTCGCGGGCAGATAAAGGTGCGCTCTTCTACCCGCGCCACGTCAGAGGGATCCGAGACAGCCCAGAACGAGTTCGGTTTGCGGTCCAGCCGGCGCAATGTGCCGGCGTCGACGAGCTGGGTGGTGAGCCGGTCCCATTCCTGCTGGGATCCGTTACCCCACTCGACGCGGTCAGGGTTGGTGAGTTCGGCGATATCGCGCACCCAGTCGCGCAACCGTGAGTGGCTTATCGGGACATCGTCTAGGCCCGGAATGGTCGCTGCAGTCACTGCTCGCCTCCTACCGGATGGCAACGAGGCTAATCCCCCGTGACGACTCGGTGCAGGCGCTCAGCTTGAGAGATCGCTCACCCTCTCAGAATCGGTTCAGGGTGTTGCCCTTTTGATATTGCGAGTGCTAGCTGGCGGGACTCACCGACGACATGTTGAAGTCCGGCACCCGAATCGGGGGCATCGCGGTGCGGGAGAACCAGTCCTTCCACTCCCGGCACAAGGTCCGTTTGGTAGCGCCGACCTCGGTGACTCGCCGGAGCAGATCGATCGGGCTCTCGTTGAACCGGAAATTGTTCACCTGCCCGACCACCTCACCGCCTTCGATGAGGTACACCCCGTCCCTGGTCAAACCGGTGAGCAGCAGCGACACCGGATCGACCTCACGGATGTACCACAGGCAGGTCAGCAGCAGTCCACGCTCGGTGCGCGCCACCAGGTCGTCGGTTGACGCCGACGAGCCTCCGGTCAGTACCAGGTTCTCCGGCGGCGGGGTGAACTGCCCACGCAGTTCCTCGGCGGCCGCCCGGGGGTAGGCCAGCGCGTTCACCGTGCCGTCGCGTAGCCAGTCGACCCGGTGCATCGGCGCCCCGTTGTCGAAGACGCTCACCGAGTCACCCGAGGCGGTGGTCACCAGGAACGGCGCGGTCTGCAGGCCCGGTGCAGCCGGATCACTGGACAGTGTTAGCGGCAGGCTGGTGAGCCGCTCGCCCAGCCGGGTACCACCCGGCCGCTCGTCCCCTGGCTTGTCGCTGGAGCGGTCGCCGGGCGCCGCGAAGGGTGATCGACCCTCGTGCGCCGGCCGACCATCCATCGACCAAGCCATGTAGAGCATGAGATCGGCGGCCGCCGAGGGCGGCAGGATAATCTCGTACCGACCCGCGGGCAGCTCCACCTGCCGGTCCGACCAGCTCAGCCGTCGGCGCACCTCGGCGGCCAGCGCAGTGAAATCCAGATCAGTGAAATCAGCCGTGTAGGACCCGGCCCAGGCGCTCCGGGTGAGCTCGCCGGCGATCTTGCCGTTGAGCTCGACGGTGCCGGTGGGCTGCACCCAGCGGCGGCGCAGCCCGGTGGAGGACGCAAGCCAGGTGGTCTCCAGGCGGTGCTCGGCGAATCCGTAGAACAGTTCACTACGTGAGCTGGCGAACGCGGCGGCCAACTCATCGGTCAGTCGGGCGAACACCCCGATCTCAGTAGCCGCCGCTGGCGCGTCGTAGTCGTCGTCGGCAGCGCCTTCCAGCAGGGGCGCGGCGTCGCGGTTCGGCCCGGACTGCCGGGCGGCGTCCTCGCTGGCCGCCACCACGGCGCGCACCTCATCGAGATCGACACCGTTGCCGCTGACCACGCCGACCGAAGTCCCGACAGCCGAAGTACCGACAATTGAGATCACCGCGAACGAGCGGGTGGTGCTGTGACCGTTAGTGGTCATTGTGCTGTTCGCCCAGCGCAGGTTGACCTCGCTGGTGTCGGTGAGCACCACGATGCAGCCGTCCGCCTTCGACGCAGCCAGCGCGGTCGCGGTCAGCTCCTCAGGACGGATCACTGGCCGGCCTCCTCGCGGGAATTGAGCACATTGATGCCGCGGAACAGCGCCGACGGGCATCCGTGGCTGACCGCCGCGACCTGCCCAGGCTGAGCTTTGCCGCAGTTCAGTGCCCCACCGAGCAACCACGTCGCGGGGCCACCGACGGCCTCCATCGCACCCCAGAAATCGGTGGTGGTGGCCTGGTAAGCCACGTCGCGCAGCTGCCCAGCCAGGACGCCGCCCTCGATGCGGTAGAACCGCTGCCCGGTGAACTGGAAGTTATACCGCTGCATGTCGATCGACCAGGAGCGGTCGCCGACGATGTAGATGCCGCGCTGCACCCCGGAGATCAGCTCTGCGGTCGCGGTATCGGTATCGGGATCGGGTTGCAGCGACACGTTGGCCATTCGCTGGATGGGCACGTGATGTGGCGAGTCGGCGTAGGCGCAGGCCGCCGAGCGTTCCAGCCCCAGCCGGCGGGCGAAGACCCGATCGGTCTGGTAACCGACCAGCGTGCCGCCGGCCACCAGATCCCACTGCGAGGTGGCGACACCATCGTCGTCGTAGCCGATGGTCGCGAGACCGTGCGCCTGGGTGCGGTCCCCGGTGACGTGCATGATCGGCGAGCCGTAACGGAGTGTGCCGAGCTTGTCCGGGGTCGCGAAGGAGGACCCGGCATAGGCAGCCTCGTAGCCGATCGCCCGGTCGTACTCGGTGGCGTGACCCACCGACTCGTGGATCGTCAACCACAGGTTGGTCGGGTCGATCACCAGGTCATACCGGCCAGCCTGGACGCTGGGCGCCTTGACCTTCTCGGCCAGCCACTCCGGGATCTGCGCCAGCTCACCATCCCAGTCCCAGTGGGTGTTGCCGGCCAGGTACTCCCAGCCCCGGGCGGTGGGTGGTGCGCAGGTCCGCATGCTTTCGAACGAGCCGGATGCCCGGTCCACCGTGACCGCGGTGAGTGCGGGGTGCATCCGTACCCGCTGCTGGGTGGTGCTGGTACCGGCGGAGTCGGCGTAGAACTTGGTCTCCTTCGCCGCCCGGAAGATCACATCGGTGTGCTCGACCCCGTCTGCGGCGAGCAACCGGCTCGACCACTCCGACAGCAGCGCCACCTTCTCGCCCAGCGGCACCGTGAACGGGTCGATCTCATGGTCGCCGACCCACACCGCGTCGGCGTGTACCGGCTCCGCCGCCAACTCCACCCGCTCAGCATTGAGCGGACGCAGCGTGCGAGCCACCTCGATCGCCCGCTCCGTAGTGGCCACGGCGGACTGCGGGGTCAGCTCCAGGTGAGAGGCGAAACCCCAGGTGCCTTCGACGATCACCCGGACGGCCAACCCGACGCTGGTCGAGTCCTGCGCTGTCGCTACGGCCCCGTCGCGCAGCCTGATCAGCTGCTGGGTGGTCCGTTCGATGCGGACGTCGGCGTGCTCGGCGCCCAGCTCACGCGCCCGCCCGAGCGCGGCATCGGCCAATCCCCGCAACGGCAGGGCAAGGAAGTCAGGATCGATCATGCCGGTACTCACAACGCCGACCCTAACCGGTCGCCCGTTGCAGCAGCCGCTGCGCCAGCGCTCCCGCGGCCCGTCCCGAGCATCCCGGACTCCCCGGAAATTCTTTCTGCTAATCGAGGAACCGCTCTCGAACCGAAGGTATGGGGATCGCACATTCCGTTCGTGTGCCGAACCAGCGATACCGGTTGCGGGCTACGAACCGATACACCGCGTCCCGCGCGGCTCGGGGTATCAGGGTCATAGCAGCGAGAGCCCGCCATGGCCACCGAAGGTGCCGCGCTGAGCACGCCACAGCGTCAGATCGAGTGTAGAGGCGCCCATCTTCGATCAGATACATCGTCTCGAAATCGATGTCCGAGACTCCGCAGCGTCCTAGTGCCAGCAACGCGGTATCGCTCTGCAGGCTGGCAAAGCGCAGGTCGTGATCGGACTCGTGCTCGATGATCCAGCGCACGAGTTGAGAGCACATGGCGCAGTCTCCGTCGAACAGGAGCACGGGGTTGCGAGAAGGTGCTGAAGTCAGGGGTCTGTCTCCTCTCGGAGGACCCAATCCCTGAGACACAGCGCCTTCTCGGAATCTCAGGGCGGGTCATGGCGGTGGACTCAGGGTCAAGGTAGGGGACAACCCTCATGTGCCTGCTAGCGCGGTGCGGCATCGTATGAGTTGTCGGTCGCACAACCTGGGTGCCGCGCCGGGACGCCCAGATATGCGACCAATGCCCGAAGCCTGCACATGGGGGGTGCGCGAGCGGGCATCACGGGATGGCTCGGATCGTCATTCGGGGACGATCCGGGCCATCCGTTATTCTGAAGGCGATCCAGTGCCGTGTTCTTGCGCCCAACGCTGGGCCAGCTGGCACACCCGCTGGGTGAGCTCCTCAGAACTCGCCTCCGGGTCACTACTGCGGCCAGCGGCCAGACCGAGCAAATATGCGGTGAGCGGGGCAGCCGGCCGAGCGACGCCGTGCGCGACGTCGCGCGACATGTCCAGTACCCGCGACTGCATCGCAGTCGGCGATACGGCGTCGGTGATGTCCAGCTCGCGGCACACCAGATCGACCCACTCCTTGAGCGTATTCACGCCGACCATCCTGCCTGCGCGCCGCAACCCTGGGCAGGGCAGGCTGGGCAGGTGCAGACGATCTACCCGCAGCGGGCCCGAATGACCATCGGGCAGCAACGCGCCTGGGGCCGCAACTGGGCCCGGTGGGGTGCAGACGTCGCGGATCTGCCCGACGGGCCGTTGGATGCCGCCGGCTGGTTCGGGCGCGTCGCGCCGGTCGTGCTGGAGATCGGCTCGGGGATGGGCGAGTCGACGGCGGCGATGGCCCTCGAAGCACCCGACGTCGATCATCTCGCCGTCGAGATCTACCAGCCTGGGCTAGCCCAGCTGCTGCTGCGCATCGAGCAGGCCGAGATCAACAACCTGCGGCTGCTCCGCGGCGACGCATGTACGGTGCTGCACGAGCACGTCGCGGCGAGCAGCCTGCACGCTGTCCGGATTTACTTCCCTGACCCGTGGCCCAAGCGACGTCACCACAAGCGCCGGTTGGTACGACCTGAGTTGGTCGCCCTGGTGACGTCCCGGTTGGCAGTTGGCGGCACGCTGCATCTGGCCACCGACTGGGAGCCCTACGCCCAGGAGATGCTCGCGGCCTGCATCGCCGAGCCAGCTCTGGGCAACACTGCTGGAGTTCACGGCTTCGCAACGCGGCCCGCCTGGCGGCCGGTCACGAAGTTCGAGCAACGCGCCCGTGACGAGGGCCGCGTGGTGCGGGATCTACTCTTCGCGCGCTTATAAGGCAGGATCGGTCATCATGAACCCGGCGCCCGCCCCGACCATCCCCATATCACTGCTCGTCTGGGATGCGCCCAATATCGACATGAGCCTAGGTTCGATCCTCGGCGGACGCCCCAGCTCGGCATCCCGACCGAGGTTCGACGCGCTGGGTCGCTGGTTGATCTCCCAGGCCGGGGTCGACACCGAGCCTGAGGCGACTGTGTTCACCAACGTCGCATCCGGCAGTACGGACTTCGTCCGGCCCTGGGTGGAGGCGCTGCGCAACACCGGGTTCGCGGTCTTCGCCAAGCCCAAGATCGACGAGTCGGACATCGACGAGGACATGCTGGCGCACATCCGGGCCCGCCACGAGCAAGGCGTGCTGCGGCAGCTGCTGGTGGCCTCCGGGGACAGCCGGGCGTTCCGGGAACCCTTGGAAGACCTCGTCGCCCAAGGCGTGCGGGTGACTGTGCTCGGGTTCCGCGAGCATGCCTCGTTCGCGGTCAACTCCCTGGTGCTCGACTTTTTGGATCTAGAGGACATTCCGGAGCTGTTCCTGCAGCCGCTGCCCCGGATCACTCTGGAGACGCTGCCCGCCGAGGGCGCCTGGCTTCCGCCGCTGCGCCCGCTGTCGGCATTGCTACGCCACAGCATCGCCGAACCCGTCCTGTGATGCGGTTGACCGCGCCGGTGGTGCTGCCCTGCGATGAGCCGTGCACGGTGCTGCACGACGCTGTGGTGGACGTCGACGCCGCCGGTCGGATCGGCTACGTCGGACCGGCGGCAGCGGCGCCGCCCGCATCCGGGCCCGAGCTGGCGCTGACCGGCATCCTGGCGCCCGGGCTGGTCAACACGCATGCGCACACCGCGATGACCACGCTGCGCGGCCTCGGTGGAGATCTGCCGTTGATGCGGTGGCTGACCGAGGTGATCTGGCCCGCGGAGGCACGGGTTGACGCCGAGGACGTCCGGGTCGGCATGCTGGTCGGCGCCTTGGAGATGCTCGGCGCCGGGATCACGACCAGCGTGGAGATGTACTTTTACACCGACGCGGTCGTCGACGCGGTGCTGGCTGCGGGCAGCCGCGCGGTGGTGACACCGGGCATCATCGCGGTGCCGGGCTGGGACCGGCTGGGCACCTGGCGGCAGATGCTCGACGGCATCAGCCGCTGGATCGACGCCGACGGGATCCGCTTCGGTCCCGGCGAGCGCATCGAATTGGGATACGGCCCGCACGCTGCCTACACGCTGCCCGCCGAGGCTTTAACGGCGGCTGGCGCCGCCGCCCGGGAGCGCGGGGCTCTGCTGCACATCCACGTTGCTGAGACGACCGGCGAGGACGACGCGATCCGCGAGCAGCACGGATCGGTGCCGTTGTTGCTGGAACATCTCGGGGTGCTGGGTGACGGTGCGCGGGTGCTCGCTGCGCACGCCGTGCAGCTGTCCGACACCGACATCGCCGTACTCGCCCGGCACCGCGCGGGCGTCGCGCACTGCCCGGGTTCCAACAGCAAGCTCGCGTCTGGCATCGCGCGGCTGGTCGACCTGCGCGCCGCCGGAATCGCCGTCGGTTTGGGCACCGACGGGCCCGCGTCGCACGACGACCTCGATCTGTGGGAAGACGTCAGGCTGGCCGCTCGGCTGGCTCGGTTGGCCACCGGGGACGCGGCCGCGCTGACCGCCGCGCAGGCGCTGCTGATGGCCACCCGGGGCGGGGCAGCCGCGATCGGACGCGATGATCTGGGCACGCTGCGCCCGGGGGCGTGGGCCGATCTGGTGCACATCGGAGCCGACGACCCGGCGTTCGCTGCCGGGCTGGACGTACCGGACGGTCAGTTGCTGGCCAATCTGGTGTGGGCAGCCGGAGCTCGAGCGGTCCGCGATGTCTGGGTGGCCGGGGAGCGGGTGCTGCACAGCGGTACGCCGACCCGAGTCGATCCCGCAGCAGCACATGCCGCCCTGCGTACGAGAGTGTCCAGGATCACCGGCCAGTAACCCGCGTGGTGGGTGAGGCTGATTGGGTACGGGGTGTACCGTCCGCCCGCAAGAGCGCAGGAGCACCTTTCGGGAGACTGGAGACGGCGGTGGGGCGTCATGGGGCCACCAAGGACCCGCTGCACGTGCTGTACGTCGGCAATTCCGCCGATCTCGGTGCACTGCGTCGGTTGATGGAGGCGCACGGTGCGGTGACTCGCAGCCGGCTTACCCCCGCGGTCAGCGTCGTTGTCGTCGACCTGTCGATTCCGGCGGACCACCCCACCGTGCGCGCCGCGGGCACTCTCGGTATCCCGGTGCTGGAACCGGCCCAGGCGAGCGCGCAGTTCGCCGGTTGGCGAAGGCGGACCAACTCGATCCGGCCGACACCGGCTATTGCACGGCGACCCTGGCTGTTCCGCCGATCCGTGGGGTGAGCGGCGGCGCCGCCGCAAATCCGGGGGCGCTGCGCTGCGGACATCGCGGCTGCACTGCCGCGTTCACCGAGCAGTGGGATACCTGGCCTAACCTGGTGACAGCCGTCCGCACCATCGTGACGGTGGTCGTCTGGGCGGTGGCGGTAACCATCGGCAGCGAAGCCTGGCTGCTGGCGGCCCTATTGTGCTACTGGGTCGGGGATATCGCCGACGGGCTGCTAGCCCGCGTGACCTACCGCGAGACCCGCACCGGGGCGGTGCTCGACGTGCTTGCCGACCGGTTGAGCGTCTGCCTGGTGGTGGTCAGCTACGTGAGCACGCATCCGTCCGCCGCAGTGCCCGCCGCGGTGTTTCTGGGGCAGTTCGTGGTGCTCGACGCCTACCTTACGCTGGCATTCGCTCGTTGGTCGTTGCTCTCGCCGAACTACTTCGGTTTGGTTGACGCCATGGTGTACCGGCTGAACTGGTCCTCGCCGGCGAAGGCCACGAACACCGGCGCTGTGGTGTTGGTGTGGTTGCTGACCGGATCGACGCTGGCGGCGACGGTACTCGCCACTGTGGTGCTCGGCGTGAAGTCCTATAGCGCGCTACGCCTGGCCCGGCTGCCGGTCCCACAGATGCTGTCCGGTTGTGCCGTGCTCGACGTGCGCGCCACGATCAGCCCCCGCCATTAGCCGCGCAGCCGCATCGACATGACGAGATAGCGGTAGGAGCCGTCCCGGGCGTCATCCGGGTCGTCGGCGCCGAGGCCGGTGACCGGCGTGATGACGGTGGGTTTGCTCGGCTCGGTGAACGACAACGTCGCCCGGGGCGTGGTCACCGCGGCCAGCCCGTCGAGCAGGTACCCGGCGTTGAACCCGATGGTCAATGGTTCACCGGTGACGCCGACCTCGAGCTCCTCCTCGGCGCTGGACTCGTCCTCGGCTTCGGCGGACAGCTGCGCGGTGCCCTCGGAGAACGCCAGCCGGACTGGTGCGAAGCGCTGGGCCACCAGCGCCACCCGCTTCAGAGCCGCGATGAACTCGCTGACCTGCACTTCTACCGTAGTGGTGACCGCGGTGGGCCACAGCGAAGCGAACTTGACGAACTCACCGTCGAGCAGCCGGGTCAGCGTTTGACGGCCACCGGCGGAGAAGCCCAGGAACCCCGCGTCGTCTGCGTTGCCCATCGACAGCACCACCTCGCTGGCCGAACCGAGCGACTTGGCGACATCGGCGAGCGTCTTGGCCGGAACGATGAGCGAGGTGCTCGGCACCGTACCGGTCGGCGTCCACGGAACGTGCCGCTCGGCGAGGCGGTACCGGTCGGTGGCGGCCAGCGTGAGCGCCTCGGGGCCAATCTCCATGCGCACCCCGGTGAGCATCGGCAGCGTCTCGTCGCGGCTGGCCGCCGCGGTGACCTGCGCGACGGCGGTGGCGAAGACGTCACCACGGACCTTTCCGGAGGTGGCCGGCAGCACCGGCACCGCGGGGTAGTCCTCGATGTGCAACAGCGGCAGGTTGAACCGGACCGAACCACAGCGCACCGCCAGCCGGTTTCCCTCTACCACTACCCGTACATCCTTGGGCGGCAGCGCGCGGGCTATCTCGGCGAGCAGCCGGCCGGAGACCAGCACCCGACCGGCGGCCTTGTCGGTGACGGGCACCTCGATGCGGTTGAGTACCTCGAAGTCGAAACCGGAGACGATCATCGCGCCGTCGGTCACCTCAAGGACCACGCCCGCAGTTACCGGGACGACCGGACGGGCTGGTAGGCCCTTTGCCGTCCATGCGATGGCCTCGGCGAAAGCATCCCGTTCAAGCTCGAACTCCACGTTACCCACCGTCCCTGCGAGTACTCCCGGTTGACCGGGTGCGTCAGCGTACCGGGGGTCGCCGCGTGCGCCAGGATGGTGGCCATTGTGGCTCAGTGGTTGTCAACAGGACGCGTCATCACGCACACTGGAGCGATCGGTGAATAAACCGTAGGACCCGGCTCCACTTGACCCCAGCCGGACCGAACGGTTGCTGGGCCGCCGCACGGCGCCCGGTACACCGATGGCGCAAGCGGCAACTCCCCCCGGCCGCTGGCGTAGCGGCCGCCGACCGGGTTCACCCCCCTTGATGCCCGGTCGGCGGACCACTAGCGGGCCCTTTCGGGCCCCGCTGAAAGCTTCTACCGCAAACGATACGGCTGCCGCTGATCACGTAACACCCATTGTCAGGCAATCCTGACCCGCGCCGCGGCGACCTGATGGCCGCCTACTAGGTGAGGCCGCGCTCGATTGCGTAGCGGGCCAGCTCGACGCGGTTGTGTAGCTCCAGTTTGCGCATCGTGGACTGCACGTGGTTTTCCACGGTGCGGTGGCTGATCACCAGCGCGTCGGCGATCTGTCGAGCGGTGTGCCCGGTAGCCACCCGGCGCAACACCTCGGTCTCCCGCTCGGTGAGCCGCGGCACGTCGTCGTGGGAGCCGCGTGCGATCCGGCGATACTCGCCGAGCAGCAGGCCGGCCAAACCGGCGGTGAACACCGCGTCGCCCTTGGCCGTCCGGCGCACGGCCTCTACCAGCTCGTCCAGCGACGCGGATTTCATCAAGTACCCCGAGGCGCCGGCCTGTATCGCCGCCAAAACGTCGGCATGAGCACCGGAGGCGGACAGCACAAGCACTTTGATGTGCGGCCAACTGTCGATAATGCACCGGGTGGTTGTCGAGCCGGATGGTCCTTCGGAGCCGAAATGCAAGTCCATCAGCACCACGTCCGGACGAACGGCAGCGATGATGCGCAATGCGGCCGCGCCGTCAACCGCGGTGGCCACCACCTCTAAGCCGCGCTCGCCGAGGTCGCGGGCCACCCCGTTGCGCCACATCGGGTGGTCATCGACCACCATGACCCGGATCACCGACCGGCCGTCACCATGGCAGTTGGTCACGGCGCCACGCCGTGCCGGACGCGAGCCAGCCGCACCTCCCACTCGGTGCCCCGTCCCGGGCCGGTATCCAGCGTCAACGTGGCGCCCAGATCGGCTACCCGGCCGCGGATCGAGCGCGACACTCCCATCCGGCCGTCATGTAGCGCACCGACGAGCTGCTCACTGTCGACACCCGGCCCGTCGTCTCGGACGCTGAGCACCACTTCGTCGTCGAGATCCTCGACCAACACCCATGACTTCGCCTCAGGACCGCCGTGCCGGGCGGTGTTTGCCAACGCCTCCCGGACGACGGCGACCAGCTCGTCAACATCGGCGGCGGGTAGGGGTACTGCGGTCGCGGGCACTGACACCTCGACCCGGGGACTAGCCAGCAGCTGCACAGCGCTGGCCAGGTCTTGCTCACCGGTAACGCTCGGCGGCCTGGGCGAGAACAGGTACCGCAATGCGATTTCCTGCTCTCCTGCCAACCGCGCCAGCTCGCCGGCCTCCCCGTCGAGCTGTGCACTGCGCGCTCGCACCCGGGCCAGCACCTGCACCACGCTGTCGTGGACTGATCTGGCCAGCCGCTCCCGTTCAGTGGCGGCTGCCTCGGCGCGGGCCGCCTGGCGCAGCTGCTCGCTCGCCCGCCGAGCTGCCGTCGCCGCGAGTCCAAGCACGAACCCGGTCCCCACCAGCAAGATCGCGTCGCGGGCGAGGTCGATGCTGAAGAATCCGCGCACCCAGACGTCGACCACCGCGACGGCAACACCGAACATCGCGCCGGCAACCCGGCCGGCGTGCACCGCGACAGCGACCACCGGGCCGCTGGCCCACACAGTGGTGAGCAACGGCGTTCGCTGGACGACTTCGGTGAGTTGCTCGGTGGACAGCACCAGCGCCGAGGAGCCCATCAGCGTCAGTGTCACCAGCAGGTCGATCACGATCACCACGGTCCGGCGGGTGCGGTCGTAGCTGTAAGCCAGGCAGGTCAGCACAGTCCACCCGGCGATCCCGGCGAGCACCGCCCACCCCAGAGCTGGCCGAGCAAAGCCGTCGTGATGCACCGTGATCGCCGCGATCGCGAAAGCTGCCGTAATAGCCCGGAACAACACCACACCTCGCCACAGCGGCGTCATGATGTCGGTGGCCGCCAGCATGACCGCGGATCATGCCAGCTCTCGGGTGGCTAGCGGCT
>JBHEMR010000149.1:0-4526 GCA_046262495.1 Pseudonocardiaceae bacterium | reverse complement strand
CTCCTATCGCCCGCGTCCGGTCTTTTCTTGCAACCGGTCGATCAGTTCAGACGCTTGGGCCTTGGTCAAATCTGCCGGGACGTCCTCCCCCGCCTCCCGAGCCAGCGTCTGGAGGTAGCTGTGCTGGGGCCCGGTCATCGGCTCGTCGCGGGTGACCCAGTCTTCGGGATCTTTCTCGGGCGAGCCCATCGATGCGTTAGCCATGCTGCGCTGTACCCCATCCGGCCCTGCTGAAACCCGACGGTTGCACGTCGCATCTATCGTAGGGCCCTTGTCTGGGCAGTGACCGGCGCGAAGGGGCGGCGATGGCAGCGTTGCGCGATTGCGAACCGCTGCGCGAGGCCGTCCTGTCATCATCGCGGGTCGTCGCAGGGCTGATCGTGCTAGTCCTGCTGACAGTGCCGGGCTGCAGTCTCAAGGAGAACCCTGGCCTTAGTCCGCCGCTGGTTCCAGCACCGAAGTCGCTGGTCCCACCACCGCAGTCGGCACCGGAGCCGCTGGGTGTCAATGGCGCCGTGCCGCCTCGACTGCAGTGGAGTGGCTGCGGCGGGTCGTTGCAGTGCGCCACTGCGACGGTGCCGCTGGACTACAACCAGCCGCACGGCGCGACGATGACGCTGTCGGTGGCCAGGCTGCCGGCGGCGGATCCGGCCCGCCGCATCGGTTCGCTGTTTGTCCACTTTGGTGGCCCCGGCACCAGCGGTGTCAGTGACCTGGCAGGCCTGGGCCCGACGCTTCCCGACGTGCTGCGCCAGCGATTCGATCTGGTCAGCTTCGATCCCCGCGGCGTCGGGGGCAGCACACCGGTTCGCTGCGCCCGCGATGGGGCAGCCGGGGATGGCCCGGTGGGCTCGCCGGTGCGGCCCGAGCAGCAGGAAGCGTTTTTCGCCAGCAGTGCTGTGCTGGGGCGCCGCTGCGCCGCACCGTCTGGCGAGCTGCTCGCGCACACCTCGTCGGCCAACACGGCCCGTGATCTGGAGCTGCTGCGGCAGGCCGTCGGCGACGAGAGCCTCAGCTTTCTCGGTTACTCCTATGGCACCTATGTCGGCGCGGTCTACGCCAACCTCTTCCCGGACCGCACCCGCGCCATGGTCTTCGACGGCGCTCTGGACCTGGTAGCGAACTCCACGGGTCGGCCGGGCCAGGAAGCGATGCCGGTCGACGTGCGTGCTGACGTTGCGCGCTCGCAAGCCGAGGAGCTCGACGCGTTCTTCGACCGCTGCGCCCAGGCGGGGCCCAAGTGCGCGTTCTCCGCTGGTGACCCGCGCCGGAAGTTCGCCGACATGGTGGCCAGGCTCAATCAAGGTGCCGGCACCAGCCTCGCCACGGTACTGCGGACCGTGTCGTACGGCCTGCAAAGCTCGACTCGCTGGAGCGGCATGGCCACGTCCTTGCAGGGCATCTACAACTCGCTGCGCCCCGAGGGGGCTGGCGCGCAGGGCCAGCCGCCGACCCTGGACCCGTACATAACCAGCCATTCCGCGGCATTCCTCGCCACTCAATGCGTGGACAGCGACTACCCGCGTTACCCGCAGGATTACGAACGGCTCATTCAGGCCGAGGACCGGCGCCAGCCTTACTTCGGGCTGACCGCATTGTTCGGCATGGTCCAATGCATCGGCTGGCCGGCCGCTGACCGTGACCGCTACCTGGGCCCGTGGAATCACCGTAGGCAGCACCCGATCCTCGTGCTGAACAATCGCTACGATCCCCAGACGCCGCTGTGGAACGCGCAGGCCACCCGTGACGCACTCGGCGACGCTCGGCTCCTGGTCGTCGACGGTTACGGCCACACCACCTTGAACGTGCACAGCGCCTGCGCCAACGCCGCGGTGGCCGACTACCTCGTCACCCTGCAACTGCCATCCGACGGCGCCACTTGTTCCGCGGACCGCCAACCATTCCTGTGATCGCGCGGCGCAATCGGGTCATGGCTAGCCCGCGGTGAACTCGGCGCGCATCGCGGGCAGCAGCTTATCCCGGGCGTAGTCGAGAAATGGCTGCTGGTGCTGCGGAGCGCCACCGATCTGGACCAGCGCGAGATCTGTGAACCCCGCCTCGGCGAATGGCCGCGCCGCCGCAACATGCGTGTCGACGTCGGGCCCGCAAGAGATGCTCTCGGCGATATCCTCCGCCCGGACGAATTGGCTTGCGGCGGCAAACCCGGCGGTGGAAGGCAGCTCCGCGTTGACCTTCCAGCCCCCGCCAAACCAGCGGAACTGCTCGTGCGCCCGGGCAATCGCGCTCTGTCGATCAGTGTCGAAGCAGATCGGCAACTGACCGATCCGGCGGCTGGTGCCCTTTCCGGGCCGAGCGGCGTTCCACATCATGGCCAACTCTGCGTTCGGTTCGACGGCGATCATGTGGTCGGCTAGCGGCGCGAACAACTCGCAAGACTGGGCGCCTGACACCGCCACCGCGATCGGCACCCGCTGTGTCGGCAGGTCCCACAACTTCGCCGAGTCGACTTGGTAATGCTGGCTGCGCCGGGTCACGTAACCGCCATCGAACAACGCACTGATGATCTTTAACGCCTCGACGAGCATCTCGTGGCGCACCGTGACCGACGGCCAGCCACGTCCCACAACGTGCTCATTGAGGTTCTCACCAGATCCCAGGCCCAAAGTGAACCGGTCGTCCGACAGAAGCCCCAACGTGGCCGCTTGTTGGGCTACCACGGTGGGGTGGTATCGCATGATCGGGCAGGTCACATAGGTCATGAGCTCGACTCGATCGGTAGCCTGAGCAACGGCGCCAAGCACGGCCCAGGCATTCGGTGCGTGGCCCTGCGCGTCCAGCCACGGGAAGTAATGATCACTGCAAACCTCGAACGCGAACCCGGCCTGCTCGGCGGCCGCCGCGTACCGCACCAAGTCGGTCGGCCCGGATTGCTCGGTCATCAGAGTGTATCCGATCTCCATGCCCGCTCCATCTCGCCCGACGATCACTGGAGTGACATTGTCGACGATGCTGACCGAGTCGGCGTGCTCGGTGTCCGTCTTCGCTGTACTCACCCGTCCGGATGACTTAACTCTCCGTCACGGGACAGGCGAACACTACCTATATAGAATAGCTCCCATGGCCGGTTTGCGGATGACGGTAGGTGTGCTGGCAGTATTGGGCGCACTGCTCGATCGCTCCGACACCGAGCTGTATGGGTTGGAGATCGTGCGCGCCAGCGGACTTGAGCCGGGCACGATCTACCCGATTCTGCAGCGGCTCCGCGGCGCCGGGTGGGTCAGTGACCGATGGGAGGACCCTGAGCCTGCTCATGCCGAGGGTCGGCCTCCGCGGCGCTACTACCGGTTGACGGTGGAGGGTCGTGCCCGCGCCGTCCACGCCCTGCAGAAGGGTCGTGACCGCAGCGGTTTGAGCCGGCTGCTCACACCCCCTCCCTTCCCTGCCACACCCACTATCGAGGCAGGCCCGGGATGAGCGGTCGTAAAGCACCCGTCGCCGGGGACAGCAAGACGCTTGGCGGTATTGGCCTTAGAGATCTGCAGTGGGTAGCCAGCCTGCTCCCTAGTGAGGAGAGCACCGTCTGGTGGGCTGAAGTGACCTCATGTCTTGCTGAGACCTTCGACCCGAATCAACGGCGACGATACGTGCGCAGCTATCGCCAGTCGGTGCCGCAGCTGGTCTGGACCAGCTGGACGTCCCAAGTTCGTTGTGTAGCGCCGGCGCCGGTAGGCGTCGGGTACAGCAGTGTTAAGTGGAAGGGGACAACCATGGTGAATCTTAGTCCGGAAGAAAAGTTTGGGATCAAGCAGCAGAGCAAGCCCGGGCCTAGGACGCTCGACCAGAAGTATTCTGTACTCCTCGGCCTGGTCGTGCTGCTCCTTGGGATCCTCGGGTTTATCCTTACGGGCTTCACGAACTTCACCGAGATGACGAACCATTCGATTCTCGGGCTCTTCCAGACGAACGGCTTCCATAACCTCGTGTACCTCATCCTGGGGCTGCTTTGGCTGCTGGGAGCGTTCGCGCTGACCCCTCCCGGTAATCAGGGGATGAACATCGCGATCGGTGGCGCCTTGCTGCTGGTTGCCGTGCTGGGCTTTCTGGGCTACATGTCTTTGCTGTCCATCCCTGCGGGGATTAACGGGGACAATCTCCTGGACCTGGCGGTCTCTCTGGTGACGGTGATAGTCGGGGGAGGCCTGCTCAGCGGGAGCAGTGGCCGATCCGCTACCGCGTAGGCGTAAGAGAGCGAGACTCTCTGGCCGTGTTCCTGGCCCCAGGGACACGGCCAGCTCGCGCGGCTGTGGATTCACGGGATACCGACTTCAGTTGGTCCGATCGGTTCTCGCCGATGCGGTGGTCTGGTTGAGGTGAAGCAGACGTCTGGTCTCCGCGGGACTGGCCGGGTAACGGTCGTACTCCGCGCAGAGATCGGCTAGTCGAGCCACCAGCTCTGCATTGGACTGGGCCAGCCGTCCCCTTTCGTAGTAGATGTTGTCTTCCAAACCGGTGCGGACGTGTCCGCCGCGGCGCAGTGCCCACCGGTTGGCCTCCAGCTGGAACCG
>JBHEMR010000148.1:0-7784 GCA_046262495.1 Pseudonocardiaceae bacterium | reverse complement strand
ATGGCATTCCGGAGCGGTCATGCGACTGCCCTCGGCTCTAGCAGGTCGGGATGTTGGAAGAACACGTGAACCAGTTCCCACAACACGTGGTACGCGGTGACGTGCACTTCCTTGATCACTCGCGGGTCATCGGAATGAGCTACCACGATGTGATCGGCGGCCTGGAGCGACGCGATGCGGCCGCCGTCGCCGCCGACGAGCCCGATCGTGAGCATGCCCAACTCCCGGGCGGCCGCCAATCCGCGCAGCACGCTGGTGCAGTTGCCGTCAGGCGAGATGCCCAGCGCAATGTCGCGGCTGGAGGCGAGGTGACTCAACTGGTGGGCGAAGACCTCGTCGAAGCCTTCCGTGCCGGCAATTCCGGTCACCGTTGCGACATCAGCGGTCAGCGAGATCGCCGGCAACGCACGCTTGCCCATGATCACCGGGTGCACGAACTCCACCACGACGTGCTGGGCGTCCGTGCTGGCTGTGCCGTTGCCGAAGACGACGAGAGTGCCGCCACGGTGGAAGCGAACGGCCATGGCGTGGCATGCGGTGGCGATCGCCTCGGCATCATCAGCCAGTTGGTATAGGGGTAGTACCCGCCGCTCGAACAATTCCGCGGCGGTGGCGGTCCCGGCTGATGCCCTGGACACGCCGCACACCTCCGACCTGGTTGGCCATGCACGTGGAAGTCATCACGATAGGGGTGCCTGGACCAATGGGCAAGTGCCCCGCAACCAGACGTGTAACCCAGATTTCACCTGAGCGTCTTGTCGCGGCACAGGGAAGCCCCACTCCGGGAGCAGTTGGCCAAATCGATCGAATCGGGCATGCGATGGAGCCGTGCCGCAGCTTCCGTGATGTTGATCTTGAGGTAATGCGTGCAGCTGGGAGCGAAGTCGCCGGGTCAAGCGTTACTGGAGATGAGGCGACTCGCAGTGCATACCGCACTCGTTCCATACGATCGAGGGAGCTCGCGCCATGCCAGTCCTGCTGGTCCTGTTCGTCGCCACCATCGTCGAGCTGGTGGTGCTCATCGCGGTGGGCCACGCGATCGGCGTCCTGGCCACCATCGGACTGTTGATTGTCACGTCGCTGGTGGGGGCGGCTCTGCTGCGGCGTGAGGGTGCTCGCACCCTGCGCGCGTTCGTCGAAGCACTGCGCGCCCGTAGAGCCCCGCACCGGGAACTGTTCGACGGCGTCTTGATCACCGCAGCTGGGGTGCTGATCGTTGTGCCCGGTTTCGTTTCTGACGTCCTGGGGTTGCTCCTACTGCTGCCGCCTATCCGCGCACTGGTCCGTCGAAGGATCCTGGGTTCAGCGTCACGACGCACTCCCGCACGCTATGCGCCGCGGGATGTGGTTGAGGGCGAGATCGTCAACGACCCACCCGCGCCCCGCTCCGCTACCGGCGAGCTTCGCTGACAGCGGCGGACAGGTTCTCCGACGTTCCCCGTAGTGGGAGCCGATCGACGGAGTGATCCGAGGGAGCGGGAATACTGCCGAACCATGAGCACTTCGTTGCTGCTAGGCGGACGCATCCCGTCGGTCGCCGGGGCCACCGCACTGGCCGTCATGGATGGGATAGTGGCCTGGGCCGGGGATGACAGCACCGGCCGCGCGTGCTTCAGTGATGCCGACGAAGTGCTCGAATTGCGCGGCGCACTGCTCACTCCCGCCTTCGTCGACGCGCACGTGCATGCCACTTCCACCGGCCTGCTGGCGATCGGGCTTGATCTCACCGGCTGCGCCACTCTCGCGCAGTGCCTAGACCTGGTCGCACAGCGGTCCTGTCCGGGCACCGTGTTGTGGGGACATGGCTGGGATGAGACGTCGTGGCCGGAGGGCCGGCCGCCGACCCGCGAAGAAATAGACCGCGCCTCGGGTGACGCGCCGGTGTACCTGTCCCGGATAGACGGGCACAGCGCTGCGGTCTCCTCAAGACTGCTGGACCGAGCCGCGGCGGCGATCGGCGCGCCGGGTTGGGCGGCCGAGGGCGTATTGACCTGGGAGGCACATCATCACGCCCGCCGAGCCGCCCGAGAATCGATCACAGCCGGTCAGCGCCGCGCCGCCCAAGAAGCGTTTTTGACCGGCGCGGCGGCCCGCGGGATCGCGGTAGTACATGAGTGCGCAGGACCGGACGTCTCGGGGGTCGAGGATCTTGCCGATCTGCTGGCAGCCGATCACGGCGTCGAGGTGGTCGGTTACTGGGGCCAGGCCGTCAGCACGCCGGCGGAGGCGCGAGAACTGCTCGCAGCCACTGGGGCGCACGGGCTGGCGGGAGATTTGTTCTGTGACGGGGCGATCGGTTCGCGGACCGCCGCGTTGCGCATGCCCTATGCCGACGCGCCCAGCGCCCGTGGCACGGCCTATCTCGACGTGGCGCAGATCGCTGCGCATGTCCAGGCCTGCACCCAGGCCGGCATCCAGGCTGGCTTCCATGTGATCGGAGATGCCGCGACCGATGCGGTGATGGCCGGCTTCGAGGCAGCTGCCGCTGCGCTTGGCGACACCGCGCTGAGGCAGCGCTGCCACCGGCTCGAACATCTAGAGATGGTGGATCCAGACCAAGCCCGCCAGTTGGCGGCCTGGGGTGTGGTGGCCAGCGTGCAGCCGGCCTTCGACGCTGCCTGGGGCGGCGCGGACGGGATGTACGCGCTACGGCTGGGGGTCTCTAGAGCTGCGGCGATGAATCCCTTCGCGCTGCTCGAGAAGGCCGGTGTCGTGCTGGCGTTCGGTTCCGACGCGCCGGTTACCCCGGGAGACCCGTGGGACGCGGTGCGCGCCGCGGTAGGCCACCACAGTCCCGGGTCAGAGATCGGCGCGATGGAGGCTTTCGCGGCGCATACCTACGGCGGATACCGGGCTGCCGCCGCATCTGACCCGCTGGCCGGTTCGCTGGTCCCCGGTGCCCCGGCCTCCTACGCGATCTGGGACGGTGCCGAGTCCGCTGAGTTCCCTGGGGTCCAGTCACCCTCGTGTCTGCGCACCGTGCATCACGGCCGGGTCCTGTTCGAGCTGCAAGACGCCCTGTTGTGAGCTGGTATGGCCGGTTGCTGCGGGTGGGTACCGCCGCCGGTGCCGGCATGCTGCTCTATGCTGGCGCACCCCCGCGGGAACTGTGGTGGCTCGCGCCGGTGGTTTTCGCGGTGTTATGGGCAGTGTTGCATGGACGCCCGGCCCGTGCCGGGTTCGGTTACGGGCTCGCCTTCGGGCTCGGCTTCTTCGTGCCGCTGCTGTCTTGGGCGGGGGAGTACGTCGGCCCGCTGCCATGGCTCGCGCTGGCCACGGTCGAGGCGCTGGTGCTGGCGCTGGCCGGTGCTGGAGTCGCCGTGGTATCCCGAATGCCGGCCGCGCCATTGTGGGCAGCGGCGGTGTGGGTGGCTGCCGAGGCGCTGATCGCTCGGGCGCCTTTCGGCGGCTTCCCGTGGGGTCGGGTGGCCTTCAGCCAGCCTAGCGGGATATTCCTCCCGCTGGCCGCGATCGGTGGGGCTCCGCTGCTCACTGCGGCCGTGGTGCTCACCGGCTTTGGCGTCGGTGAACTCCTCCGCCGCGTCGCGAAGGGGGGGCCGCTGGGCAGCTCTGCCGTCGAGTTCGGGAGACTCAGAGCGGTCTTCGTCCCTGCGCTGCTCGCGATGGGGTCGGTGATCGCGGGAGTTTTTGCGGCGTCGCTGGTGGCGACGACCACCAGCGAGGGGTCGGCGGTCGTGGCGCTCGTCCAGGGCAATGTGCCCCGGGCCGGATTGGACTTCAACGCCCAGCGTCGCGCCGTACTGGACAACCATGTTGCGCGCACCATGACTCTGGCGGCCGACGTCGCGGCCGGTCACCACCCGCGGCCAGCGCTGGTGATCTGGCCAGAGAACTCCTCTGACATCGATCCGGTGCGAAACCCAGATGCCCAGGCAGTGATCGATCGAGCGGCACGGGCGATCGGTGTGCCCATCCTGGTCGGCGCCGTCCTGCACACTGACGACGGGCACACCACGAATACCGCCATCGTCTGGAATCCGCGCAGCGGGCCGGGTCAGCGTCACCACAAGCGCCCGATGCCCTTCGCCGAGTACATCCCCTACCGGGGTTTCTTCCGGCTGTTCAGCCCATATGTCGATCGCGCGGGCGACTTCGTACCAGGCAACGGCGACAGTGCCGTAGACCTCGGACCGGCCCGGGTCGGGATAGCCATCTGCTCCGAGGTGATGTTCGACGATCTGGTACGCCAAAGCGTGCGATCCGGAGCTCAGCTGCTAGCCGTGCCCACCAACAACGCTACCTTCGGCTTCACCGAGATGACCTACCAGCAGCAGGCGATCTCGCGGGTCCGGGCGGTGGAGCACGCTCGGACTGTGCTGGTGGCTGCCACCAGTGGGGTCAGTGCCGTAATCGCCCCGGATGGCGCCGTCGAGCGGCAGACGAAACTGTTTACGCCGGACGCGCTGGTGGCGCGGGTCCCGCTGCGTTCCGGTACTACGCTGGCTACCCGGCTCGGCTCCGCGCCGGAGTGGGTGCTGGTTGCCCTTGGTTTGTCGGGGGTGGCAGCAGCCCTGATGGTGCAGAGCAGAGCTAAGGCAGGGGAGCGACGAGGACCCGTGCCCCCCAAGGAGGACGTCGATGACCGATCAGCGGGACGACGGGGACGCCCAGGGCGCCGGCCTGACGATCGTGGTGATTCCGACCTACGACGAGCGGGCCAGCCTGCCGAGGGTCCTGCACCGGCTGCACGAGGCCGTACCTGACGCGCACGCGCTGGTGGTTGACGACGACAGTCCCGACGGCACGGGGAAGCTGGCCGACGCACTCGCCGCTACCGACTGCCGCGTGCATGTCCTGCATCGCGCCACCAAGGCCGGCCTCGGCGCGGCCTATGTCGCCGGCTTCCGCTGGGCGCTGCAGCGCGGCTATGGCGTCGTGGTGGAGATGGACGCCGACGGCTCACACGCCCCGGAGGATCTTCCCCGGCTGCTTGACGCGCTGGCCGACAACGCTTCCGGCACCGCGGCCGACGTCGTTCTGGGCTCCCGATACGTGCCCGGTGGTCGAGTGGTCAACTGGGCGCGATACCGCGAATGGCTCTCCCGCGGCGGCAACTACTACTCGCGGGTGGCGCTGGGAATGAGCATCCATGACGTCACCGGCGGGTTCCGCGCCTACCGTCGCGAGGTGCTGGCGGGTCTTGACCTCAGCACGGTCGCCTCGCAAGGCTACTGCTTCCAGGTCGACCTCGCCTGGCGCTCGGTGCGCGCCGGTTTCACCGTGGTGGAGGTGCCAATCACGTTCACCGAGCGGGAGCACGGTCAATCGAAAATGACCAGCGCTATTGTCTTGGAGGCGCTGTGGCGGGTGACCGTCTGGGGTGTGCAGCGCTGTGTATCGAACCTGCGCCGGCAGTCCGACAACGACTCGACAAGCAACGCCACGCAGCCCAGCCAGCTTTGACTTGCCTTCTCCGGCGTCGGCTCCTCAGGCAGAGCGAGAGCGGCGACCGCGCAGTTCGGTCAGTCGCTCATCGAGCAGTTCTTCGAGCTGCTGGACGCTACGCCGTTCCATGAGCATGTCCCAGTGTGTGCGCGGCGGCTTGATTTTCTTCGGCTCCGGCGCAACACCGTCAACCAGACTGGCCTCGTTGCCGTGCAACCGGCACTCCCAGACCATCGGTGATTCGGCATCATCGGCGAATGACACGGTGAAGTCGTGGCCCTTGGGACAGGCGTAGACCACTGATCGGCGAGGAGCAAGGTCATGATCACGGTCGGTCTCATAACTGACTGTTCCGAGCCGGCTGCCACGAAGTACGCGATCGGCCATGGCGTTTCCTCTCTCCGGGCCAGAGACCGGGGGTCTCCGGATCCAGCTCATCGGGTGCAACGCCAAGGAAGGCCTCGACGTTCCCGGACCACTGTCGGCCCGGACCCGATGACGTCTTCACCCTCATCGACAAGCATCCCCCACACAGGTTGAATCGAGGCCGCAATGTGATCTGTTACCTCACGATGAGGTGGCCTAGACTACCCGTTTGGCCTAGCCTTTTGTGCCGTCCTGCAGCGGCCCTAGACGACCGCCGGCTCTGAGTTACCGGCCGCGCGAATCGCTCGGCGTACCGGGACGAGTAGTACCAGCACAAACCCGATGAGGAAGAAGGCCACCAAAGACAGGATGGCAGGCCGAAAGGACCCAGTGGCCGCCCCGATGACCCCGAAGAGCATCGGCCCCACCGTCGACGTGGCCTGCTCGCCGATCTCGTAAACCGAGAAGTACTCGGCCTCCTTGCCTGCGGGCACCATCTGGCTGAACAGCGACCGGGACAGCGCGCTGGTGCCGCCCAGTACAAGCCCGATGCCCACGGCCACGGCATAGAACTGCAGCTCATCGCCTGCCTGGATGAAGTAGGCCGCCGCAATCACCCCGACCCACCCCACCAGGCTGCCCAGGATTGTGCGCTTGGCGCCGATCCGGCGAGCTACCCACCCGTGCAGCATCGCGCCGACGAACGCCACGAATTGCACCATCAGGATCGTGCTGATCAGGGTGCTGCTGGCCAGCCCTAACTCGAGATCACCATATTGGCCGGCGACGCTGGCCACCGTGCCGATGCCATCGGCGTAAATCAAGTAGGCGGCCAGGAAGGCTAGTGTCAGCGGATAGCTCCGCGCGTCACGAAGAGTGCCGAAGAGCTGACGGAAGCCGCCGGTCAGCACCGATAGACCCCGCTCGCTGCCCTGCGGGGACTGGTAGCTGCGCATTCGCGACAATGGGATGAGGCTGAACGCAGCCCACCACAGCCCGGCGGTGACGAAGCAGACCCTGACCGCCGCCGACTCGGACAGTCCTAGCGCATCACGTCCGAGGTAGGTCGCCAGATTCACGGCCAGCGCGATGCCGCCACCCAGAAAGCCGAAGGCCCAGCCGCGGGAGGACAGCCCGTCGCGCTCATCAGCTGTGGCTATCTCCGGGAGCACCGAGTAGTAGATGACTACCGATGCGTAATACCCGGTGGTCGCGACCATGAACAGCACCACGCCGAGTCGCCAGTTGGTGCCGGTCACCAGCGCGAGCAGGGCGGTCGCGCCCGCCCCGGTGAAGGCGAACAATCCGAGCATCCGCCGTTTGCTCTGGGTACGGTCGGCGATCGCGCCAGTCAGCGGCAGTATCAGTACCTGCAGGAGAGTCGACGCCGCCAGCAGGTAGTCGAACAGTGAACCGGCCGGAAATGCCCATCCGAACAGCGAAATGTCGCAGTGGACCAGGGCGTTGCGGGTGACGCAGGTCTGCCCGGCGGCGAGCGCGTCGTTACGGGCCACGGTGGTGAGATAGAGCGAAAGGAACACGGTGATGATCGAGGTGGGGAACACCGAGTTCGCCCAGTCATACCAGCACCAGGCGCGTTGATCACGGCGGCGAGCGGTCTCCTCCAGCGCGACGCTAGGGGAGGGCTGGATCGTCGGCTCGCTCACCAGCACCGCCTTCCGTCACCGCGGCGCACTCTACGGGCGCCACTACTGAGCCTGGGCGGTTGCTCCTGGCCATACCCCCCGGACGCGCAGCACGTCGCGAAGCACATCCGGCCGATCGGTGATGAGGCCGTCGACGCCGAGATCGAGCAGGGCATGCATCTCAACTGCCTGGTCGACCGCCCAGGCGTGTACCTCCAGACCACAGTGATGCGCGCAACGCACCAACGCCTGGTCCACCACCCGCACTCCGCACATGCGCACCGGCAGTTGGGCCAACTTGCCGCGGATCGGCATGGTGGCGGATTTCCGCGCACCGTGCTGCGGCATCGACACTGACCGCAGCCG
>JBHEMR010000147.1:0-18215 GCA_046262495.1 Pseudonocardiaceae bacterium | reverse complement strand
AAGGCCGACAGCCAGCTGTCGGCGGCCTGCAGGGCGGCGTTGGAGGCCGGAATCGCGGCGGCTCAATTCGGTGGCCGGCTGACCGATATCTCCCATGCAGTGGAGACCGCGGCGTTGGCCGCGGCTGCCGAGCACGGGACGTCCTACGGCATCGTCGCCGACTACGGTGGTCACGGGATCGGTACCGCCATGCACATGGACCCGTTCCTGCCCAACGTGGGCCGCCCCGGCCGCGGCCCCCGGTTGGTGCCCGGCATGGCGTTGGCGATCGAGCCGATGCTCACCGCGGGCAGTGACAAGACCGAGGAACTCGGCGACGGCTGGACCGTGGTGACCGTGGATGGCTGCCGCGCCGCGCACTGGGAACACTCGATCGCCGTGACCGTCGACGGCCCGCTAATTCTCACGGTTGAATAGCTCACCGGACCTGTTGGGCCGATCGGCCTTATCCCGCTCGGCGAACGGCTGCAACCCTTCATGGAGCCTTGACCTGCCCCGGTGCCGTTGCCAACGCAGACTGATGGCAACCGCCGGTCCATCAGGTCCGGTCACCCCGAAGGGCGGGTACCGATGGATATTCTTGACGGCAAGGCGATCGTTATCACCGGAGCCGGCCGCGGTCTAGGCGAGGCTTATGCGCGCCACGCCGCCCGGTCCGGAGCCTGCGTCGTGGTCAACGACGTCGACGGTGAACAGGCCGAGGCTGTTGCAGACCGGATCGTTGAGATGGGCGGTCGGGCGGTAGCCACCGCGGCGTCGGTTCGCGATCCGGATCAGGCCAGCGAGATCGTGGCACTGTGCCTGGAGCAGTTCGGCAGGATCGACGGTCTGGTGAACAATGCCGCGCTCGGCCCGCACGAGGTACCACCGTGGGAGGAGGACGTTCACTGCGCCCGCGACGTCATCGAAGTCAACGTCCTGGGCACGCTTTATTGCGGTATCGCAGCCGCGAAGGTCATGCGCGCGCAGGGCGCCGGATCGATCGTCAACATCTCGTCGGGCTCGTCGTTCGGTCAGCGTCGTGCGGGTGCCTACTCGGCCTCCAAAGGCGCGGTCGCGTCGCTGACCTACTCCTGGGCGCTGGATCTGGAAGAGGTGGGGGTCCGGGTCAACGGCGTCTGCCCGCTAGCCTGGACCCGCCTGGTGGAGCGCTCCCCGGCCGCCCAGTCGCGCTGTACCCGCGAGCGCACCCCCGACCGGGTAGCGCCGCTGGTCACCTACCTGCTGTCAGATCTCGCCGCTGGGATCACCGGACAGCTCATCCGGTGCACCGGCGATCAATTGCACATCGTGCGCCAGCCAGCGATCAAGGAGCCGGTTCTGCGTTGTGCGGGTTGGGACACCGGGGACATCGCCGCGGCCTTCGACGGCGTCCTGTACCAACACTACGAACCGTTCGGCCTGGAGAAGCGGATTACCCCGAGGCTGCGAGCAGCGACCGGGTCCTGACGAGGCTCGGAGTGGGCACCAGCCCGACGTCGGACGGATCGCCCGTGTGCTAGTCGACTTGGGGGATTGCTGGGCCTAGGAGATCGTCGGCGTCGATGATGCGGTAGGCGTAGCCCTGCTCGGCGAGGAAGCGCTGGCGATGGGCGGCATAGTCGGTGTCCAGGGTATCCCGGGCGACTACCGAGTAGAAATGCGCCTGCCTGCCATCTCCCTTGGGGCGTAACAGGCGGCCGAGGCGCTGGGCCTCCTCCTGCCGGGAGCCGAACGTACCGGAGACTTGCACCGCGACCGAGGCCTCCGGTAAGTCGATGGAGAAGTTGGCCACCTTTGACACGACTAGCGTGCGTACTTCGCCGCGGCGGAATGCCTCATAGAGAGCCTCCCGCTCAGAGTTGCGAGTCGAACCTTGCACTACCGGAGCGTCCAGGGCCTCGCCGAGCTCGGTTAGTTGCTCCAGGTATGCGCCGATCACCAGCGTCGGCTCGTCCGGGTGCTGTTCCATGATGGCCGACACGACGGCCCGCTTGCTTCGCGCGGTGGAGCACACCCGGTAGCGCTCGTCGGCCTCCGCGGTGGCGTAGCGCAGCCGCTCGGCGTCGGTCAGGGTGACGCGTACCTCCACGCAGTCCGCCGGCGCGATCCAGCCCTGAGATTCGATGTCGCGCCACGGTGCGTCGTAACGCTTGGGGCCGATCAGAGAGAACACGTCGCCCTCCCGACCGTCCTCGCGCACCAGAGTGGCGGTCAGCCCGAGCCGGCGGCGGGACTGCAGATCGGCGGTCATCCGGAAGACCGGCGCGGGCAGCAGGTGCACCTCGTCATAAATGATCAATCCCCAATCCCGGGAATCGAACAGATCCAGATGTCGGTACTCGCCTTTCGACTTTCGGGTCATGACCTGGTAAGTCGCGATGGTCACCGGGCGGATCTCCTTGCGCTCACCGGAGTACTCGCCGACCTCATCGTCAGATAGTGAGGTACGCGCGACCAGCTCGCGCTTCCACTGCCGGCCGGCGACGGTATTGGTGACCAGGATCAGTGTGGTCGCTTGGGCTTGGGCCATGGCGGCGATCCCGACCAACGTTTTTCCTGCCCCACAGGGCAGCACCACGACCCCGGAACCGCCCGCCCAGAATCCGGTCACCGCATCGCTTTGGTAGGTACGCAGCGACCAGCCGTCCTGGACCAGCTCGATCGCGTGCGCTTCACCGTCGACGTAGCCAGCTAGGTCCTCAGCCGGCCAACCGGCTTTGAGCAGGGCCTGCTTGAGCCGGCCACGCTCGGAGGGATGGACCAGCACGGTGTCGTCGTCGACCCTGGCCCCCAGCATCGGGGCGATCTTGCGGTGTCGGAGCACTTCCTCGAGCACCGCGCGGTCCAGCGCGACCAGCGCCAGCCCGTGCGTCGGGTGCGCTACCAGCTGCAGTCGCCCGTAGCGGGCCATCGTGTCCACGACGTCGACCAGCAACGGCTGTGGCACGGCATACCGGGAGAACCGCACCAGCGCGTCGACGACCTGTTCGGCGTCGTGACCCGCGGCTCGCGCGTTCCACAGGGCCAGCGGGGTCACCCGGTAGGTGTGCACGTGTTCCGGCGCGCGCTCAAGCTCCGCGAAGGGGGCAATCGCGGCGCGGGCCAGCCCGGCCGCCGGATGGTCGACCTCCAGGAGCAGCGTTTTGTCGGACTGCACGATGAGCGGTCCGGCCTCGGTCGAAGAGCTCAACGAGTTCCTCCGGTTGGCGAGCACCGCGGGTGGGTGATCGGCTTGGTCGGCAACCAGTGTCCCAGGTGCGTCCGGGCCCGCTCCGCCGAGGCGCTCGACGTGTGGGGATGGATCGTCCGGGTTGAATACAATTACTTTAAGTGGTGCAGCCCGTCCATCAGGGTAAGGAAAGCTACGCCGCGTGGGTATTGTCCTGCCCAGGCACTGGCGCGGTGAGCGGTCAAATAGAACGGTAAGCGGTCGGATAGGACGGTAACGAGACCCGCGGGACGATCCACCTCGGCGCGTCGTATCGTCCGTCCCCTACATCGGGCGTATCCGGCTCGGTGCCCGAGGCGTTTACCTCCGTGCGGTGGGGATGGCCCACAACCGCGGTTACCCGTGGTGCGCCGGATGCTCGGCCACCGTCGACCCCTGGGAGGGACCTCACCGTGCCAGCGACTAGCTCGCGACGCCCGGCTTCTGCGGCGGCGGCGCAATGACCGCCGTACTCAGCCCTCCCGCGAAACCGGGGGCGCCGACCGATCCGACGACTCCGCGGTCGCGGTGGTACTGGCGCAACTGGCCCGTGGTGGTCAAGCTCGCCGCAGTCCTGCTAGTGCCGACCATCGTCGCCCTGGTCGCCGGTGTATTGCGAATCGTCGACGAGGCGGGCGCCGCGCCGGGCTACGCCCGGATTTCCCAGATCGTGCACGTGCAGCAACAGCTGTCTGACCTGATCAGCGGTGTGGAGCGGGAACGGGACATGGCTACGGCGTTTGTCGCCACGGGCCGCGCCGGCGACCGCCGACCGCTGGACGCGCAGTTCCGCGCCGTCGACAGCAGCGTGCAGGTGGTTGCCGGGTCCGCCGGTCAGGTAAAAGGACTGGACTTCACCCGATCCCCGCTCGCCGCCCTGGGCGCGCTGGGGCCACTGCGGGCGAGCGTGACCACCGGCTTCGGCCCTGTCGAGGTGGTGGTCACCGAGTACAGCGACGCCATCGATCCCCTGATCGAGCTGGATTCCGCGCTGACCCGCCAGCTGGATGACGTTGCGGTCACCAACGACGCTGCCGCCGTGCATTCCCTGGTCTCCAGTCGCGAGCAGATCAGTCGGCAGCACGCGATCATCTCGGCAGCGCTGTACACCAACAGGCTCGGTTCCGGGCAGATCGAAGATCTGCACACCGCGGCCGTCCGGCAGGTCACCGATCAGGACGCTCTGCGGGCTGCTCTGGGGCCCGCAGAGCGGGCCAGCGCGATCGCTGGAGTCGGTCCAGACGCTGAGCTGTCCCGGCAGCGGTTGTTGCAGCTGGTGCTCAACCGTGGTCTGGCGGCGCAACCGCTGGGTGCCTCGCCGCAGGACTGGGATCAGCGCAACGCGGTGGTCATCGGCAACATCAACACTGTCGAGAAGAACCTGCGCCAGCGAATCGACCGGACCGCGCAGACGCTGCTTGACCAGGTGCGAACCTCGGCTGGCCTGAACTCGGTCATCCTGTTCTTCGCGCTGGGACTGGGCGTGCTGGTCGGCATCTTCGTGACCCGGGCTCTGCTGCGGCCGCTGGGAGTGCTCAAGCGCACCGCCCTGGACGTCGCCGATCGGCGGCTGCCCGAGGCGATGGCGCGGATTCGCGACGGCGAACTGCCCGAAACCGAGGTCGAGCCGGTACCGGTCGGCACTCGTGAGGAGATCGGTCAGGTCGCCAGGGCGTTCGACGAGGTGCACAGCCAGGCCGTCCGGCTGGCCGGCGAGCAGGCCCAGCTACGTGCCAACGTCAACGACATCTTCGTCAACCTGTCGCGCCGCACGCAGGGTCTGGTCGAGCGTCAGCTCAAGCTCATCGACCGGCTCGAGAGCGGAGAGCAGGACCCGCAGCAGCTGGACAACCTGTTTCAGCTCGACCACCTCGCCACCCGGATGCGGCGCAACAGTGAGAACCTACTAGTCCTCGCGGGCACCGATGCGGCCAACCGGTCCGGTCGGCCAGTTCGATTGGTTGACGTCCTGCGCGCCGCGGTTTCCGAGGTGGAGCAGTACCAACGGCTTGTGCTACAGCAGCCGCCTGCGGTGCTGGTGCTCGGCCGGACGGCGAGTGACCTGGTGCATCTGCTGGCCGAGCTGCTGGACAACGCGACTCAGTTCTCGCCACCGGATAGCCACGTGATGGTCTCCAGTGACTTCGCCGCGGACGGTTCGGTCTCGATCGAGGTCGCTGATCGCGGCGTCGGGATGACCGAGGCGGAGCTCGTCGAAGCCAACCACCGGTTGGCCACCCCACCGGTGGTAGACGCGTCGGTGTCGCGCCGGATGGGGCTCTACGTCGTCGGCCGGTTGGCCGGTCGGCACGGCATCGAGGTGCAGCTGCGCCGCGGTGACGGCGACGTGGGTGTCTGGGCCTCTGTGATCATGCCCTCCCGGCTGGTGCGGGTGGCATCAGAGACGGTCGAGCCCAGTCCGGCAGCCGCCTCCGAGCTGACCGAATCCAACGGCTCGGGCCGCGACGACGCCGCGGCGCCGGCAACCGACAGTGCCAGCGACGCGATCCCGGTTCCCCGACCAGACGTTTCTGCGGACGTCAAACCCGATGTCGACGTGGACGTTGAGCCGGACGTCGACGCGGAGGTCAAGCCCGATGTCGACGCGGATGCTGTCGGCGCCCCGGAGACCGTGGTGGAGACCTCGAGGGCGATCGGCCACGAGGCAACTGGCGATCCCGAGCTGCCGCAGCGCGGCAGTAAGCGTTCACCGTCAACGTCGGGCCCCGCGCAGCCGCCACCGGGTCCGCCTGGACCGCCGGCCAGCCCACCGGTGGACAGTCCAGTAGACAACACGGTGGAGAGCCCGGTGGATGTCCCCGGCGCCGGATCCAGCGCGGATCTGTTTCGGCCAGCGCGGGCCACGGTGGCGGGGCCGGTAGGTCCGGTTGGACCGGGCCAGCGGGTGACGCTGCAGTATTCCACGCCGATTTTCGATGATGTGGCGTCGGCGTGGTTTAAGGAACACGAGGCCGTCCCGGTGCGCTGGACTGCGCCAGCGGCGCGCGGACCAGCGGGAGCGCCCACGCGGGAGACCTCGTCGCCGGATGCTCCGTTGCCGGATGCTCCGGTCGCGGATACGGCGCTCGCGGACGCTGCCGCGACGAAGGCGACAGCGTCGCCTACCGCTGGCTCGCCTCCCCTGATGCGTCGGCAGCCAGGACGCACATTGGTCGAATCCGAATCCGGCGATACCGGCGCGCGCCGCTCATTGGGCCAGCCGATCCCCGCATCGGGCGCCACCCGTCCAGCCGGTGGCGCGGCGCAGGACTGGGGCGCCGCGGATGACGGCTGGCGGGCGGCCGGGGCACTGGCGATGCCGGTGAGTGCCGAAACCACCGCCATGGGATTGCCGCGGCGGCAACCTCGGGCCCTGCTGGTGCCAGGTGCCGCGGGTGGGGCTGAGCTGGCGAGCGCGCCAGTGCGTAGCGCGGAGTCGATTCGTGGCCGGCTGGCCAGCTACCAGCAGGGAATCCGCCAAGGGCGCCAGACCCGCGGAAACCTCGAGCAGGAGGCAGACGGCGGATCGACGCCGGAGCACCAGGGTGCAGAAGGGCAGACCAAGTGACTGTTCCGCAGCCGCAACCGAGCCGTTTCGGGTGGTTGGTCGACGACTTCGTCAACCGGGTGGCCGGGGTGGCGCACGCATTGGTGGTATCGGCCGAAGGCATGCCCATGACCGCTTCGGCGCACCTGCCCAGAGATCGCGCCGATCAGCTCGCCGCGGTGGCGTCCGGGCTGGTCAGTTTGGCTCAAGGCGCGGCCCGTTGCTTCGACGCCGGCCAAGTCGTACAGACAGTGGTGGAACTCGAACGCGGAATCATGCTGCTGATGTCGATCAGCGGTGGCTCCAGTCTCGCGGTGCTCGCGGCTCCAACCTGTGATATCGGGTTGGTAGGGTATGAGATGACGTTGTTGGTAGACCGGGTCGGCCAGCAGCTTACCCCGCAGTCGCGTACCGAGCTGCATGGCGCGCTAGGTCGTTGAGGCGGCAGTGAGCAAACCCAGCGGTGATGACGATGATGAGCAGGCGTTCGCCGGTTTGGTGAACAACTTCGTCGGTGGGCCCTGGCCCTTCGGCGGACGTCACAAGAAGTTGGCTGCCCAGCCGGCTGCGGTGGAGCTGCAGCGGCCGGTGCAGCCGCCGTCGTCGGCCGCGGAATCCGCCCAGTGGAGCCAGCCGGCGACCTCAGCGTCGGTGGTGAGGCCCTACACCTGGACTGGGGGCCGGACCGCGCCGGTATTGGATCTCGCGGTGGAAACGCTGGTGTCGACCAGCGATCACGGCCACGACGTGGCGGTGCTGACCAGCGAGGAGCACCGGGCGGTGGCCGAGCTGTGTCGTGACCCCCGATCGGTGGCCGAAGTGGCCGCTCTATTATCCCTGCCGCTGGGAGTGGTCCGAGTTCTGTTGGCTGACATGGCCGAGATCGGCCTGGTCGTGGTGCACCGCAGCGCGAACGGCTCCAGCAACACGCCGGACGTGGTCTTGATGGAAAGGGTGTTGAGTGGACTTCGTCGACTCTGATCGGTCACGGTCCTACGGAGGCGCGTCAGCGGCAGCGGTCAAGCCCGACCCGGCTCGGTCTAGTCCGGCCGGTGTGGATAGCCGGCCTAGCGTGATATCCGCAAAAATCGTCGTAGGCGGTGGGTTCGGTGCGGGCAAGACGACGTTCGTCGGCACGGTGTCCGAGATCGCGCCGCTGACCACCGAGGCGGTGCTCACTGACGCGAGCACCTCGGTCGATGACCTCGCTGCCACGCCGGATAAATCGACCACCACCGTCGCGATGGACTTCGGCCGGCTGTCACTGGATGCGGAGCTGATCCTCTACCTGTTCGGCACCCCGGGGCAGCATCGCTTCTGGTTCATGTGGGATGACCTCGTGCGGGGCGCGATCGGCGCGGTTGTCCTGGTGGACACCCGTCGGCTGGCCGACTGCTTCGCGGCCGTGGACTTCTTCGAAGACCGCGGTCTGCCCTACGTTGTCGGGGTCAATTGCTTTGACGGCGTGCTCAGCCACAGTGTTGAGGACGTCCGGGAAGCGCTGGCTATCGGGCCCGGGGTACCTATCGTCCCGTGCGACGCCCGTGAGCGGGAATCGACCAAGAACACCCTTATCGCGTTGGTCGAGCACGCCATGCGGAAGTCGGTGGCGACTTCCGCGTGACCGTCGAGTGGGGAGAGTGCGCAGCGTGACCGGCCATGAAGTTCGGGTTGAACCATCTTCCGGCCGTTCCGACGGCTCCCCTGACGTCACTATACGTCACCAATCGACTATCCGAAGTTTCGCTTCTGGCCCGGGGTTCGCCATGCTCGGGACCGGTGGGGCGGCGCTGCGACATCGCGGCGGTCGGTGGCGGCTCAAGGACTGGCGGCTGCGCACCAAACTCACCGCGGTGCTGTTGGTGCCCCTGCTGCTGGCCGGTGTACTCGGGGCACTGCGGGTCACTGATCTGATCGGCAACGCACGGGGTTTCGCCGCGCTGAGCGACCAGGTCAGGTTTGCCCAGCAGTTGGGCGTTGTGGTGTACGAACTGCAGGGGGAGCGATACCGGGTGGCCGCGATGCAGGCCAGTGGCGGCGCTGTGGATCGCGCCGGACTGGCGACGCAGGGCGAGCGGGTGGATTCCGCTGTCGGCTCGCTGCGCGCGGCGCAGCGAGCCGGCGAGACGTCCCCGGCCGCCGCACTGAGCCGGCTGTCTGAGCTTCCCGCGCTGCGCAGGGCCACCATGCGGACGGACGTTGCACCAAGTAATGCCGGCGCACGCGACGCCGTCGTCGGGTATTCCGCGCTCATCGCGACGCTGCTGGAGCTCAACCGCCGAGCGCTGGACGGCGCACCGGACTCGTTAGCTCGTCAAGCCGACGGCGTCAAGGCGCTCGCGAACGCTCAGGAAAAGGCCGCTTACGAGCATGCAGTATTGCTGGCGGGGATCTTGTCCGGTGGCCTGTTCGCTGATCAGCAGGCGACGTTGCGCGCCGCCGATGCCCGGTTTGACGCCGCAGCCGAGGAGTTCGGCCAAGACGTGTCTTCTCGCCAGCAGCAGCTTTACTTCGGCGCTCGGGCGGTGCTCGATCGCAAGCGGTTGCTGGCTGCCGCGTTGGACCGGGCGCAACGTGGCGCACCGCTGGAGACGGTTTCCGGTGACTGGAACTCCGCGGCGGTGGGGACCGTCGAAGACATTCGCCAGGGACAGATCGCCCTACTCAGCAAGCTGCGACAGGACACCGTGGCGCGCAGCGACCGAGCGTGGCACGAAGCGCTTTGGGATGGCGCCGCAGTCATTGCGCTGATGCTGCTCGCCGTCGCGCTGCTCATCGTCGTGGTGCGTTCACTGTTGCAACCGCTGCGCGCCTTGCGCACCGCCGCCTTCGAGGTCGCCGACCGGCGGCTGCCGGAGGCCGCCGAGCTCCGCAGTGCCGATTGTTGCCCCGGCCACACGACCGTGGACCCGATGCCGGTGGATTCCAGGGAGGAAGTGGGCCAAGTCGCCAGGGCGTTCGACACCATGCACGCTCAGGCAGTCCGCTTGGCCGCTGAGCAGGCTCAGCGACGCAGCAGCCTCAACGACGTCTTCGTCAACCTCTCCAGTCGTACCCAGCAGCTGGTCCAGCGACAGCTGCAGCTGATCGACGAGGTGCGCAGCCAAACCCACGACCCGGCACTGACGAGTAACTTGGTAGCACTCGATCGTCTTGCCGCCCGGATGCGCCGGCACAGTGAGAACCTGCTGGTGCTGGCTGGCGGGACGGTGCGCCGCGGCGCCGAAGGGCCGACGGCTGTGCTCGATGTGCTGACCAACGCTGTCGCGGAGATCCATGAGTATCAACGGGTGACGGTGTGCCCGTCGTCTCCGGCTATGGTGACCGGCCCGATCGCCCACGACCTGGTTCACCTCATTGCAGAGTTGCTCGACAACGCGACCAGCGTCGCGCCGCAGGGCACCATGGTGACCCTGGCCAGCGCGCTGACCGAAGACAAGAGCCTGCTGGTGGAGATTACCGACTCCGGACCCGGCATCGCTCTTGACCAACTGCAGGAGATCAACGCACGCCTGGCTTCCGCACCAGCGGCCGATGCGTCGGTCTCCGGCCAGACGGGTCTGTTGGTGGTGCGTGAGCTAGCCGCGCAGCATGGCATCTCGGTGCGGTTGCGCCAGCGCCTTGGAGGCGACGGCATCACCGCGACCGTGTTGTTGCCGCCCTCACTGGTGACACTCGACCTCCGGGTGCCGATGGATCGCGCCCCAGCCAGCACATCGGAGCGCGAATCCGGGTCGCCTGGGTGGAGCGGGCCCGAAGGGCAGCTGCCGCTGCAGGTGTCGGTGATCGACGACGCCACCGAGGGTGAGCTGTTCAGCCCAGCCTCGATCAACCCCGCCTCGCTCGGCGTGGTCACATCGCAGCGCAGCCAGCCGCGCACGGCGCAGCAGGAATGGCTCGAGCTGTTCGGCAGTAGCGACCAGGCGCACGTTGCGGGGGCCACTGATGCACTGAACAGCGCCGCGTCGCTGGCCGGTTCGCTGCGACCGAGTAGCCCGATACCGGCGGGCAGTGGGGCGGTTGGGCAGGCCGAGGAGGTTCGTGAAGAGATTTTCGAAATGGTGTCCGCCTGGTTCCGCGAGCAGCAGTCTGCACCGGTGAACGACGCACCGACGACTGCTGCGACGGAGTGGTGGTCGCCCTTTGACGAGGGGTGGCAGGCGGCACAAGCACTGCGCGCTCCGGTCGACCACGACATCACTCCAGCCGGCTTGCCCAAGCGGCAGCCGCGCGCGCGCCTCGTGCCCGGTGCGGACGGCGATGTGCTGCCGACGCCGGTACCCGCCGGGCTGGCCCGCACCCCGGACGCCGTGCGCGGCCGGTTGAGCAGATACCAGCGCGGGTTGAACGTCGGCAGACACGCCCACATCAGCCCTGATGAGCAGCTCAGCTGGACCGACACGTTGCAGCGTCCGTTCGACGAGCGAACTTTTGAGGAGAATCAGTAGTGACGACAGCAGCGCCCCGATATCCGGGCCAGCCCAGCCAGTTCGGCTGGCTGGTGGACAGTTTCGTCCAGCAGGTGCCCGGAGTGGCACATGCTGTCGTCGTCTCCGCCGACGGGCTGCTGTTGGTCCCGTCCTCGGGGTTGCCGCGAGACCGCGCTGATCAGCTTGCCGCGGTCACCTCGGGCCTCGTGAGCCTCACCCAGGGCGCGGCTCGCTGCTTCGAGGCAGGTGGGGTCGTGCAGACCGTCGTGGAGATGGAGCGCGGCATCGTCTTGACCATGGCCATCAGCGACGGATCCAGTCTCGCGGTGCTGGCTTCGCCGAGCTGCGACATTGGCCTGATCGGTTATGAGATGACATTGCTGGTGGACCGAGCAGGCAAGCTGCTGACTCCCGAGCTGCGCGCCCAACTACAGAACGCCGCCCGCCCGTAGCGCCTCAGTCGTGCAGGACTGCGGCGGAGGTGATGCGGTGCAGTGGGAAGCGCCGTAGTTCATCGGCTGAGCGGTCGAAGCCTTCCAGGACGCCTCCGCCTACGCTCACCGGGCGCACGATGCGTCTGCGGGCCACCCCGTGGGAGTCGACGTAGCCGATGCAGACGTTGCTGCCGGCGTGCGCGGCGTCCTGCAGTAGCTCCAGTGTGTCACCGGTGGACACCGCACCGTTTGGCAGTCCGCGGGGGATGGTGGTCGCGGCATCGCCGGTTCGGACCGCTGCCACCATGGTGGCAAGCTGCTCTGCCGAGGGGGTCGGTGGCACGATGACCCGCCGGGTCGGCTGGGTTCGGGCCCTGGCCCGGCGAGCACCGGCGCGCAGATCGACCACCTGACCATCGGGTCCCTCAGCGACCGGGACGAAGCCGGCGCCGCGTACTTCGTCGAGCAGCGCAGCCAGCGCCAACGGGCTGACCAGCACGGTAGGAGCAAGGCGGCGCAGCCCGCAGCGGGCGGCGACCGGGTGCGCCAGCAGCTCAGTGAGCAGCGCCGCATCGTCGCAACGCAGGAATGCGGCGGCGGCGCCACCGCGCAGCCGCCCGTGCCGCCGGGCCACATCGTCGATGAGGTAGCTCACCGACTGCGGCACCGGGGTCACCGACCGGGTTCGGAACAGCTCGTGCAGGTCGGCAGCGCTGCGACCGGCGTCCAGGGCCCGGCGCACCGTGGCCTCGGTTACCCGGTAGACGGTGGCGCCACCCGCTGACTCCACGTCGGCTACCAGCCCGATCTCCCTGGCCAGTTCGGGCTCCAGCGGTCCCGGCGCCACTACGGTGCGGTCGGCCTGCACCATGACGTGGGTCACCGGCTCAGGCAGCGTGGTATGGAGAATGGCCGATGCGGCCGCGGCCCCGTCGCGCAGCAACGCACGGCCAGCGCCGGACACCGCTCCCAGCGCGAGCACACCTAAAGCGGTGGCCTCCTGGATGGTCCAGGCGACCACCTCCGCGCGGCGCCGGCCGTCCCGCCGGGGTGCGCGCCAAGCCAGCAGCTCAGCGAGGTCCTCGGGTCGTTGGATACCGCAGCCTGCGGGCAGCTCGGCGATCGCCTCAAGGATTCGACGCCGCTGAGCCGGCGCACGTGGCTGGTGTAGCTCGTCGGACAGGGCGACCAGTGGCCGATCTTTGTCATCGCGGATTCGGACCAATCCGGGCAGCCGCGGTAGCTCGAGCCATCCGGGCACCAGCATGGCCCAGCGGCGCTGCGGTGGGGCGACGAGCCAGGCATCGGCGGCGGCGGTGGGCAACCACAGCGGCGCGCCGGTTCCCTCGTCGGTCCAAGTGATCAGTCCAGCAGCGATGGCCACCTCGGCAAGTAACGCGACGGTGACCTCTTCGATGTCCAGTAGACGCGCCGTTCGTCGCATGTCGCGCACACCCAGGCCACCCGCGCGCAACATCGGCGGGGGATCCGCAGACCATTCGGCCAGCAGCCCCTCGATGTGGCGCAGAAACTCTAGCACCGCGCCTGCGGCCGTCGAGTCGACCACGGACGGGTCATGCTGCCGAGTGGGCAGGAGCGGCTCGTCCAGCTCGAGGGGGCCGAGCGGATGGTCTGCGCGCAACGCCATACCCACCTGCGCAGGCAACTCGACGGTGCCGGCGTCGAGTTGCCGTAGCAGCCCCCGGGCTAGCAGGCGTTGTACCGGCGTGCGGGCTCGATCCAGCGGGAGCACCTCGGCGGCGTCCCGGCTGGTTCCGACTGGTGATCCGGCGGCCAGCGCCCGCAGCACTCCCAACTCGTCTTCGGCAAGGTCGGCGAGAACAGGGTTGAGGTCGACACCGACGAGGTCCGCGGCGGGACGACCCAAGCCGCCAGGGTGCGGTCCGATGACCTGGCGGGCTGCCGGCGTCACCGCAAGCGCCGAATCATCGCCCCACACCAATGCCTGGCACCGCAGCGCGTCCAGTCCCCGAGCAATTCGCTCCGCAGCAACCCCTGAACCGAGCAGGTTCCCGACCACTTGGCAAGTCACGGGTGCGGTGTCCGCACCAGCGACCAGCAGCGCTGATAGCACCGCCAGGGTGAATCGGTCGAGGTCTTCGCAGGCCCGCGCGACCGATGCCGGGATTGCCGCTCGGGTAGCCAGCACCATCGAGTCGGCTGGCGGCGGCACGGCGAGGTCCGGGCGGGCGCGCAGCAACTCGACCAGCGTGTCGTCGTCCCGGGAGCGTAGCCAGTCAGCAAGCGCGGTGCTGGGCATCTGGACCAGCGTAGCGAGAGCGCCCATGGCGCGTCGAGTGACACTCTGCCGGTCAGCCCGGAATTGACCGTACGGTCATCGGGCACAATGGACGGTGTGCATGCCGCCTGGCGGGCTGCTGAGCACGTCAATGGACGACCGAAAGAGGAGAAGCTGTGGCCAAGCGCACCGACCGCATCGACCCGACCTGGCCGAGCTGGTCGGAGGAGGACCATCCGGTCACCGAACTCGCCGCCCCGCTGCAGGGCGCGCTGTCCCCGTTCGGTGAGGTGACCTTCCCGCTGCCGCCTGACCAGGTCCCCTACCAGCACCCGCATACTGAGATCAACCGAAGCGATACCGAGTAGCGGGGTCCCGAGGGGCGGGCGTTTCGGGTCCGTTAGGGTGCCGTTACCGCGCAGCCCCAGCGGACGCCACAGCGTCGTTGGGTCGAGCGGAATCGCCCGATCGGGGAGGGCGAGCTCCCTAGTTCTGCTCGTCCGACACCACAAGAGGTCATGGCTCAACGTCCTCCCGGATCCTTCCGGCTACTCGACCGTCCATACCTGATCGCCTGTGCGATCGGCGGGGTTTTGCTGGTGGTGGCGATCATCGCGGTCGCCATGCTGGCTCCCTTCGGGGCCAGCCAGACGACCAAGGCCGCGCCACCACCGCCGCCCGCCGTGGCCGCCCCTATCCCTCGGATCCCGCCGGCGATGCTCCCGGCAGATCCCGCAAAGTTGCCGCAGAGCACCACATACACCGCCATCGAAGGGGCGCCGCTCGATCCCGGTCCGGTGGTGGCCACCGACGGCACCGTGGTGCACCCACAGCGCGAGATCGTGGTGTACACCGCGCCTGGTGGTGCCCCGATCGCCAGACTCGGTCCCCGACAGATCGGCGACACCTGGCTGCCGGCGATCGCCCAGCAGCCCGGATGGGTAGAGGTGCTGCTGCCCTCGCGGCCCAACCGTTCCACGGGCTGGATCACCGATAATGCACTCGATCGGGCGGTTACCCCGTATCTCATCAGGGTGCACCTTCGTTCCCTCAATATGGAGCTGTTGAAGGGGAGTCAGCGCCTGGGTTCTTGGACGGTGGGTATCGGCAAGGAGGCCCATCCCACCCCACCAGGGCGCACGTTCCTGCTCGGTTCCTTCAGCGACTCCGCGCAGCGGTATTCGCCAGTGATCTTGCCGCTGGGCATCCACAGCGCCACTCTCGACAGCTTCGGCGGCGGCCCGGGAACCGTCGCGATTCACACCTGGCCCACGGCCAATGTCTTCGGGACCCGATCTAGCGATGGCTGCATACGGGTGCCGTCTGACGCGCTCCACCAGTTGATCCAAGTTCCCCTGGGGACGCTCGTGCTCATCGACGAGAATTGAACGAACGAAAGGACAGCATGTGAACAGTAGGAAGCTCGCCGGCGTCAGTGCTGCCAGCGTCGGTGCTGCCACCGCCGTCGCGGCCCTGCTGCTGGGGACCCTGTCCGGCTCCGCTGGCGAAGAGCCCACCGCCTCGGCATTTGGAATCGCCGCGCGCGGTTTGCTGCCCATCGACCCGACTCCGAAGGTGGAGGCTCCGCCCGACGACCAAAAGGCTCTGCTTGAGGTGCCTGGACGCAACTCTGATGGCATCTATGTCGCGCTGCTCAAGGTCGAGGCCGAGCACTTCCGGTCCAGGGCGACAGCGGTCAAGGTGAACATCCTCGGCCTGCGTCTGAAGGTCCTGGAGGCAACTTGCGACAACGGCCACGGTGAATCCTCGATCATCGGCACCGACGGTGACAGCGAGGGAACGTCGAAGCCATTTGTCGGTCAGGAGCTGGACCTGTCGCCGGTGGTGAAGGTCGAGTTCAACCGGCAACGTCGGCACGATGACAGGCTCACGGTCGACGCTGCGGTGGTTTCGCTGCTCCCCGCTGACCAGCGCAGGGCGGCTCTCTCGCAGAAGGACCTCGATATTTTCAAGAGCCTTGCGTCCAGCAAGCTGACGGTCCCGACCATGGAGCAGCTGCAGGCTGCTCATGCCAAGTCAGCGACACCGGCAGGACCAGTCACCGTCACCGACCTGCTTGGCGCGCTCAAGACGAGCAACCCGAGTCTCGGCGGCAGAGGTGACGGTGACGCGCTGGAGGAGATCGTGATCTCGTCCGCCAGCTGCGAAAAGCGCCATGAGAACAACCAGCCGCCGAAGGAAGAGGCCCCACCGCCCCAGCCTGTCGAGGCACACCTGCCGGTCACCCACTGATCTGACCGACATTTTCCGGAGGGGCTGGCACGCATCTCGTGCCAGCCCCTCCGGCATTGGGTGCTCTTCCGAGTACCGCCAACCTTCTGCGGGGACGTCGGCAACGGCTACAAACCTGCCGAGCTGGATCGCCGCTGTGGCATGCACCGCATCGGCCGGGGTGCCTCGCCGGGTTCGTCGGGGGCAAGTCACCGACGGTGCTGCGGCCGTAGGATCGATTAGGTGAGTCCCGAAAATCGACTGACCCATGTGGACGACCGTGGCGCGGCTCGGATGGTCGATGTCTCTGACAAGCAGACCTCCGTCCGAGAGGCAGTCGCCTCCGGTGTGTTTCGCACCACCGAGGAGGTAGTGCGGTTGCTGCGCGCTGAACAACTACCCAAAGGCGACGCACTCGCCACTGCGCGCATCGCGGGAATCATGGCGGCCAAACGAACGCCGGAGCTGATCCCGCTGTGCCATCCATTGGCGCTGACCGGGGTAACTGTGGACCTGCACACCACTGCTTGCGAGGTTCAGATCACGGCCACGGTGCGTACCACCGACCGTACGGGCGTGGAGATGGAGGCACTCACCGCGGTCGCGGTTGCCGGGCTTGCGTTACACGACATGGTGAAGGCAGTCGACCCCGCTGCCGTACTCGACGCCGTGCGGGTGGAACGCAAAGCGGGGGGCAAGACGGGGCTATGGAGGCGACCGACGGCTGAGCCGTCGAATGGAACACCGACGGCTGAGCCGTCGAATTAGGGCAGGAGGATCGGTGACAACAACGATCCGTCGGGCCGTGGTGGTGGTGGCATCTAACCGCGCGGCCGCCGGAGTATATGCCGATCGCACCGGACCAGTCATCGTCGACTGGCTGTGTGAGCATGGTTATCAGACCCCGGATCCCGTGGTAGTGCCCGATGGTTCGCCGGTGCGTGACGCGGTGGCGGCAGCGGTGGCGGACGCGGTCGACGTCGTGCTGACCACCGGCGGCACCGGTATCAGCCCCACCGACCGCACCCCGGAGGCCACCGAGCCGCTGCTGGACCGGCGGCTGCCTGGATTGGCGGATGCCATCCGGTCGGCCGGCCTTCCCCAGGTACCCACGGCGGTGCTTTCCCGCGGGCTGGCAGGAGTGGCTGGCCGCACCCTGGTGGTCAACCTGCCGGGTTCCACCGGCGGAGTCCGCGATGGTCTGTTGGTTCTCGAGCAGGTACTTGATCACGCCATCGAGCAGTTGCACGGCGCAGACCACGTCGGCAGTGGAACCGGGGAGCCGACAGTCGCCGGACCCGGGCACGGAGATGGACTCGGGCATGGACAAGAGACGGCCGTGCCCACACCCTCGGCTGTCGTGCTTCGCGCTGTTGTCACCGAGGACCCACTTGACGTCGAGGAGCACGCCCGCATGGTCTCCCGTTCAAGTGCTGGGGCAGTGGTGAGTTTCTCCGGTTTGGTCCGCGACCACGACGGTGGCCGGGGGGTACGCGCGTTGGAGTACTCCAGCCATCCCAATGCCGCCGACGTGATTGCGAAGGTGGCGGCGCAGGTCGCGGCGACGCACTCGCAGGTATACGCACTGGCCGTCAGCCACCGCATCGGATCGCTGGTGATCGGCGACTCAGCAATCGTCTGTGCCGTGTCGGCGGCTCACCGCGCGGAGGCTTTCGCAGCGTGCGCGGCCCTGGTCGACGAGGTAAAGCTGCAGCTGCCGATCTGGAAGCGGCAAGAACTGTCCGACGGCTCGGAGGAATGGGTCAACAGTCCGTGAAGCGTGCCTTCATCGTCGCGGAGTTCGCGGACGGGTCAGCCTCCGGCGAAGGGCGGCAGTACATCCAGCTCGGCACCGGGCCGCAGGGGCATAGCGCGGTCGCGTACCGCAACCGAATCGACCAAAAAGCTGCAGGCGCCCAACACCTTGTGCAGCGCTACTCCGTGCCGGGCGGCGATCACGTCCAGCGCATCGGCCACGGTGGCGTCATCGCCGATGTCGACATGCTCGCTGGGCATCCCGGCCGCGGCGCGCGCCGCTGCGAAGTACCGCACGGTCACCACGGTTAGCCTCCGATCCTTCTCGACAGGTGGGCCAGCTGGTCGGAGGGTGGACAGTCAATCC
>JBHEMR010000146.1:0-9111 GCA_046262495.1 Pseudonocardiaceae bacterium | reverse complement strand
GGCTGCTGGTGTCGACTCGCGAAGCGGCCGCACTGAACCGGCACTACTTCAACTACTTCCTCTGGAAGGCGCGCTGCGGCGGGCCGGTGTGCCGAAACCGAAGCGGGCAGAGGGATTTCATGCGCTTCGGCACTTCTATGCCTCGGTGCTGCTCGACGGCCGTGAGTCGATCAAGGCCCGGTCCGAATACCTGGGTCATGCCGATCCAGGCTTCACTCTGCGGACCTACATGCACCTCATGCCGTCTAGCGCCGAGCGCACCCACCGGGCCGTGGACAGCGTGTTCCAGCTGGGCGCTCCCGCGCATGCGGAAGGCGGGAACCCGTACCCGAGGGCGAGGGCTCCGGTCCTCCGACGGCCTGGTGATGGCATGATCATGGACCCCGAACCTAAAACTGCGGGGCCAAGGGAGTTCACTGATCAGACGTCGTAGTACAGGGCGAACTCGAAGGGATGCGGGCGCAGCCGTAGAGGATCGATCTCATTTTCGCGCTTGAGAGCGATCCAAGTCTCGATGAGGTCCGGCGTGAAGACGCCACCTTCGAGTAGGTAGTCATGGTCGGCCTCAAGCCGGTCGATCACCGCGCCCAGGCTCGCGGGCACCTGCGCCACGTCCTTGGCTTCCTCGGGCGGCAGCTCGTAGAGGTCCTTGTCGATCGGTGCGGCGGGCTCGTAAGCGTTCTTGATTCCGTCCAGCCCTGCCATCATCATCGCGGAGAAGGCCAGGTAGGGGTTGCCCGAGGCGTCCGGGCAACGGAACTCGATGCGCTTGGCCTTCGGGTTGTTGCCGGTGATCGGGATCCGGATGCAGGCCGACCGGTTGCGCTGCGAGTACACCAGATTCACCGGCGCTTCGTACCCCGGCACCAGGCGGTGGTAGGAGTTGACCGTCGGATTGGTGAACGCCAGTAACGACGGCGCGTGGTGCAGGATGCCACCGATGTAATGCCGCCCGAGATCGGACAGGCCGCCATAGCCGGACTCGTCGTGGAACAGCGGTTTACCGTCGGTCCACAGCGACTGGTGAGTGTGCATTCCGGAACCGTTGTCCCCGAACAGCGGCTTGGGCATGAATGTCACGGTCTTCCCGGCCGCCCATGCGGTGTTCTTGATGATGTATTTGTAGAGCTGCAGGTCGTCGGCCGCGTGCAGCAGCGTGTTGTACTTGTAGTTGATCTCCGCCTGGCCCGCGGTACCCACCTCATGGTGTGCCTTCTCCACGCTGAAACCGCACCCGATGAGGTGCGTCACCATCGCGTTACGCAGGTCGGCGAAATGGTCGGTCGGCGGCACCGGGAAGTAGCCGCCCTTGTAGTTGACCTTGTAGCCTTGGTTGCGCCCGTCTTCTTCGGCGCCGGTGTTCCACCAGCCGGCGACTGAGTCGATCTCGTGGAAGGTACTGTTAGGCGTGGTGTCGAAGCGCACCGAGTCGAAGCAGTAGAACTCGGCCTCAGGACCGAAGTAGGCGGTGTCGGCAATACCGGTGGAGGCCAGGAACTCCTCGGCCTTCCGGGCGACGTTACGCGGGTCCCGGCTGTAGGCCTCCCGGGTGAACGGATCATGTACGAAGAAGTTCATGTTCAGCGTCTTCTGCACCCGGAAGGGATCCAGACGCGCCGTCGCGGGATCGGGCATGAGCAGCATGTCCGACTCGTGGATCGACTGGAATCCGCGCACCGACGAGCCGTCGAACGCCAGGCCCTCCTCGATGACCTCGGCGTCGAAGAAGGCGGCCGGGACCGTGAAGTGCTGCATGACGCCCGGCAGGTCGCAGAAGCGGACGTCGACGAACTCGACATCCTCATCGGCGATGAAGCGCAGGACCTCATCGGAGTTGGAGAACACCGTCGTCACTCCTTCGTGCGCTGTGCTGTGGATCAGCGTGATCGGTCAAGTCGCTCGCGGAAAACCTAAGAGGGCGGTGTTGCGCGACCATTACCTGGGTGTTTCGCCAAGGTTAAAGGGCAGGTGGTGGGCGACGCTAGCCCGTCGACGGCATACCCTAGTCGAGTGAGTAGGTGGACCCAGAACTGGCTGACTGGCCCGGCCGAGCGACTCCCGGAGAATCCGACCGCGAACACTGACGAACCGGACTACTACCCCGGTCAGCAGCTCGGACTGCCCGAGCGCGGACCCGGCTCAGCTGCCGGCTTCGGGCCCCGCATCATGGCCATCGTGATCGACTGGCTGCCCTGCTCGGTGGCGGCGCAACTACTCACGAAAAATCCGGCGTTCTCGGCCCTGGCGCTGTTTGCGGCCATTACCGTGGTCTCGATCGCGATCGCAGGTCGTACCGTTGGGCACGCTGCGGCCGGACTACGGGTGGCACTGCTGGACGGGCACCGAGCCGGATTCGGCGCAGCGGTGATCCGCACTATTCTGCTGTGCCTGCTGATCCCACCGGTGGTCTATAACGTCGACGGCCGCGGCCTGCATGACCGCGCGGTCGGAACGATTGTGCTGCGGACTCGCTGAGCGTCAGCGTCGGCGCACGGCGCGCTGCACGTTGCGCATTTTGGCACCCGGCGGCATTGGCCCCTTGGGCATCGCGGCGCCACGAGTGGCGAGGATCGCCAGCTTGTTCTCCAGCACGGCGATCTGCGTCTTTTCGACATTGCGCGGCAGTTTGGCCAGATGCCGGGGCAGTTTTGCCAGCGGTACCTGGTCCTCGCCGCTGCCCACCGTGACGTCATAGATCGGAACGTCACCGATCAGTCGCGCTACTCGCTTCTTTTCCTGGGCCAGGAGTGGCTTGAGCCGATGCGGGGCTCCCTCGGCGACCAACACGACTCCGGGACGCCCAATGGCTCGGTGCACGGCGTCGAGTTGCGTGGTACCGGCCACTGCAGGTGTCACCTTCCACCCACCGCGCAAATTCTCCAGTGCCCAGGCCGCAGCGCCCGGCTGGCCCTCTGCCTTGGCGAACACATTGCGTTGAACGCGGCGCCCGAAGATCAGTATGGCGCCGAGCCCGCCGAGCGTGACTCCCAGCGGTAGGGAGATCCACTGCTGGCCGAACAGGAAACCCACCCCGAACGCCAACGCAGTGATGCCCAGGAACACCCCAATCATCAGCGGCAGCAGGATCTTGTCCTCGCGGCGCTGAATATTGAAGGCCTCGAGGACCTGTGCCCGGCGTTGCTTGGACGCGGCGCGGGCCTCCTGCTTCGCAGCCTTCACCGCCTCTTTGTCCTTAGTCCCAGCTGCGGGCTTCGGGGGCGGTTTGGCGGGCATGGCTCATAGGATACGTGCAAATCACCGATGCTCGGATACCCGACCTCCGCGGTGCGCGAGGGCCTGCGCATAAAGCCGGCCGGCCCGGTAAGACGAGCGGACCAGAGGTCCGGCCAGTACCCCGGCGAAACCCAGCAACTCGGCGGCGTGGGCATGCTGGACGAACTCCTCCGGCGGGACCCAGCGCGCAACCGGGTGGTGCCGAACCGAGGGCCTGAGGTACTGGGTGAGGGTGAGCAGCTCGCATCCCGCCGCATGCAGGTCGGCCATCGCGGAGGTAACCTCCTCGGCCTCTTCGCCAAGCCCCAGGATTAGGTTGGACTTGGTGACCAGCCCGGCATCGCGAGCAGCCCGCAGCACGTCCAGCGACCGCTGGTACCGGAACGCCGGCCGGATCCGCTTGAAGATCCGTGGCACTGTCTCCAGGTTGTGCGCCAACACCTCGGGTGCGGCGTCGAACACCTCGCGCAGCTGCTCGGAGCGCCCGGCGAAGTCCGGGATGAGCAGCTCCACCCCGGTGCCGGGGTTGAGCGTGTGGATCTGCCGGACGGTTTCGGCGTAGAGCCAAGCGCCACCGTCGGGCAGATCGTCCCGGGCCACCCCGGTCACTGTCGAGTACCGCAGTGCCATCGCCTGCACCGATTCAGCGACCCGCCGTGGCTCGTCGCGGTCCGGCGGGGCGGGACGGCCGGTGTCGATCTGACAGAAGTCGCAACGCCGGGTGCACTGGTCGCCGCCGATGAGGAAGGTGGCCTCGCGGTCCTCCCAGCATTCGTAGATATTGGGGCAGCCGGCCGCTTCGCAGACCGTGTGCAGTCCCTCCCCGCGCACCAGGCCCTTCAGCTCGCGAAACGAGGCTCCCATCGTGGCCCGGATACGGATCCACGGTGGCTTGCGCTCGATCGGTATTGCACTGTTGCGAACCTCCAGACGCAGCAGTTTGCGCCCGCCGGGGTCGGGTTCTCGAGCTGGCGTGGTCACCAGCGCCACCTTACGCGGGGTCCGGCGTCACGCCGGTCAGCTCCGCAGTGCGTTCCCAGAGCAGCCCGGCAGTGTGTTCATTGCGCGCGGCGGGGCTCGCCGCGACCCGGCCGGGGGCTCCCCGGGTCTGCCCGAGGCTGGTCGGGCCGAAGTACTCCCCGCTGCGGACGTCGGCCGCGGTGGCCGCGTAGAGCTGGGGCAACGTACCCGCAACGACGCCCTGGCTGATCAGTTTGTTGCCCCACCGCGCAACTTCGGCGAACGGCCCAGCTAGCCGCATCCGGGTAGTGTTGGCCACCAACTCAGTGTCAGTGAGGCCGGGATGGGCTGCGACCACACACAGGTCCCGCCGGGCCCCCTGAGCCCGGCGGTCCAGCTCGAAGGTGAACAGCAGGTTGGCTAGTTTCGACGCGCTATACGCGGCGACCGGGTTGTAACGCCGCTGCTGGAAGTTCAGATCACCAACGTCCAGGCCGCCGCCCCGGTGCGCGAGGCTGGACACCGTGACTACCCGGGCTCCGGCTAACAGGGCCGGCGCCAGCAGCCAGGTGAGTGCGGCATGCCCGAGGTGGTTGGTGCCGATCTGCAGCTCGAAGCCGTCGACGGTACGCCGCAGCGGACACGCCATCACTCCGGCGTTGTTCACCAGCACGTCCAACCGATCCCCGGTGATCGCGCGGACCTCGTCTGCGGCCTTACGGACCGAGGTGAGGTCAGCCAGGTCGAGCTGGATCAGCGTGACATCCGCCCCGCCGGGCTTGGCCCGCACCCGGTCCAACGCCGCCCGCCCGCGTTGCGGATCGCGGCAGGCCATCAGCACCGTCGCTCCGCGTCCGGCGAGCACCATGGCGGTCTGCAGGCCCAGACCCGAGTTGGCTCCGGTGATGAGCACTGTGCGGCCGGCCTGATCGGCCACGTCGGCCGCGCTCCATCCGCTCACTGCCTGCACCTTCCCTGTGTGCATGACCGTTGAGTAGCGACGGTCATGCACGCGAGGTTACGCGGTCATCGGAATCCATTGGCTATTTCAGCGCAGCTGCCAGCGCCGCCGGCAGGGTCGGATGCTGGAAGGGGTAGCGGTGTCTACGCAGTACCGCAGGCACCGCGCGCTGCCCCGTGAGCACCATCTCGTCCACCAGCTCTGCACCGCGCACCAGACGTAGTGCGAACCCAGGCACGGCCAGCAGGGCTGGCCGGTGCATCGCGTCGCCTACCGCCTTGGTGAACTCCTTGTTAGTCACCGGGTCTGGGCCGCTGAGATTGACCGGGCCGGACAGCTCGTCGTGTTCCACGGCGAAGCGGATCGCACCGACTTCGTCGTCCAGCGAAATCCATGGCATGTACTGCGTTCCGCTGCCCAGCCGGCCACCCATCCCGACCGCGAACAGTGGTTTGAGCTGGCCCATCAAGCCGCCGGACGGAGAGATCACCAGACCGGTTCGCAGCCGCACCACCCGTGCTCCGGCCCGTTCCGCGGGCGCCGTGGCCGCTTCCCAGTCACGGCAGACTCCAGCGAGAAAGCCCGCCCCTGCCGGGGCTGTCTCGTCGACCTCCCGGTCTCCGGTGTCGCCGTAGTAACCCACCCCGGAGGCGTTGACCAGCACCGGTACCCGATGCTCAGCGACCGCCGTGGCGAGTACCTCAGTAGGTGCGATCCGGCTGTCCCGGATGGCTTGCTTGAACTCCCCGGACCAGCGCCGGTCAGCCATAGCCGAGCCGCACAGGTTGACCACTGCGTCGACGCCGTCCAAGGTGCCCGCGTCCATCGTTGCAGCCGCCGGGTCCCAAGCCCGCTCGCCCGGACCGCGCGGTCGCCCTCGCACCAACCGCAGCACGTCATGACCAACCTGACGCAGCAATCCCACCAACGCAGTACCGATAAGACCCGACGACCCCGCAATCGCAACGCGCATGTGAAATCTTCTCCTACCCGACCGCCATGGTTCTTGAGCGGGAGGCTTACAGCTCAAATATGGCGCTGGTAAGTCGCTGTTTAATGGTGTTGAGGAATCGGGTGGCGTCGGCTCCGTCGACGAGCCGGTGATCGTAGGACAGCGCCAGGTAAATCATCGAGCGAACTGCGATTGTGTCGCCGTCCTCGTCGGCGAGCACGACCGGTCGCTTGACCACACTGCCCGTACCGAGGATCCCGACCTGCGGTTGCAGGATGATCGGTGTGTCGAACAATGCCCCTCGCGAGCCGGTGTTGCTGAGGGTGAACGTGCCGCCGCTCATCTCATCCGGGGTTATTTTGTTCGTCCTGGTCCGCTCGGCGAGGTCGGCGATTCGGCGCGCCAATCCGGCGATGTTGAGATCTCCCGCGTCGTGGATCACCGGCACGAGCAGGCCGCGCTCGGTGTCCACAGCGATGCCGAGGTGTTCCGCGCTGTGGTAGGTGATTTCGCCCTTATACGTATCGATCGACGCATTGACCTTCGGGTATTGCTTGAGCGCCTCGACGGTGGCTTCGGCGAAGAATGGCAAGAACGAGAGTTTGACACCCTCTCGGGCCTCGAAGTCCCTTTTGACTCGATCGCGCAGCCGCGCGAGGCGGGTGATGTCAGCCTCCACGACGGTGGTGAGCTGCGCGGAAATCTGTAGTGACTCGACCATCCGCTTGGCGATGACAGTGCGCATCCGGGACATTTTCTCGGTTGTGCCGCGCAGTTCGGAGATCGTCGCCGCTAGCTCGGCCGAGCGCGGTGCCGCAGTGGGCGGCGGCTGCTGCGGTTCGGGCGTGACCGGCGGTGGCTGCGGCCCAGCCGGCTCGGGCTCGGGCGTTTCGACAGCAGCAAGTACATCCTGCTTCCGGATCCGGCCACCGACCCCAGTGCCCTGCACGGTCGACAGGTCAACACCGTGCTCGCCCGCGAGCTTGCGGACCAGTGGTGTCACATACGGCGCGCCGCCAGCCGCTCCGTCGTACCCACTGAAGCTTGATGCTGCGCGGTCGGCGGGCTGCTCCGGCTCGACACCTTGCTGGGGCAGATCCGGCGTGCTTCTTGGCGGCGCCCCGCTCAAACCGTCACTGTCGCCCACCGTGGCTAGGGTGGCGCCGATGGCAACGGTCTCGTCTTGCGCGGCGATGATCTCCAGTACGGTGCCCGCAACCGGGGAGGGGATCTCGGTGTCGACCTTGTCGGTGGATACCTCGACGAGAGGTTCATCCACGGCGACGGTGTCACCGACCTGTTTGAGCCACCGGGTCACGGTTCCCGCGGTGACGCTTTCTCCCAGCGCGGGCATCGTCACGGCTGTCCCGGAGCCAGCCGACGGGGTTGGCGGCGCGGCTGGTCGGGGCGGTGGTTGCGCCGATGGGGGGTACCTGCCCGGCTGAGGGGACTCGGCTGGCATGGACTTGGGCTGATCGGCGGAATCACCGATCACGGCGAGCTCCGCGCCGACCTCGACGGTCTCGTCCGCGGGCACAACGATCCGCTGCAGCACGCCGGCCGCCGGCGAAGGGATCTCGGTGTCGACCTTGTCGGTGGACACCTCGACCAAAGGTTCGTCCACCTCAACGGTGTCACCTTCGTTTTTGAGCCAGCGCGTCACCGTTCCTTCGGTGACACTCTCGCCCAGCGCAGGCATCGCCACGGAGTACGCCATCTGTTGCCTCGGCTCCTCGTCTTCCGTAGGTAGTTTTCAACCGTGCGCGTGCAGCGGCTTGCCGGCCAGGGCGAGGTGCGCCTCACCGAGCGCCTCGTTCTGCGTGGGGTGGGCATGCACCAGCGCAGCGACGTCCTCCGGGTAGGCTTCCCAGTTGACGATCAACTGCGCCTCGCCGATCAGCTCGCCTACTCGGTCGCCGACCATATGCGCTCCCACTACCGGACCGTTCTTGGCGCGCACCAGCTTGATCGCACCCTTGGTCTGCAAGATCTGGCTGCGTCCGTTGCCGGCCAGGTCGTAAATGATCGTCTCGATGTCTCCGTGGCGGTCCTTGGCTAGCGCTTCAGTGAGGCCGACCGAAGCTACCTGCGGCTCGCAGTAGGTCACCCGCGGGATACCGTCCTCGTCGATCGGGGCAGGGGTACGCCCAGCGATGTCTTCGGCGAGGAAGATGCCTTGAGCGAACCCTCGATGGGCGAGTTGTAGCCCGGGCACGATGTCCCCGAGCGCGTACACCCCCGCAAGGTTGGTGCACAGCCGCTCGTCGGTGAGCACGAAACCGCGGTCCATCGCCACGCCGGCCTCCGCGTACCCGGCCTCCGCAGTATTTGGTCCGCGGCCCACGGCGACCAGCAGCAGATCTGCCTCGAGCTGCTCCCCGGACTCCAGGCTCACCGTGACTCCGGAGTCGGACTGGGTCGCACCCGTGAACCGCACCCCGGTTTTGAAGATGATACCTCGTCGCCGGAAAGCTCGCTCCAGTTGCTTGGAACAGAAATCGTCCTCGGCGGGGATGAGCCGTGGCAGCGCCTCGACGACGGTCACCTCGGCCCCGAAGGAGCGCCACACGCTGGCGAACTCGACACCGATGACGCCCCCGCCCAACACCACCACGCGGTCCGGCACAAAGTCGAGGTTCAGCGCCTGATCACTGGTGATGAAGCGGCCGCCGATCTCCAGGTCGGGTAGGGACTTGGCATAGGAACCGGTCGCCAGCACAATGCTATGCCCGGTATAGCGCTGCCCATCGACATCGACGGCGCCTGGCGCCACGAACTTGCCGGTGCCCTCGATGTAGCGGATCCCACGGGAGGACACCAACCCCTGCAGACCCTTCAACATCTTGGCAACGACGCCATCCTTGTACTTGTTGACGCCCCCCATGTCGATGCCCTCTAGCGCGGTCTTCACCCCGAACTGATGGCCGTCGCGAGCAGCGTCGGCGACTTCAGCAGCTTGTAGCAGTGCTTTGGTGGGGATGCAGCCACGGTGCAGGCAGGTGCC
>JBHEMR010000145.1:0-8544 GCA_046262495.1 Pseudonocardiaceae bacterium | reverse complement strand
CGAAAAGCTCGGGAGCTTCTCCCGCGACGCACGGCAGCGCCGCCCGGTACGGACCCAGCATGCGGTTCTCATACTCCGCGGCGTTGGGCACCGGGTACACCTGGTCGCCCCCCATTACCAGGATCCGGCCCCGCTCGGTGGCGTGGGTTTCGCCGTCCCAGTCAACCTTGAGTTCTTCGGTGGCCAGCAACCTGGCCACGGTGTACGTCGAGTTCCACCCATCACCCACGTCGGCCACATAGTCCAGCCACAGATCGGTTTTCCCGGAGCGATCCGGGACCTTGGCTGGTTCCCGCTCCTGCGACTCCCGATTGTCGGCGTAGGAGCTGAACATGCCTGAGAGCAGAACCCGCACAGCGGTGTCGATGAGTTGGTGAGGATCGAGCCAGCGCACCATGCGCCTGCGCACGAACCCAAGCTCGGAAGGATCGGACGGGCGGGGACGGCACGGCGGAGACGTGTCGGCGGAACCCGCAGGTGTCTCAGCCATGCTCGACATTCTTGCAGCGGGGCGGGCTAGACGCGCACCAGCAGGGCGCCCGGGTCCACCGCATCCGCAACCCCCGCACTTCATCCACCGGGCGACCGAGGCCGTCGGGCCGCCGCGGCTCAGCCCAGGTCTATGTCGTCCCAACGCAGGCAGCGCCAGCCGGCCCCGTCGGCTTCCAGCAGCACCGTCGCGGCGTTGGGCAACAGCCGCGGCGCGGCGAACGAGCCCTCGACGTTGGCTGCTAGCGCGACGACGGCCAGCCGGGTGGCGGCGCCGTGACTGACCAGCACGGCGGTACCGCCGCCCCGATGCGCGCGACGGATCGCCGCTACGTCGGCGAGGTAGCGATCGAGCACCTGCTTACCCGACTCGCCACCGGGTCGGGAAGCCTCAAGGTCACCGTAATGCCAGGTGCGGTACAGCTCGTGCAGGGTCCGGTGGTCCTCCGGAGTCTGACCACCCTCCAGATCACCGATGAACACCTCGTGCACCCCGGCGAGGATCTGGGTTGTCAGCAGATGCCTGGCCGCGATGGGCTCAGCGGTCTGCCGGGCGCGCAATGCACGGCTGGCGTACACCCCGACCACGGGTTCGTCGGCCAGTCGCTGCGCCAGGTTGGTGGCTTGCTGGTGACCCGCCTCGGTCAGCGGGTGCCCCGGCAAGCGGGTGTCCAGGATGTTTTGGGAATTGGCGGTGGTCTGCCCGTGCCGAACCAGCACAAGTCGCAGCGTCACGCACTGCGCCCGGCGCGTACCGCGCTGAGCCACTCCCGGGCGCCAGCGAACCCGGTCGGGTCCGGACCAGGGCGAGGCTCACCAGTTCGGGGATAGGAGCCCAGGAAACGCACCCAGGTACACCGCCGGTGCAGTTGAGCCAATGCGTCACCGACCGCGTCGGAGGCCACGTGGCCTTCGCAGTCCAGGAAGAACTGGTACTCACCCAGCCGGGCCTTCATCGGCCGGGACTCGATCCGGGTGAGGTTGATCCCGCGCAGGGCGAACTCGGCAAGCACCTCCAGCAGCGCCCCAGGCCGATCGACGGCCACCGCGACCAGTGAGGTGCGATCCGTGCCGGTGGGCGGCGGCATCACCCCGGGCCGGCGCAACAGCAGGAAGCGGGTCTGGGCGTCGTCCTTATCGTGCACCCCGCTGGCCAGCTCGGCCAACGGGTAGTGCGCCAGCGCAGCCGGGGCGCACACCGCGGCGTCGGCCTGGCCGTCGAGTACCGCGACCGCTGCCGCCGACGTGGAGGCGGTCAGTACCGTCGCGGCGTCCGGCAGATGCGTGCCGAGCCAACTCCGGACCTGAGCCGCGGCGTGCGGGAAGGTAGCTACAGTGCGCACGTCAGCCGCACCGGTACCCGGACGGACCAGCACGCTGAACCGGATCGGTAGTACGGCCTCGGCCACCGCCAGCACCGGCTCACCCTCGACCATCGCATCGAGGGTGGCCGGCACCGAACCCTCCACCGAGTTCTCCACCGGCACGCACGCCGCGTCCGCCTCGCCAGCGCGCAGTGCGCTGATTGCCGCGTGCACCGACACCGCGGAAAGCAACTCGTCACCGGGGACCAGCACCCGGGCCGCCTGCTCGGCGAAGGTTCCCTGCGGTCCAAGGTAAGCGGTGACGGTCATGGCGCGGCCCGCAAAGGCTCGGGGTTGGGCAGCAGCCCCAGCCGGATCAGGTCGGCGACCGGTTCAGTCAGCGACATCGACCCGTAGCAGGCGAACACCTCGCGAACGAAGCGGGAGGTGCCGGCGGACAGCGCACCGGCCTCGGCGGCCAACGCTGCTGCGTCCGTGCACCGCAGCGCCTCGTGCGTGCCGGCTCCGGATACCGCGCGAGCGGTTGCCACCAGCATGTTGAGCAACCCATGGTGAGTCAGCCCGCTGCTCTCGTCGTGATGGCGGACCGCATAGTGCAGCCCAGCGGTTGCCTTGAACGGCTGGCCGGTGCTGGTCGCGATGGCCAGGAAATCGGCCACCTCCTCGACGCTGGGAAACGACTCCACGGACCTGCCACCACACCGCAGCTTAGGCCAGCAGCCCGCCTCGGCGACCCGGCGCACGCCCGCCAACCACTCTGGCCGGCCACGGCGCGGCTCGACGACCCGCACCACGTCGTCCGGCACGAACTCGGTGAGCTGCACCAGCCAATTGGAGTCGACGTCCGATGGCGCCGGCACCTCGATCATCCGCAGATTTACGAGCTTCGTGTTGTCCAGCGCGGTGGAGATCGCCTTAGGTAGGCCGCCCAGACCGGTGTCAGCGACCAGCGACAATGACACCGGCCGGGTAAGGCGAACCTTGCGCAACGCGCCGACCAGTGCACCGAATCGAGAGATCGGACACAGCAGGAAACCGATCACCCCGCCGTAGGGCGCCCGGCAGGCAGTGAGGTGCGCCTTGACGGCGTCGACCACGCTGACCCCGGACGGGGCGAACAGCGCGGCGTCATCAACCAGCCGGGCCAGCAGCGGTGGAACAGAAGACGGACCGGGAGGATGCAGATTCAGCACGGTCGACACCCGGGGCACCTTAGTCGGGGCCTGACTGGCGCCCGTCAGCGCTCACCTGATTCCGGCTGCGTATTTCCCGGGTGACGCTGCGCTCGGCCACGAAAGACATCAACGGGATGGTGCCGGCCAGCGCCACCAGCACCATCCGCCCAGGCCCCCACCGCACCGAGGCACCCAACAGAACGGTGGTGACGAGATAGCCCATGTAGAGAAACCCGTGCACGGGCCCGCTCCAGGCCAGCCGCTGGTCCCCGAAGCCGTAGTGCAGCACCACTGACGTCGTCAGCACGAGGAGCATTACCCCGGTGGCATAGGCAGCGATCCGGTACCCGAGCAGCCGGGTCTGGATCTGGTCGTCACTAGCGCCGGTCCTGCTCGGCGAGCCGGGCGAGGTAGGCGTTGTACGCGGCGAGCTCATCGTCGGGATCGTCCTCCCGGATCGGTGGGTGAGCGGGGCGCCGAGGAACCGGCGGAGCCAGGCTTGGTGTGGCACTGCTCAGCATCGTCTCGGCTTCCAGAGATCCCGTCTCGGGACCGCGGTGCCGCTCCAGCCACAGGAATCGGGCCCACGCCGCGATCAGCACGACCGCGAACAACGGCCACTGCAGCGCGTAACCCAGATTCTGCCAATCGCCGGTCGGTGACTGCGCCCGATCCCACTGCCAACTCCCCAGCCGGACGAACACCGCGCAGAACGTCACAACGAGCACGTGTCCAACCCACCACCGCCGAGACAAGGCGAACCGCCACACGCCGCCACGATACGCGCCACCGGCTACGCCGAGCGCTCTGCGGCTCCCGAGCTCAACTCCAGAGCTGTCCGAGGCGCTGCGCACAGCACTTCCGTGGAGTTCGGGAGGCACCGAATTGTCCGCGTGGGGATGCGGGGAGCTCAGGGGGTGGCGGATAGCGTCGGGGGGTGAGCACGCGAGGGTCAGCGGTACCACCCGTGGCCACCGAGGCCGGGCAACGCCGGGCACTGATCATTGAGGTGGTCCTGGTGCTGGCGGTGACGCTGGGGCTGTCCGGCCTGCGCAGCCTGCTGGCGCTACTGGACGCGCTGCTCGCTCCCGGTTCCCTGGCCGACCAGTCGGTGGCGATCAACGCGCCGGTGCGTAAGAACGAGTTGCTGGACCTCGGCTATCAGCTCACTGGGGTGATCCAGCTGCTGGCTTGGGCAGGTCTGGGCGCCTACCTGCTCTGGCGCAGCGGCATCTCGCTGCACGTTGTGGGCCTGGACCGCCGGGCGGTCCGTCGGGATGCGGGGCTTGGCGTCGGGCTCGCCGCGATGATCGGCGGCCCGGGGTTGGGCTTGTACCTGTTGGCCCGCGCGGCTGGCCTCAACCTCACCGTGGCGCCGTCCGCGCTCGCCGACACCTGGTGGCGGGTCCCGGTGCTCGTCGCCGCCGCGGGAGCCAATGCGCTGGCCGAGGAGCTGCTGGTGGTCGGGTACCTGATCACCCGGCTGCGCCAGCTCGGACGGGGTGGCGTCGGCGCCCTGCTGGCCAGCGCGGCACTACGCGGCAGCTACCACCTTTATCAGGGGTTCGGCGGATTCGTGGGGAACCTGGTGATGGGCCTGGTGTTCGGCCGGGTCTGGCAACGAACCCACCGCCTCTGGCCCCTGGTGATCGCGCACGCACTGATCGACACCGTAGCCTTCGTCGGCTACGCCTTGTTACACGGCCACGTCACCTGGCTCCCCTAACCCCGTTCCGCGCTCCCGGTGGGGAGGTTCAGCGGATGGTGACTTGGCGACCGCGAAGGCCGCGTAGAGCGCGGCGTTCGGGATCGGAAAGCGGCGTGCTCTCAAGGGAGTCCAAAGCGTCGGCCAGCCGGGGTGCGAAGGCCTCCGCGGGAGCCACCCACTCCCGAGCGTGCTGCTCGCGGTCGAGGTCCCAGACCGGCACCAGCACGCCGTGGGCACGAAACGAGCCAGCGAACCGGGAGTCCCCGTCGAGGTCGAGCTCATTGCGGGCAGCCAACCGAGCCAGCGCCGCAAGCAGCTGCTCCTCAGGCTCCGGGCGAACCCATCGCAGGTGCGCCTTATCGCCGGCATCGACCCAGTAGGCCGCCTCGATCCCGGCCCCGGTCACTGCCTCGGTCGGCATGATCGCGGCATTGGCCTGCTGCAACGAGGCCGCCGCCTCTGCGGATGGGGGTTCCTCCCCGGGGATCCACCAGGCGAAGTCGGGATGGACTGTGACGTCGAGCGGTGCCTCGGGGGTCAGCAGCTCTTGTAACCGGATCTGCTCACCTTCGCCGGTGGTGCTGACCGTCGCCAACACCGAGCCAGGTTCCGCGGTCAGCGCCCAGCTCACCGCCCGGCCGAGGTCCCGGGACAGGTCCGTGGAGCGGTTGAGCACTTGCAAGCCGACCAGCGCGACGTTATCGGGTCGAACGATCGCCGCAGCCGCCGTCGGCAGCACGGTAGCCAGCGTGACCTCCCGCCCGGCCGGCTGCGCCAACGGCAGTGGCGCAGTCGCCGATGGCACGAACTCGCGCAGCGCGACGAGCTGGCACTCTGCGGCGAGGCCGGCGAAGGGACGCCGGACGATGACGTCCTGGGCACCCCCCGGGCCGCCGTGACACGCCTTGTATCTCTTGCCGGAGCCGCAGGGGCAGGACTGGCGGGGGTTGGTCTGGCCGTCGATGTGCTGGCGGGACTTCGTTTTGGTCACGCGGGCACGTTATCGCGTGGCCCGATGACCTCGTGAGTGCGAACAGTGTTCCCGCACTGAATCCCACTCACGAGCGGATGCCGCCAGGCACCCGCACAACAACCATGCGGCGTGCGCGGTTGCGCGTCGCCGGACTGAGCAACCGGGTCAGCCGTCGCACCACGACGATCGTGGTGATCGCGACAGCCACGGCCACCAGGTCAGTGGCAACGTGCAGCAGCACTCCATCGGCGCGGGCCTGCACACCACCGCGCAGGTTCCACAGCGTGGCCGCGCCGGCCAGCACCAATCCGATCACCCAGAGCACCCACCACCCGATGACCAGGCGAGAGGGACGCAGTCGATCGTCTGGGTGCTGACCCAGCGTGGTGTGCTCCAGCTCGGCGAGCGCCGCGCCCGGCACCAATAGATTCAGTCCTGGCACCAGGGCTCCCACCACCAACTGCCAGCCCGGCCGGGCAGGCCTGACCGCAGCGGCCCGAGCTGCGGTCGCGTGCGCATGCACCAGCCAACCCAGCGTGACCGCGCCGGCTAACGCAGCGGACAGCAGCGACACGACGCCGCCGGTGACCACCAGCGCATCGCTGACGTGCAGCGGACCAGCGGGCACCGCGTCGCTGCGGCTGGACAGCAGTAGCGCGTAACGCCACGCCTCTGCGCCCGCGGTAACCAGCGCCAGCGTGGCGGTCAGCCCGAGCAGCGGGACCGCCACCGCGGCCAGTGTGCGCATCTGCTCATCCGCCGGGGTGGCCACCACCGCAACTACAAAACCCGCGGCGCCACGTTCGAGTCGGCCACCACGGGACGACCCGCAGCGGCCCAGGCACGCATCCCGCCCTCGACGTTCACCGCGTCCCAACCCGCCTGCTTGAGATAAGCCGTGACCCGCGCCGACCGCCCTCCCGAGCGGCATACCACGCGCACCGGGCAATCAGGAAACACGGTGGCCAGCTCGTCGAGCCGCTGCGCCACTTGTCCCATCGGGACGTGCACCGCCGCCGGCGCATGCCCAGCGGCCCACTCGTCGTTTTCACGAACGTCGAGCAGCACCGCGCTGCCAGGCAGGTCGGCCACCACGATGGCCGGAACCGGGGTGGTCATGGCGCCAATGGTGCCATAACTGAGCCCCTTGGTGGATCCAGAAGGAGTCAGCCGGTGAGTTCCAGGATGGTCAGGGTCCCGCTGTCGAGGTTGCTCACAAAGGCCTGACGGCCGTTGGGCAGCACCGCGATGCTGGTCGGCTTGGCCTCGGTCGGGATGGTCGCGGTGACCTGGTTGGTCCGCGCGTTGACGACGGTGATGCTGTTGCTGCCCTCATTGACCACGTAGGCGAACCGGCCATCCGGAGCCCACGCGATGTCTTGCGGATGCTGCCCGACCGGGATGGTCGCAATCACCTTGTTATTGGTGGTATCGATCACCGACATGGTGCCGCCGTCGTAGTTCACGTTGGCGACCAGCGGAAGGCTGGGATGTACCGAGATGCTGTGCGGGCTGGCGCCGACCGGGATAGTCGCCAATACCTCAAGGGTGGTGGTATCGATCACCGAAACCACGTTGGACTCGTGGTTGGCCGTGTAGGCGCGGGTGCCGTCGCGGGAGAACGCGACCCAGTGCGGATTCGGCGCGACCTTGACCTCTGCGACGACAGTGTTCGTGTCGGTTCCGATCACCGACACCGACGCAGTGTCATGGTTGGGGATGTAGAGCCGTTTGCCATCCCGGCTGACCGCTGCGAGATAGGGCCGCGCGGGCTGCGGAATCGTCGCGACCACGGTGTTCGACGCGGTATCGAGCACGTCGATCGAGTGGATTGTCCGCTGCTCGTTGAAGATGCTGATGTACAGCGTCCGGCCATCCGGCGCGAAGGAGAGGAACTGCGGCGGACCCGCTGGAATAGGGATGGTCGCGGTCACCTGGTTGACCGCAGTGTCCACCACGGTGACGACCTGAGCTTTCCCGTTCGCGATGTAGGCGTGACGACCGTTCGGGGAGACCGCGACGAAGGCGGGAGTCTTTCCGACCTGGATAGTCCCACCGAGCGCGGGTATCGCGACCTCCGGTCCAGCGTTCGCCGCAATGTTGGGTCCGAGCTGAGGTGTGGTGTTCGCCCCCTGCGGTGGCGCGGCCAGGACCCGGCTCATCGAGACAGAAACTCCGAGGACGGCCACCCCGGCCAGCACCCCGGCGGCGATAAGTACCCGCCGTCGGAAAACCCGGTTCATCGGTGCGGCTGACGTCAATTCCGGGGGCTTAGCGGTGAGTTCAGCAGGGGGGCTAGCCGAGCTGAACGGGATGCTGTAGGCACTAGCGGCGGGCCTCGGGCGCAGCGGCGGCCTGGGCTGCGGCGGGAGGACATCAACCGGCGATGCCAGCGACCGCTCAGCCCCAGCCCCGGTCAGCGCGCGCACCTCCATCTCGGCGTACTTTGCCGGGTCGGCGATGTCGTTCTTGCTGAGCACCGTGGCGAGGTATCCGAGCGCAAACGCTATCGGCACCGAGACCAGCGCCGGATTCTTCAGCGGGAAGATCGCGAAGTCCAGACTCGGGAACATCGACTTAGCGGTACCCGACACGGCCGGCGACAAGATGATCAGCACTACCGAGCTGCTCAGACCGCCGTACATGCTCCACAGCACGCCACTGGTATTGAACCGCTTCCAGAACAAGGAATACAGAATCGTGGGAAGGTTCGCCGAAGCCGCCACCGCGAAAGCCAGTGCCACCAGGAACGCGACGTTCTGACCGAGCGCGGCGATACCACCGAGGACCGCCAGCGCCCCGATGACCACGGCGGTGATGCGGGCAACCCGCACCTCACGGTCGGGATCGAGGTTGCCATGCATGATCACGTTG
>JBHEMR010000144.1:0-5931 GCA_046262495.1 Pseudonocardiaceae bacterium | reverse complement strand
CCTGCGACACTCCACCCGGGCTGCCCTCGACGCCGGCACACGACATGGTCTGCACCGAGTCGACGATCAACAGTCCTGGATTGACGGCGTCGAGGTGCCCAAGCACGGCGGCGAGGTCGGACTCAGCAGCGAGGAACAGCTCATCGTGCACCGCGCCGGTGCGCTGTGCGCGCAGCCGCACCTGGCCCGCCGATTCCTCTCCGGTGACGTACAGCGGGCGCCGGCCAGCCAGTGCACAGCGGTGCGCGACCTCCAGTAGCAGGGTGGACTTTCCGACCCCGGGCTCGCCGGCCAACAGCACCACCGCGCCGGGTACCAGGCCGCCGCCCAGCACCCGGTCGAGCTCGGCTACGCCGGTGGCGGTGGTCTGCGCGCACTGCAGGTCGATCTGGGAGATCGGGAGGGCTGGAGCCGACGGCACTGCGGCCGCCACCGCCGTCACCGACCGGGAACCGGCCGCCGCCACGGTGCCCCATGTCTGGCACTCCGGGCAGCGTCCCACCCACTTGGCGACTTCATGCCCGCAGTCAACGCACCGGTGGGTCACGGGGGTGTTCACGGAAGATCTCACCATGGTCGCGGACGTTATCGGTCCGCACCGACAGCCGTCGGCAGGAGCGCGCCTAGCCCGCGGAGTTCGGCGGGGCCGCCATGGGAACCGGGAGGGTCAGGGTGCCGGCGTTGCGGAACTGGAAGGTGATCGGCGTCGTCAGGCCAGCGCGTAGCGGCTGGGTGTTGGTGAGCAGAATCCTCAGTTCGCCGACTACCAGTGGGCTGCTGGGGCCGGCCGAACCGATGGTGCTGATGACGGTCGTGCCGGGAGCAATCTGCGTTGCGCCCAGCACCACCGCGTGGCCGGTCGAGCTGGTCACGGCGACCAGCTCATCGGGTTGATCACCTTGGTTGATGACGGTGAGCACCACCGGCACGGTCGACCCGGCGGGGTAGGTGCCTGTCTGGTTCGGCGGGTAGGGCAACAGCACGTCGCGCAGCGCGATGGAGTTTCCGACGTTGCCGAAGGCCCCGTCGACGGCGGAAACCTGGTTGTCGGTCTGGGTGATCTGGCCGGCACTGCAGCCAACCAGCGCCAGCGCGGCGGCGCAGCAGGCCACGATGCGAGCCGCGATGGTGGGGGGGACCCGCATCGTCGAAGCGTATCGGACCCACCCCTACGGGCGGTGCGCCACCTCGGCGCAGCCGGCCCGCCGACGCGGTCCACAGTGGAGTTACTGTGAGCTGCGCAGCACGGAGTTGCCTGTTGTGGGCCCCTGGTCGGATCCTCTGACCTGCGATGACGCTCTAAGTAGTCGACCCGCCCCCCGCGCCGCGATTTCCAGACGTGGTAACCTGGGTGCAGCGAAAGGGGCAGAGGACACATGGTTTTTAAGGTCGGAGAGACCGTCGTCTACCCGCATCACGGTGCCGCTCTCATCGAGGCCATCGAAACTCGAGTGATCAAAGGCGAGGAGAAGCAGTATCTCGTCTTGAAGGTCGCTCAGGGTGATCTTACCGTCCGTGTTCCCGCTGCCAACGCCGAGTTCGTCGGTGTGCGGGACGTGGTCGGCCAAGAGGGTCTCGATCGGGTTTTCGAGGTGCTGCGTGCTCCCCATACCGAGGAGCCAACGAACTGGTCGCGGCGGTACAAGGCCAACTTGGAGAAGCTCGCCTCTGGCGATGTCAACAAGGTGGCGGAAGTGGTCCGGGATCTCTGGCGTCGCGAGCGTGATCGGGGCCTGTCGGCCGGCGAGAAGCGCATGCTTGCGAAGGCTCGCCAGATTCTGGTGAGCGAGCTCGCACTCGCCGAGGGCACTAACGAGGACAACGCCGAGGTCTTACTCGACGAGGTTCTCGCGGCCGCCTCCTGAGCCACTGCTTCCCGCGTCAAGCGCCCTGACGACGTCATCGACCAGTGCCTCGACCCCTCGGGTCGTGGCACTGGTGCCTGCGGCGGGACACGGACTCCGGTTGGCGGCTGGGAGGCCGAAGGCTTTCGTGCCGTTGCTTGGCCGTCCGTTGCTCTGGCACTGTGTGCAGCGTCTGTTGGCGTCCGGTTGCATCGAGGTCGTCGTCGTTGCGGTCGGTGAGCAACACCAGGCCCAGGCCCGCACCGCCGTGGCCGAAGCGGGCGACCAGGTGCGGATTGTCATCGGTGGTGCGCAGCGCTGCGACTCGGTACGGGCGGCCCTGCAGACGGTGCCCGACGCGGAGGTTGTGTTGGTGCATGACGCTGCCCGCTGCCTGGCCCCGGTCAGTGTGATCCGAGCGGTGGTGCGCGCGGTGCGCGCCGGACAGCAGGCTGTGGTGCCGGTCCTGTCGGTGGTCGACACGATCAAAGAAGTGGACTCCGACGGCTGCGTCGTGGGCACTTTGGACCGGGCGGCCCTGCGGGTGGTGCAGACCCCACAGGGCTTCGCTGGGGACCTGCTACGCCGCGCCCACCAGCTACCGTCCGGGCCGGTGACCGACGACGCCGGGCTCGTCGAGGCGCTGGGGATGCGGGTGACCACGCTGCCGGGTCACCCGCATGCTTTCAAGATCACCACTCCGCTCGATCTCGTCGTCGCTGAACTGCTGGCCGGCGCGAGAGCCGCCGGTCCGGGATGAGGATCGGGATTGGCACCGATGTGCACCCGGTACAACCCGGCCGAGACTGCTGGCTCGCCGGGCTGCGCTGGCCCGGAGTGCCCGGTTGCGCCGGCCACTCGGACGGTGACGTCGCCGCGCATGCGTTGTGCGACGCTGCGCTGTCGGCTGCTGGACTGGGTGATCTGGGTGCGGTGTTCGGCACGGATGAGCAGCGCTGGGCCGGGGCGCACGGCGCCGAGCTGCTCACCGAGGTGCGCCGCAGGTTGGCGTCGCAGGGCTGGATGGTGGGCAACGGCGTCGTACAGGTGATCGGCAACGCGCCGCGGGTGGGCACTCGCCGCGTCGAGGCGCAGCGAGTGCTGTCTGACGCCTTGGGCGGCCCGATTTCGGTATCCGGCACCACCACTGACGGCCTCGGGTTGACCGGCCGCGGTGAGGGCGTCGCAGCGGTGGCAACGGTGCTGCTCGTACCATCACCCGAGTGAGCCTGCAGCTTTACGACACCGCGACCCGTAGCCAGCGTGAGTTCGTCCCGTTGCGACCGCGCACAGCGTCGATCTACGTCTGTGGTGCCACCGTGCAAGGTGTCCCGCATATCGGCCACGTTCGCTCGGCGCTGAACTACGACGTGCTGCGTCGCTGGTTGATCGCCACTGGCCACGACGTGCTTCTGGTGCGCAATGTCACCGACATCGACGACAAGATCCTCGCCAGATCTGCCGAGGCGGGCCGGCCGTGGTGGGAGTGGGCGCACACCCACGAACGGGCGTTCGAGGACGCTTACACAGCGCTCGGCTGCCTGCCCGCGTCGGTCTTGCCGCGGGCCACCGGCCACATCACGCAGATGGTCGAGCTGATGGCGCGGTTGATAGACCGGGGGCACGCCTACGCAGCCGGCGGCGACGTCTACTTCGCGGTGGCCACGATGCCGGACTACGGCGCGCTGTCGGGACAGCGTCTCGACGAGGTCTGTCAAGGTGAATCCGCGGGATCGGGCAAGCGCGACCCCCGGGACTTCACGATGTGGAAGGGTGCCAAGCCAGGTGAGCCATCCTGGCCGACGCCATGGGGCGCGGGCCGGCCCGGATGGCACCTGGAGTGCTCGGCCATGGCGACTGCCTACCTCGGCCCGGAGTTCGACATCCACGGCGGCGGGCTGGATCTGGTCTTTCCGCACCACGAGAATGAACTGGCCCAATCCCGTGCTGCCGGCGACTGCTTTGCCCGGTATTGGTTGCACAACGGCTGGGTGACGTTGTCCGGCGAGAAGATGTCCAAGTCGCTGGGCAACACGTTGTCCATCCCGGCCACCCTGCGCCGGGTTCGTGCCGTGGAGCTGCGGTATTATCTGATTGCGGCGCATTACCGGTCAGCCATTGAGTATTCGGACGGTGCGCTCAATGAGGCGGTGGCCGCCTACCAGCGGATCGAGTCGTTCGTGCACCGCGTGCGGGAGCGGTGCGGCGTGCCGGAACCACGCATTTGGTGCGCCGACTTCGCTGGAGCGATGGACGACGACATCGGCACTCCGGCGGCAGTGGCCGCGATTCACGCGACCGTGCACGAAGGCAACGCGGCGTTGGACGCCGGGGATCACCCAGCGGCGGTGGCAGCGGCCGGTTCGGTGCGTGCGATGACCGGCGTGCTGGGCTTGGACCCACTGTCTGAACAGTGGCGCGCGACGTCGGGCTCAGACGCCGCGTCGGCGGCGCTGGCTTTCTTGGTGGACCGGCTGCTCGCCGAGCGTGCCGAGGCTCGCAGCCGCCGTGACTACATGACCGCCGACGCGGTGCGTGATCAGCTGTTGGCGGCCGGTATCACCGTCGAGGACACCCCCGATGGTCCGGTGTGGACGGTCAAGGGGAACTCACGACATGGCTGGTAACTCTCAGCGCCGGGGCGCGATGCGCAAGCCGGGCACCAAGAAGGGCGCTGTCGTCGGCTCGGGCGGGCAGAAGCGCAAAGGGCTCCGCGGCCGCGGCGCCACCCCGGCCGCGGAGCTGCGGCCCGGCCACCCGGCTCAACGCCAAGGCGCCCAACGACAAGAGGGCCAGCGTAAGGATGCCCAGCCCAGCTCTGGCCAACGGCGATCGACTGCACGGCAGGGAGGAGACAGCCCAGCCGCTGCGGCCCGCCGTCGCAGCGGTAGCGAACCGGGCGAGACCGTGCTGGGGCGTAACCCGGTGCTGGAATGCCTGCGCGCCGCAGTGCCAGCCACCGCCCTGCAGGTGGCCATTGGGGTGGACCTGGATGATCGCGTCAGCGAGTCCGTACGGTTGGCTGCCGACGCCGGTCTGTCCATCCTCGAGGTGCCCAAAGCGGACCTCGATCGGTTGGCCAGGGGTGCCCTGCACCAGGGGGTGGCGCTGCAGGTGCCGCCGTATGAGTACGCATTCCCCGAGGATGTGCTGATCGCCGCTCAGCAGTCCACTACGGCGCCGTTGCTTGTGGCGCTGGACGGGGTGACCGACCCGCGCAACCTCGGAGCAGTGGTCCGTAGCGCCGTCGGGTTCGGCGCGCATGGACTGGTGGTACCGCAGCGCCGCTCGGCGGGGATGACCGCAGTGGCCTGGCGCGCCTCTGCGGGCACGGCCGCGTATCTACCGGTGGCTCGGGCCACGAATCTGGTTCGCACGCTCAAGGACTTCGCTGCGGCCGGTTTGATGATTGTGGGGCTCGACGCCGAGGGCTCAATGCCGTTGGACGCCTTTGCGCTGGCTACCGGACCCTTAGTGCTCGTTCTCGGTTCGGAGGGGCGCGGGCTGTCCCGGCTGGTCCGGGAAACTTGTGATGCCGCGGTGTCGATACCCATGGTGGGACCGGTTGAGTCACTCAACGCGTCGGTCGCCGCCGGTGTCGTGCTTGCCGAGGTGGCGCGCCTGCGTCGCGCTGGCTGAAGCGTTCTGCGTGCCGCGACGGACGCTTTCGGCATGCCGCGGACTCGGGTCCCAGATGCATTGTGTATCTTATCGCGGTCAGCGTTCACGGCACGGCAGTTGTGCCTACGCCGCCTTCCTCCCGACAAGGAGAATCAGTACTCGTGGCTCAGAAGACCATCGTCACCCTCATCGACGACCTCACCGGTGAGGAAGCTGAGGACATTTCAACAGTCGAGTTCGCGCTCGAAGGCATCTCGTACGAGATCGATCTGGCGAACGACAACGCCGCCAAGCTTCGTGACAACTTGGCCCGTTACGTTGCGGCTGCTCGCAAGACCAGCGCGCGGCGCCCGGGCGCTCGTGGCGCCGACCGTTCAACCCGCGGTGCTGGCAACGCTGGCGTTGCGCGCAGCGGCTACAACCGCGACACGCTCCGGTCCATTCGCGAGTGGGCCAAGCAGAACGG
>JBHEMR010000143.1:0-23829 GCA_046262495.1 Pseudonocardiaceae bacterium | reverse complement strand
CCCACGGGACTACCAGATCATGTCGATCCCGACCATGATCCTGTTCTCGGGTGGCAAGCCGGTGAAGCAGATCGTCGGCGCCAAACCCAAGGCCGCGCTGCTCGAAGATCTGGCCGACTACCTGGGCTGATCCGCACCTGCGGCGACGATGGGCAGCGCAGACTCATCGTCGCGGCAGGCAACCGATTACGCTGGCACGCGTCCTGTCCGGCGGGGCGAGCATGGGTGACCAGCCCGCACCGCACGAGTTCCGTGCCGATCTGAAATGAGGTTGAATGCAGCTGCTCCGCCGCGGCGACACTGGGCAGACGGTGGCGCAGCTCAGGGCGCTGCTGACCGCGCAGGGATTGCTACCACAGTCGTCCAAATCGAGTGCCGAGACAGCCGCGGACCCAGACATCTTCGACATCACTGTGGAGCACGCGGTCCGTGCTTTCCAGCAGCGTCGCGGTTTGATCAGCGATGGCATCGTCGGGCGGGCCACCTACCAGGCTTTGTGCGACGCGCGTCTGGGGTTCGGCTGCCGACTGCTCAGCTATCTCATCGCCCGCCCGATGCGCGGCGACGACGTATGCACGCTGCAGGAACGGTTGCTTGAGCTGGGCTATGACGCCGACCGGGCGGATGGGATCTTCGGTGCGCAGACCGAGATCGCACTGCGCAGCTTCCAGCGTGACTACGGCCTGCTGGTCGACGGGGTCTGCGGACCGGCCACCTTGCGGGCGCTGCGTCAGCTGCAGCCCAAGGTCCGCGGTGGTCGGCCGGTGTTGCTCCGCGAGCAGGAACGAGCCCGCCGCGCGGGTCCGGCTTTGCGCGGCAAGCGGATCATCATCGATCCGTGCCACGGCGGTTCTGAACAAGGCATCGTGGTCGACGGAGCCACCGAGGCGGACCTGATGTGGGATCTGGCTGCGCGGCTGGTGGGTAGGATGACTGCCACCGGGATGGAGACGCTGCTGTCCCACAGCCGGGATACCAGCCCCACCGAAGCCGAGCGAGCCGCCTTCGCCAACACCGCGGGTGGTGACCTGGTGCTGTCGCTGCACACCGACGGCCATCCCACGGCATTGGCACATGGCTTGGCGACGTTTCACTTCGGCACCAGCAACGGCACCAGCTCCACCCTGGGTGAGGCGCTGGCCGAGTTCATCCAGCGCGAGCTGACCGCCCGCACCGGGATGCTCGACTGCGGAACCCACCCCAAGACCTGGGAGTTGCTGCGGATGACGCGGATGCCCGCGGTGCGGGTGGAATTGGGCTACCTGACCAACCCCGAGGACCGCCGCAAACTCCTCGACCCTGCCTTCCGCGATGTGGTCGCCGAAGGGATAGTGGTGGCCGTCAAGCGGCTCTACTTGCTGGGCGAGAACGATCAACCTACCGGCACGTTCAGCTTCGCCGATCTACTACGCGGAGAGCTGGCCCGAGCGGAGTAGCCTCGTCAGGCCGGTCGCAGGCTCGGCTCGACGTTGTGGATCGTCACCGACGTCAACAACCGCTCCAAGGCAGCCTCGACGTCCTCCTTCCAGGTCAGGGCGGTACGCAACTCCAGGCGTAGCCGGGGCCAGCGCGAGTGCGCGTGCACCGTCTTAAAGCCGACCTGCTGCAGGAACTCGGCTGGAACCACGCAACTGGACTCCGCAGTGGGATGGGCATCACCGAAGGCCTCGATGGCCTTGACACCGCGCCGGGTCAGGTCCTTGGCGACCGCCTGCACCAATATCCGGCCCAAACCGCCACCGCTGAACTCGGGCAGCACCTTCAGCGCGGTAAGCAACACGGCATCGGCGCTGACTGGCGAGGTGGGAAACGCCGACGCCCGCGGCACCGCGCCGGGGGGCGCGTAGAGCACGTAGCCAGCCGGCACATCGCCGGACATCACGATCCGCCCGCAAGAACCCCACTCCAGCAGCACGCTGGACACCCAGGACTCCTTCTCCAACTCAGTCTGGTCGAAGTCCTCCGCCTGCTCCCGGATATGCGGGGCAAGCTCCCAGAACACACAGCATCGGCACTGCTTCGGCAGCAGACTCAGATTGTCCAGGGTGACACCGACCACTCGACGTGACACCGGGCCTCCCTGAACTCCACGGGCGCCGCCAGGCGGGCACAGCGCCTGGCGCAGCATATGCCGATGGCGGCCCGGAGTGAAGACCGCGGCCACCGTGAAACTGACCTCTACACTGCCAGGGGACCCGCAACCGCAGCGAAGGCGCCCACATGACTCCCACGTCCATGCCTGACCAGCCCGGTCGCAAACAGCCCACCCAACGCGACCTTGATCCGCACCTGCACCGTTACGCGCAGCGCACGGCGGGCATGACCGCTTCCGAGATCCGCGCACTGTTCGCGGTAGCCAGTCGACCCGAGGTGGTGTCCCTCGCCGGTGGCATGCCGTACCTGCCGGCGTTGCCGTTGGACTCGTTGGCTGACGAGCTGGCCCAGATGGTTGCCACCGAGGGGATGACGGCGCTGCAGTACGGCTCGGCGCAAGGCACTGCGGAGCTTCGCGAGCGGATCTGCGAACTGATGGCCCTGGAAGGGATCCGGGCGCACGCCGACGACGTCACGGTGACTGTCGGCTCCCAGATGGCGCTGGACATGGTGACCCGGATCTTCTGCGACCCGGGAGACGTGGTGCTCGCCGAGGCCCCGTCCTATGTCGGGGCGCTGACCACCTTCGCGTCCTACCAGGCGCAGGTGGTTCAGGTGCCGATGGACGACGACGGATTGATACCTGCGGAGTTGGCCGCCACCCTACGTTCATTGCGCGCTGCTGGTCGCACCCCCAAGTTCCTGTACACGATTCCGAACTTTCACAATCCGGCCGGCGTCACGCTGGCCGTGCCGCGCCGTGCCGAGATACTGCAGTTGTGCGCCGAGCATAAGGTGCTGATCGTTGAGGACAACCCCTACGGTCTGCTGGGCTTCGACGGCCAGATCTATCCGGCGATGCGCGCTGCCGACCCGGACAATGTGGTGTACCTGGGCTCGTTCTCAAAGACCTTCGCGCCCGGACTGCGGGTTGGCTGGGCGCTGGCCCCCCACGCAGTGCGGGAGAAACTGGTGTTGGCCGCGGAGTCGGCGACCCTGTGCCCCCCGGCGTTCACCCAGTTTGTGGTGGCCCGCTACCTGACTGCGCATGACTGGAAGGGGCAGATCAAGACCGACCAGGAGGCCTAAGGGATCCGTCGAGTCGCCATGCTCGAAGCGCTGACACACCATCTGCCGCCGGGCTGCCGGTGGACTCATCCCGCGGGTGGGTTCTACGTCTGGCTCACGGTGCCCGAGGGGTTGGACACCAAGGCGATGCTGCCCCGGGCAGTGACCCAGCGGGTGGCCTACGTTCCGGGCACCGCCTTCTACGCCGAGTCGGACAGATCGTCGGCAGCTAGGATGATGCGGCTGTCGTTCTGCTATCCGACACCGGAGCGCATCACCGAAGGGGTGCGTCGGCTGGCCGCCGTGCTGGACAACGAGCTGGAGTTGCAGCGTACCTTCGGTAGCCTGCGCCCACGCATGGTGTTCGGCGCGCAGTCCCCCTCGCCCGACACTGCTTAACACAGAGGAGTTCTCGGGTGACCGATCGCACCGTCGCTGTGCTGGCTGGTGGGTTGTCGCACGAGCGAGACGTGTCGCTTCGCTCCGGGCGCCGGCTGTCCAGCTCGCTGCGCGATACCGGGCTGTGCGTCGAGGAATGGGATGTCGACGCGAAACTGATCAGCCGCATCAACAGCAGCCGACCGGACGCTGTCGTGGTCGCGCTGCACGGCGGTGCGGGGGAGAACGGCGCCGTGCAGTCGGTGTTGGAGATGTTGCGGGTGCCTTATGTAGGCGCCGATCCACGGGCCTGTCGCCGGGCCTGGGACAAACCGACAGCCAAGGACGAGCTGGTCCGCGCCGGATTGAGCACGCCGGAGTGGATCACACTGCCACACGCCACCTTCCGCGACCTCGGAGCACAAGATGTTCTCGACGCGCTGGTCGCCCGGCTCGGCTTGCCGCTGATTCTCAAACCGCCTCAGGGTGGCTCCGCGCTGGGGCTGCACCTGGTGCGCGAGGTCGCCGAGCTACCGGGCGCCATCGTGGGCTGCCTGGCCTACGGGGACTCGGTACTCGCGGAAAGCTTCGTCGAGGGTGTCGAGGTCGCGGTTACCGTGTTGGACGGGCCGGACGGACCCCGGGCGCTACCTGCGGTCGAGATCGACGCCACATCCGGGTTCTACGACTACGCCGCCCGCTACATCGCTGGGCTGGCCACCTTCCACGCCCCGGCCCGCCTCGACACCGCAGCAGCCGCCGCGGTAGCCGACCTGGCAGTTAGTGCGCACCGGATACTCGGGCTGCGTGATGTGTCCCGAACCGACATGGTGGTTACGGCGGACGGAGTGGCCCAGTTTCTCGAGGTCAACGTCGCCCCCGGACTCACCGAGACATCACTGCTCCCGATGGCCATTGAATCCACCGGCGCCCACCTAGGCACCATCTACGCCACCCTCATCGAGCGGGCCATCGCCCGCGGGTAGACGCGCGCCCGCGATATGGAGACATATCGCGGCTATTGATGGCCTCTTTAGCCCGATATGTCTCCATGACGGCTCGTCATGAGCGCGACGATGCGGTCTAGATCGGCTACGGAGCCGAATTCGACGACTATGCGGCCCTTGCGGCGACCTAGTTCTACCTTCACGCAGGTGTCGAAGGCGTCGGAGAGGTTCTCGGCGAGCTGCTGCAGCCCCGGCGCCCGCATCGGACGGGGTGTCACCGGTTTCGGGGCGTTCTGGGTGGGCTCCGTACGGCTGAGTGTGACCGCTTCCTCGGTGGCCCGGACCGATAGTCCTTCGGCGACGATCCGCGCCGCCAGCGTCTCCTGAGCGAACGACTCCTCCAAGCTGAGCAGCGCTCGGGCATGTCCGGCGGAGAGCACTCCGGCCGCTACCCGTCGCTGCACCGCAACCGGCAGCTTGAGCAGCCTGATCGTGTTCGTGATAACCGGCCGGCTGCGCCCGATCCGCGACGCCAGCTGCTCGTGTGTCACCCCGAAGTCCTCCAACAGCTGCTGGTAGGCGGCGGCTTCCTCCAACGGGTTGAGCTGGACCCGGTGGATGTTTTCCAGCAACGCGTCGCGGAGCATAGCTTCGTCGGCAGTACCCCGCACGATCGCCGGGATGCAGTCCAGTCCGGCCAGCTGCGCCGCCCGCCACCGCCGCTCACCCATGATCAACTCGTAACGGCCCGAGCCGACTTGCCCGATCGTCGGCTCAGCCGGCAGGTGCCCGATCGCCGGCTCAGCCGGCAGTGGCCGGACCACGATGGGCTGCAGTAACCCGAATTCCCGGATCGAGTGTGCGAGCTCAGCCAGCGCCTCCTCGTCGAACACCTGTCGCGGTTGCCGCGGGTTGGGCACGATGGCCGCCATCGGCACCTCTTGGTAGACCGCACCGGCGACCTGACCAGTCGAGGTTTCCACCTGGCCGTCGGGGCGCGACCGCGACGCTGGATCACCGGCCGTGCCGACCGGTCCGGTGGGGATCAATGCCGCCAGACCGCGTCCGAGCCCACCTTTGCGCTGAACAGGAGACGCCGGCTGGTGCGAAAGTGCGCTGCTGGGAGGCATCAGGGAGACACCTCGCGACCGCCTGGCCAACCCGCACCGTCACGGGTGTGGGTTGGCTCGCCGCGGTCAAGGAAACGCTGATCCAGCGCGATTTCCCGGGCCGCGTCGAGGTAGCTCAGCGCGCCCCGGGAACCGGGATCGTAGACCAGCACCGTCTGCCCGAAGCCCGGGGCTTCTGAGACCTTCACGCTGCGCGGGATCACGGTACGCAGGACCTGGTCGCCGAAGTGTTCGCGGACCTCGGCGGTGACCTGATCGGCCAGCTTTGTGCGCCCGTCGTACATCGTCAGCAGGATGGTGGACACCGTCAGTGCAGGATTGAGGTGCGCCTGCACCAGCTCGATATTGCGGAGCAGCTGACCGAGGCCCTCCAGTGCGTAGTACTCACATTGAATCGGGATCAGCACCTCAGGAGCGGCGACCAGCGCGTTCACCGTGAGCAGTCCCAGCGACGGGGGGCAATCGATGAAAACGTAGTCGACACACAACTCGTCGAGTGCGACGCCGGACAACGCCCGGCACAGGCGCGATTCCCGGGCCACCATGGAAACCAGCTCGATCTCGGCGCCGGCGAGGTCGATGGTGGCGGGGATGCAGAGCAGGTTGGACGATTGCGGGCTCACCGCGACCGCGTCGATGATCCCGATCTCCCCGAGCAGCACCTCGTACACCGACGCAGTACCGGCGCGGTGCTCGATACCCAGCGCAGTGGAAGCGTTTCCCTGCGGGTCCAGGTCAACCACGAGGGTGCGCAGCCCCTGCAGAGCTAGTCCAGCGGCAAGGTTGACCGTGCTCGTGGTCTTCCCGACCCCGCCCTTCTGGTTGGCCACCGCCAGTACCCGGCGCCGGGCCGGGCGAGGCAACTGATCGGTGGGGTGCTTCACCCGAGTGGCCCGCGCCGCCTCCTCCGCGATCGGCGTCCACCCGACTCCAGAAGGCAGTGCATGGGCTGAGACGCCTCCGGCGGCTTCAGGAGGGGCGCTAGGGGGACAGGGCACGTGATGGGCTCCACTCTGTCTGATCGAGTGACTCTGGCTAGTCGAGTGACTCTGGCTAGTCGAGGGCGAGGGGCGAGTGAGGGCATGCCGCGGCCCCGGTCTGACTAACGCGTCTTCATGCGACACGGTTTCACGTGAAACACCCAAGAGTGCTGCAGCGGGCGATTTCGCAGGTTCCGAGGTCGCGTCGTGAGCCGCAACGTTTTCGATTCCGCTGCCCCGTCGGGTGGCAGTATCCGCTTGGGTCGCAGGGTCGGACCATTTCGGGGCGCTCACGCTTACCGATCCTTCCTCCTTCGTGCCTTCGCTGAGCGAGGGACACGCTGGGCCAGCCGGCGCACCACGATGACCGTCGTCGGCGGGTGCACAATGTTGGCACCGCAGTGCACGATCTCCACGGCCGCCCCCCCGGCAGCCTGCACGGCGACAACATCGCGACTGGCCTCCTCCTCGGCACCGGCGCCCTTGATCGCGAGCAGCCGGCCACCCGGTGCCACCAGCGGAAGGCTCCAACTCACCAAACGTCCCAGCGGTGCTACCGCTCGGGCAGTCACCACGTCATTGCTGCCCAGCTCATCTCGTACCAGCGGGTCCTCGGCGCGCCCACGATGAACCCCGACGCTGAGCCCGAGCGCTGCCACTACCTCCCGCAACCACGCCACCCGCCGGGCCATCGGCTCCAGCAACACAATCGACAGGTCCGGGCGGGCCAGCGCAAGAGGTATCCCCGGCAAACCCGCCCCGGAGCCCACGTCGAGGACGTGGCAGCCCTGCGGCACGAGTTCAGCCAGCACTGCAGAGTTGAGGAGGTGACGTTCCCACAACCGATCGCCTTCTCGCGGGCCGATGAGCCCCCTGTCAACTCCCGAGCTTGCGAGCAGTGCCGCATAGCGCTCAGCGAGCGGGTACCGCTCACCGAACACCGTCTGCGCTGCTCTAGGAATGTCCGGCGACATCGGCTGTTTCACGTGGAACATCAACCGCTCAGGCAGCATGCAGATGAGGCCCCAAGCGGACGAGCGTGGATCACGTAGCGGGGGACACCACGACGCAGCGCTGCGGCTCCTCACCCTCACTCTCGCTGCGTACCCCATCCACGGCCGCCACCGCGTCATGCACGATCTTCCGCTCGAAGGGGGTCATCGACTGCAACCGAATCGGCTCACCACCGTCGAGTACCCGCTGCGCTATCGACCGGCCCAGCTCACTGAGATCATCTCGCCGAGCAGCCCGCCACTGAGCAATATCGAGCATCAGCCGGCTTCGCGCTCCGGTCTGTTGCTGCACCGCGAGTCGGGTCAGTTCCTGGAGAGCCTCGAGCACCGTGCCGCGGGGCCCCACCAACTTCGCTAAGTCCGCTCCGCCATCGATGCTCACCATGGCTCGACCGGCCTCAACGTCAAGATCGATATCGCCGTCGTAATCCACCAGGTCGAGCAGTCGTTCGAGATAGTCACCGGCAGCGTCGCCCTCCTGAACGAGAAGCTCTTCACTCGGTGGGGCGTTGCGCATCGACCGGCCAGACCCGCCCTCTCCATCACCATCAACCAGCGAGTTCTCTTCGGTCACCACTGCCTCAGTCGCCAGCGTCTCCGCCACAACTGTCTCCTCTCCGGGTGATCCCGCCCTCAGCGGCGCTTCCGGTTTGTCTTCTTCCGCGGTCGGGGCCGCTGCTGGATCATGCCAGGTGGCGCGGCGCCGTCCGCGCGCGCAGAGCCTTGGGCGCCGGACGGACCGCCGGAGGCGCCGGACTGGGTCAATCCAGCCCCGTTTGCTACCACCCCGTTGGACGCCGCCATACCGGACCCCGATTCTTTGGAATCCATTTCTGCTACGGCATCGTGATCAACCGCATCGGCGGTGTCCCTCTTCGGACGTACGGGTTTCTGGCCTGGTCGGGGACCCAACGCCTGCCGCTGGGCGATCGCGACCTCCTTCTTCTCAGCGTCCTCAGCCTCAATCTTCTGGTAAACCACCCGCTGCTGGGCAAGGGTCCACAGGTTGTTGGACAGCCAGTACAGCAGGATCGCCAACGGGAAGAACGGACCGCCGGCCACCACACCGAGCGGGAACAGGTACACCATCAGCTTGTTCATCATCGCGGCCTGCGGGTTGGCGGCGATCTGCGCCGGATTCTGCCGCGCCACCGACTGCTTCGCGGTGAGGTGGGTGAGGACACCGGCCACGATGGTCAGCGGCAGGGCCACGGCGGCAATCTGCCACCGGGAGATGTCCCCATACCGGGCCAGCAACGCCGCGGGCTCGGTGATGTACGCCGACAGCGGCACCCCGAACAGGTGCGCGTCGAGGAAGGAACGCACGTCCGCCGCGCTGAACACATAGTTGCCGATCAGGCGGTTCTGCTCGGCGGACAGGAACGATCGGTTGAACGACCGCAGCACCTGGAACAGACCGATGAACACCGGGATCTGCACCAACACCGGCAGGCAGCCGCCCAACGGGTTTACCCCGTGCTCGGACTGAAGCTTCTGCATCTCGGCGGCCATCTTGGTGCGGTCGTCGCCGTACTTCTTCTTCAGCTTCTGGATCTCCGGCGCGAACTCCTGCATCTTGCGCATCGAGCGGACCTGGCCGACAAACGGCTTGAACAGCACCGCGCGCAACGTGAACACCAGGAACACCACGGCCAGGGCCCAGGCAAAGCCATTGCCCGGACCCAGCACGTAGCCGAACGCCTTGTGCCAGAACCACAAGATGGCCGACACCGGGTAGTAGATGAAGTTCAGCACTACGACTCACTCTCGGCATGGGAGCGGGGTGATCTCCCTGGAGGGACCGGATCCACTCCTCCAGGGTGCCAGGGTCCGCAGCGAAGTAACCGTCGCGCCGTCCACCACGACCCACGTAGCATCCCGTGCATGGTCAGTGCCTCGATTGCATACGCGCTGCAGCTCGGAAAAAACCGGCAGGTCGGCGGAAACGCCGGGGAGATCCACCGGCGGTAGAACCGCAAGAACACCACCAGCAACCGAACCACCTGCCCAGTCGCAACAGTCGGACCGCTTGCCCGCGTCGGATCCCTCGAAGCAGCCGGTTGCGCCCCGGAAGGCAGGCCCGTCATCGTCGCTTGCCCAGGTCCGCCGCGCCCGAGGTGCCCACGGCACGGGAGCCGAGCAGCCGCCGTAGTGCGCCGTCCAGATCATCACTCAGCGCCGCGCTACTCGCGCCGGCCGACGATGGTAGTGCCCGCACGACCACGAGCGATCCGGCCGGAAGACGCGCCAAGCGGGACCGCATGAGATGGCGCAACCGGCGCTGCACCCGGTGCCGGACCACAGACCCACCGACTGTCCGACCGACCACAAATCCCACTTTGGGACCCACTTGTGAGCTCACTGTCGGGCTCACCGGCGGTGGTGTGTCAGTGGCGCCGGCACAGGCCAGGTGTACGACGACGGAGCCGCGAGCCGCCCGGCGGCCCCGCTGCATCCCCGTCGCGAAGTCGTCGCGGCGGGTCAGTCGGGCGGCAGCGGGGAGCAACGCGAGATATCCGGCGCGAGGAGGTTAGGCCGACAACTCGATGCGACCCTTGCGGCGCCGGGCCGCCAGGATCGCGCGCCCGGCGCGGGTACGCATCCGCAACCGGAACCCGTGGGTTCTGGCCCGGCGACGGTTGTTCGGCTGAAACGTACGCTTGCCCTTGCTCACGGCTGTCGTTCTCCCGGTGCTGTGGTGCGCGTCGCCATGGGCGAGGGCGCGCAAGAATACCCGCCGGTGGGCGGGAGACGGCCCGAGCCTAGGCGGCCGGCACCCAAGACGTCAAAACCAGCGTCTCGCGTCACTGTCCGGGCGACACGCCGTTACATCGATGGTGCTTGCTTACACGGGGTTCTTGTGGCAGCACCCCAGGCTTGTTAGCTTGCGGCGCCCGAACACTGCTGGAGGCCGCCCGGCAAGCTGGCACGTCGGGGACCCGGGGAGAGCGCGATCACGTTATCCACAGCTGTGGATAACTCTGTGGACACGCGTGCGCTCCTGAAGTCCACCACCGGCGGAAGGGGAGTCAGCGGGTGTCAGAGCGACAATCCGATCTCGGCCAGGTGTGGAACGAGGTCGTGCGGGAGCTCTCCACCGGGACCCTGTCGCCTCAGCAACGTGCCTGGATGCGCGTCACCCGACCGATCGGTCTGCTGGATGGCACTGCGCTGCTAGCTGCGCCAAGCGACTTCGCCAAGGACGCCATCGAACGGGCCTTACGCGAACCGATCAGCGCGGCACTGTCCCGGCGCCTGGGTCGGCAGGTGTCGCTCGCGGTGAAGGTCGACCACCCGCTGCCGGTGCCACCGCAGTTACCGCCGCAGTTCACCGCACCCGGCGCGGTTGAGACTGACAACTACGGCCGGGACAGCTCGCCGCCGGGTCCCACCGCCATCGGCGCCGATGCAAACTCTGGCGGGCAGAGCGAGAAGGAGGCCGCGGTGGCAACCGTAAACGAGATCTGGCCCACTTTCGCCGGCCCGGCCGCCGCAGCATCCACCCGGCCGCCGAGGTCACAGACCAAGCTCAACGAGAAGTACACCTTCGATACTTTTGTGATCGGGGCGTCCAACCGCTTCGCGCATGCCGCCGCGGTGGCGGTGTCCGAGGCACCGGCGCGGGCTTACAACCCACTGTTCATCTGGGGCGAGTCGGGGTTGGGCAAAACGCACCTGCTGCACGCCGTCGGGCACTACGCAGAGCGGCTGTTCCCCGGCATGCGGGTGCGCTACGTCTCCACCGAAGAGTTCACCAACGACTTCATCAACTCCCTGCGCGACGACCGCAAGGTGGCCTTCCAGCGCCGTTACCGTGATGTCGACGTGCTGCTGGTCGACGACATCCAGTTCCTGGAGGGCAAGGAAGGCACCCAGGAGGAGTTCTTCCACACCTTCAACACCCTGCACAACGCGAACAAACAGATCGTGATCTCCTCCGATCGCCCGCCCAAGGGACTGGGCACCCTGGAAGATCGGTTGCGCACCCGGTTCGAGTGGGGCCTGATCACCGACATCCAGCCGCCCGAGCTCGAGACCCGAATCGCCATCCTGCGCAAGAAAGCCGCCGGCGACCGATTGGCCGCACCCGATGAGGTCCTGGAGTTCATCGCCGCCCGGATCGAACGCAACATTCGAGAGCTGGAGGGCGCGCTGATCCGCGTCACCGCTTTCGCCTCGCTGAACCGTCAACCCGTCGACAACCAGCTCGCCGAGATCGTGCTACGCGACCTCATCCCCGACGACCAGGCGCACGAGATCGGTGCCCCCAACATCATGGCGGTAACCGCGGAGTTCTTCGGGCTGACCATCGAGGACCTGTGTGGACCAGGTAAGACCAAGCACGTTGCGCAGGCCCGGCAGATCGCCATGTACCTGTGCCGCGAGCTGACTGATCTGTCGTTACCGAGAATCGGTCAGATTTTCGGCGGCCGCGATCACACCACGGTGATGCACGCGGACCGCAAGATCCGCAAAGAGATGGCCGAACGCCGTCGCACCTACGACCAGGTGCAGGAACTCACCTCCCGGATCAAACAGCGCGCGCGATCCTGACGGGGCTCCCCTGACGGCTCAGGGTGCAACCCAGGGTGGTAGTGGGGGACAACCCTCATGTGCCTGACAGCGCGGCCCGGCACACTTTTAACTATCGGTCGGATCGCCTGGGCGCCACGCCGGAACGCCCAGGCGGTCTCACCGAATAACCCCCAGCTCCGTTGCTCAGCAGCTCGGTGAGCCCCTCGCTCGACTCAGGACGCAACGCCATGAACCCGCCGCGCCGGTAGCACTCCACGAACTCAACCGCGATCGGCACCTGCTCGAAGAACAGCTCATGCAACGCAGTGGTGACGCGCTCGTCAAGCTCGGCGGCGACAACGAACGGATACAGGAGTGACACGTGCGCCGGCACACCGTCGCGCACGGTCCCCGGGTACCGAGTTCCTACCGACGCCAGCAGCGCATCCGCCGCCGGCACCGGAATCACCAGGCCGGTTTGACCGTGTGCCGGCATCGCCGCGCCCTCACATCAGGCCCCCATCTGACTCGCCACTCAGCCGAGCCACTCTGCGAGCACCACGCACAGCGTGCGGGCCACATCCTCGTCGAGCTTAATCAGGCAGCAGCCAGTGACGTGCGGTCGATTTCGATATCGCCGTCACGCTTGCCGGCGTAAGAACTGCGCGAACTGAGTGGCTAGCGCAGTGTGACTGACCACAAAAATGGTGCGTCTCCAGCCAGATAACAAGGAGTAACCGATCTACCCACACCTGAGGACAACTCTGTGGATAACTTCGCGCCGCTGTGCATCCGACGCCGGAGGAACGCGACTGTCCACTGCGGGCCAGTACGCGCCACGAATGACAAGAGATGCTGTCCACACCGCACCACACCAGCGGAGCTGGACAGATGGCGGATGTCCACACCGCCCACAGCACCTACTACTGCTACTGATGTTTTCTCTAAAGGAAAAGATCCAAACATCAAGCCGGTGGATACCCCGCTCAACGGGTACCCAAACCCGAGCTGCCACACCCGCCGCTACGGTAGGAGCCCGCACTATCGGGAGGATGCGTCGTGCAACTCGGGCTCGTTGGACTCGGCAAGATGGGTGCCAACATGCGCGACCGGCTGCGCGCTGCCGGCGTGGAAGTTTTCGGTTTTGCCCGCAGCGCCGGAGCCCGCGACGTCGACTCGTTGGCCGAGTTGGTCGACCGCTTATCAGCACCACGGACCGTGTGGGTCATGGTGCCGGCTGGCGACCCGACCCGGGACACTGTCGCCCAGTTGGCCGGGTTGCTCGCGGCGGGTGATCTCGTCGTCGATGGCGGTAACTCGCGCTACACCGAGGACCAGGTGAACGCGGAACTACTCGTTCGCAGCGGCATCGGGTACCTGGACTGCGGTGTCTCTGGCGGGGTGTGGGGCAAGGACAACGGCTACGGGCTGATGGTCGGCGGGGCCGCCGAGTCCGTCGAGCGGCTGATGCCGGTGTTCGACGCGCTGCGCCCCGAAGGGCCCCGGAACGAGGGTTTCGTGCACGCCGGCGGCGTCGGCGCCGGACATTTCGCCAAGATGGTGCACAACGGCGTGGAGTACGGCCTGATGCAGGCTTACGCGGAGGGTTTCGAGCTGCTGGAAGCCGCCGACGTGGTCACCGATGTACCTGCGGTGCTCAAAGCGTGGCGACGTGGCACGGTGGTTCGCTCCTGGCTGCTGGACCTGCTGGTGGCGGCCCTGGATAACGACCCGGAACTAGCGCACCTCCGTGGTTGGGTGCAGGACTCCGGCGAGGGCCGCTGGACGGTCGAGGAAGCGATCAACCACGCGGTGCCCGCGCCGGTGATCTCCGCGGCGCTGTTCGCCCGGTTCGCCTCCCGCCAGGCCGACTCGCCGGCGATGCGAGCGGTGGCCGCGTTGCGTCAGCAGTTCGGCGGGCACGCCGTGCAGCAAGCCAACCCCGATCCAGCTGGCTAACACGTGTACGTGAGACAGCTGGCCGTCACCGATTTCCGCTCCTGGGGGCACGCCGAGCTCGAGTTCGAACCCGGTGTCGCGGTGCTGGTGGGCGCCAACGGGCAGGGCAAGACGAACCTGATCGAAGCGCTGAGCTACCTATCCACGCTGGGTTCGCACCGAGTGTCCACTGACGCGCCCCTGGTGCGCTACGGCGCCCAGCGGGCCATCGTGCGGACCGCGGTGGTACACGCCGGCCGGGAGCTGACTGTGGAGCTGGAGATCGCTCCCGGGCTAGCCAACCGGGCCCGCCTCAACCGCTGCGCGGTGCCGCGGCCTCGGGAAGTGCTCGGGGTGTTGCGCAGTGTGCTGTTCGCACCGGAGGACCTGGCGCTGGTCCGCGGTGACCCTGCGCAGCGGCGCCGGTTCCTCGACGATCTGCTGGTCTTGCGCGCGCCCCGACTGGCCGGCGTCCAAGCCGACTACGACAAGGTGCTGCGCCAGCGCGTCGCGTTGCTCAAGTCCGCCGGCGCGGCGCGCCGGTCCGGGGCAGGGTCGGCTGATCTGCGGACTCTGGACGTCTGGGACGGCCACCTCGCACGGCACGGTGCGGAACTGCTGGGGGCCCGGCTGGACCTGCTCGTCGAGCTGGCGCCTTATGTGTGCGCGGCCTACCGTGCGGTGGCTCCGGAGTCAGCTACGGCCGAGCTCGAGTACCGCAGCAGCCTGGGTGACGCATTGCCGGCGGCGGTGCAGGAGACCGGCAAGGCCGATGTCGACCTGCTTGAGGTAGCCCTGCTCACACAGCTGGCCCGGCTGCGGACTGCCGAAGTCGAGCGCGGGGTCTGCCTGGTCGGGCCGCACCGCGACGATCTGGAGCTCAGCCTGGGCGGTTTGCTGGCCAAGGGCTACGCCAGCCACGGTGAGTCGTGGTCATTCGCGTTGGCGCTGCGGCTGGGTAGCTACCACTTGCTGCGTTGCGGTGGCGCCGAGCCGGTGTTGTTGCTCGATGATGTCTTCGCTGAGCTGGATACCAGTCGGCGGGCCCGCCTGGCGGAGGTCGCGCTGGCTGCCGAGCAGGTGCTGGTCACCGCCGCGGTGCCGACCGATGTGCCCGAGGAACTCCAGGGAATCCGGTTCGACGTGAACGGAGGGGAGGTGCGGCGTGTCCGATGAACAGACCCCAGCTGGGGACAAACCTGTGGATAGTGTGGACAAGTCGATGTTCGATGGACCGAAGAGCCCACTTCAGACCCCATCTGAGGGGACGAAAGGCGCCGACATCGCCCGCGCTGCGCTGGAAGCCGCCCGTGCCGCCCAACGTAATCCAAGCGGTCCGGGCGGAGTCCGCAACAGGCCCGGCGACTCGCGCGCGGTGCCACGGCGACGCCGCGGTTGGTCTGGTGCGCGGCCCGATGACCGGGACCCGCAGCCGCTGGGCCGGCTGGCTTCCCGGCTGGTCGCAGACCGCGGCTGGGTGGACCGAGTCTCGGCCGGTGTGGTGTTCGCCCGGTGGGCGCAGCTGGTGGGTGCCGACCTCGCCGAGCACGCGGAGCCGGTGTCGCTGAAGGACGGCGAGCTGACCGTGCGGGCCAGCTCCACGGCGTGGGCCACCCAACTCCGGTTGCTGCAACGGCAGTTGATCGTCCGGATTACCGCCGGCGTCGGGCCCGGCGTGGTGATCCGGCTGCGGGTGCAGGGTCCGGCGGCGCCGAGCTGGGTGCACGGCCCGAGACACGTCCGCGGCCGCGGTCCCCGGGACACCTACGGCTGACCCCCAGTCCTAGTGCCACTGAGAGCCCAGCAGAAAGCCCAAGTCTGCCTCCGGGCCGCCGGGACCTGCGCCGACACAAAATAGCCGCGCTGTGACCAGATCAGGGGTGTCCCTGCCCCACTTCTGTCAGACCGGGCCAGTAGAATCCATCAAGAACGCTTTGCATCGCACCGGCAAGGAGACACCGACGACCGTGGCCCCTAAGAAGAACGACTACAGCGCGTCTTCCATCACCGTCCTCGAGGGGCTCGAAGCCGTCCGCAAGCGTCCCAGTATGTACATCGGATCCACCGGCGAGCGTGGCCTGCACCATCTGGTGTGGGAGGTTGTGGACAACGCCGTCGACGAGGCGATGGCGGGTTACGCGACCCGGGTCGAGGTCATCCTGCTCGCCGACGGCGGGGTGCGGGTCTCCGACGACGGCCGGGGCATCCCGGTGGACATGCACCCGGTGGAGAAGCGGCCCGCCCTGGAACTGGTGCTCACTACGCTGCACGCCGGCGGCAAGTTCGACGGCGACTCCTACGCCGTCTCCGGTGGTCTGCACGGCGTCGGCGTCAGCGTGGTCAACGCCCTGGCCAGCGCGCTGGAGGTGGAGATCAAGCGCGACGGGTTCGTCTGGCGGCAGCGCTACGAGGACTCCAAGCCGGCGCACCCGCTGCGCAAGGGTGACCCGACCCGCAAGACCGGCACGACGCTGACCTACTGGGCTGATTCGCGGATCTTCGAGACCACCGTCTACAACGCAGAGACGGTGGCGCGGCGGCTGCAGGAGATGGCCTTTCTCAACAAGGGTCTGACCATCGTCCTGCGGGACCAGCGGGTCAACGGCAGCAACGAGACCGAGGATGCCGAAGGCCAGATCGCTCAGGTCAAGGAGCGCGTTTTCCACTACCCCGGTGGTCTGGAAGATTTCGTCAAGCACCTCAACAACTCCAAGGACCCCATTCACCGCAAAGTGATCGGTTTCGAGGCCGGTGGCGAGGGCATGCAGATCGAAGTCGCGATGCAGTGGAACGCCGGGTACACCGAGTCGGTCTACACCTTCGCCAACACGATCAACACCCACGAGGGCGGTACCCACGAGGAGGGTTTTCGCTCCGCGCTGACCTCAGTGATCAACCGTTACGCCCGGGACAAGAAGCTGCTCAAGGACAAGGACGTCGCGCTCACCGGCGATGACGTGCGCGAGGGTCTGGCCGCCATCGTGTCGGTCAAACTCAAGGAACCGCAGTTCGAAGGCCAGACCAAGACCAAGCTGGGCAACACCGAGGCCAAGTCGTTCGTCCAACGGACCTGCAACGAATGGTTGATCGACTGGCTGGAGCGTAATCCCACCGAGGCTAAGACGATCATCAACAAGGCGATCTCATCGTCGCAGGCGCGGATGGCTGCCCGCCGGGCCCGCGAGTTGGTCCGCCGCAAGTCGGCCGGTGATCTGGGTGGTCTGCCCGGCAAGCTATCCGACTGCCGCTCCACCGACCCGTCGCGCAGCGAGGTGTTCATCGTCGAGGGTGACTCCGCAGGTGGCTCGGCGAAGTCTGGCCGTGATTCGCTCTACCAGGCGATCCTGCCGATTCGTGGAAAGATCATCAACGTCGAGAAGGCCCGGTTGGACCGCGTACTGAAGAACACCGAGGTGCAGTCCCTGATCACCGCGTTGGGCACCGGAATTCACGACGAGTTCGACCTGGCGAAGTTGCGCTACCACAAGGTCGTGCTGATGGCCGACGCCGATGTGGACGGCCAGCACATCCGCACCCTGCTGCTGACGCTGCTGTTCCGGTTCATGCGTCCGCTGGTCGAGCACGGGCACGTGTTCCTCGCCCAGCCGCCGCTGTACAAGATCAAATGGCCGCGCGCCCAAGCGCAGTACGCTTACTCCGACCGGGAACGTGACGGGCTGATCGAAGCTGGTCAGGCGGAAGGTCGCAAGCTCCCCAAGGACGACGCGATCCAGCGCTACAAGGGCCTCGGCGAGATGAGCGCCAAAGAACTGTGGGAGACCACGATGGACCCCGCCAACCGGGTCTTGTTGCGGGTCACCCTCGATGATGCCGCGACGGCCGACGAGCTGTTCAGCGTCCTGATGGGCGAGGACGTCGAATCCCGCCGCTCATTCATCACCCGCAACGCCAAGGACGTCCGTTTCCTCGACGTCTAGCCGGTCGGGGAAACTGCCTCTCGGCTCGAACCGCGCCCAGGTGGCGTCCCAACCGCGTTGATCTACCAACCACAAGCTAGCCCTCGATGACGGCTCTGAATGCGAAGGAATAAGGTCGGCCGATGCCGGTACGGCCCAGCCTTCACACAATCACGGTGTCGCTGCGCTACATGAAGCCGCCAATCTGGCGACGCCTGCAGGTGCCCTCGACCACGAGCCTGGCCGAGCTGCACGACATCATCCAGGCCGCGATGGGTTGGTACGACTGTCACCTGCATCAATTCGAGGTCAATGGCGTGCACTACGCCGACACGGAGCACATGCTCGAGGACACCACGGACGAGGCGCGTCGGACGTTGGCGTCGATGCAAGCCGGCGACCGGTTTGCCTACTGGTACGACTTCGGCGATGACTGGTGGCACGACGTCGTCGTGGAGTCAGTCGACCGGGCCGACCCGGCGCTGACCTACCCGCGCTGCGTGACCGGCCGCCGCGCCGGACCGCCCGAGGACAGTGGCGGCCCGTGGGGGTTCGCCGAGCTGATGCGTGCCTTGAGCGACGAGAAGCACCCGGAACACGAGATGTACAGCAACTGGATGGAGCAGATCGGCGCGGTCGGCTACGACCCGGAGCGTTTTGACCTCAATGCGATTAACGAAGCGCTCTCCCAGCTCAGCGCTGTCGCACTGCAACACTGACCCGAAGTCAAAGTCAACCGAGCGAACGCCAAGACGGGCCCCGGCGAAGTCCTAGGACTCACGCATCGTGACAGATCGAGCAGCTCGGCCAGGATTCCACGCCCAGCTTTACCGTTCCCGAACGCGAGAGCGCCGGACAGCCCGCTGGGCGCGTCCGGCCGGAGGACACCGTGCGTGACCGGTAGACTGGCTGGGTTAGGCGCACGTCTATGGCCCCCCGAAAGTGGCCCCTGAAGGGAACCAAGCTCCGTGACTGAGATCATCCTGCCGCCGGATGGAGACCGCGTCGAGCCGGTCGACATCCAGCAGGAGATGCAGCGCTCCTACATCGACTACGCGATGAGCGTGATCGTCGGTCGCGCGCTGCCGGACGTTCGCGACGGGCTCAAACCGGTGCACCGGCGAGTGCTGTACTCGATGTACGACTCTGGCTTCCGCGCTGACCGCGGCCCGGTGAAGTGCGCTCGGGTCGTCGGCGACGTGATGGGTAACTACCACCCGCACGGTGACAGCGCGATCTACGACACGCTGGTGCGAATGGCCCAGCCGTGGTCGATGCGCTACCCGCTGGTCGACGGGCAAGGCAACTTCGGCTCCCCAGGCAACGACCCTGCCGCGGCGATGAGGTACTGCGTGACCGGCGACGCCCGGGTACGGACCGCCGACGGGGGCAGTGTCCGCATCGCGGACATCGTTGCTGGCGCCGCTTCGAACAGCGACAACCCGATCGACCTCAAGGTCTTGGACCGCCACGGCGATCCCGTCCGGGCGGACGCCCTGTTCCACTCCGGGGAGCAACAGACTCTTCGCGTGACGACCACCGAGGGTTACCACCTCACCGGGACCCCAAACCACCCGGTGTTGTGCCTGGTGGATGTGCTTGGTGTGCCCACCCTGCTCTGGAAGCTGTTCGAGGAGGTGCGAACGGGTGACCGCGTGGTCATCCAACGCACTCCCCGGCAGGAGTTGGGGACACCGTCCTGGTCGGAGGTGGCGGCCGGCATAGTCCTCGGGGGTTTCATCAGCGAAGGTTTTGTCTCGCAGCGCCGCGCCGGCTTTAACAACATCGACGAGGAGTTCTTCTCCCTCGTCCTCGCCGCCTATGACACCGCTGTCGGCGGACGACGTTATGTATCGAGCAGAACGATTGCATCTGGCTCAGTGCTGCACGAGATCGATGTCCAGGACCTCACCGCGCTGCGGCGAAGCGTGCTCAGCGAAGTATCCGGTCGCAGTGCCGAGAAGAGGGTTCCGGAGTTCGTTTGGTCGGGTTCGCCCGACCTGCAGCGCGCCTTCTTGCAGGCGCTGTTCACGGGCGACGGATCCGCCTCGACGCTGCCCCGCAACACTGTGCAAGTCTCCTATTCGACTCGCAGCCCACAGCTCGCCATCGATGTACAGCAGTTGCTGTTGGAGTTCGGGATTGTGTCGCGCCGATACGTCCACGCGACCGGCGAGCACAAGGTCGTAATCACGAACCGGCGGGACGCCGTGCTGTTCGGCACGCGGGTCGGTTTCTACGGGATCAAGCAGCAGAAGCTGTCGACGATCCTGACTGGGGCGTGCGCTCGCAGCCGCTCGATGAGCTGCGATCATGTTCCAGGGCTTGCTGCGTTCCTGCGTGCGCACGGTGCCAACGCGCCTGTCGACCGAAAATGGCTGTCCCGGAACAACGTGGACCGTATCGAGCGCTGGGAAGATCGCCGGGACGAGATCCTGTCCCACATTGATTCGGTCGACGCCCGCTACATCGCCGATGAACTCACCGACGGCCGCTTCTACTACGCTGAGGTTTCAACGGTCGATGAGGCCGGCAGGCAGCCGGTGTACAGCCTCCGGGTGGACTCCAACGACCACGCGTTCATTACCAACGGGTTCGTCAGCCACAACACCGAGTGCCGGCTCACGCCGCTGGCCCAGGAGATGCTGCGCGACATCGACAAGGAGACCGTCGATTTCGAGCCGAACTACGATGGTCGCACCGAGATGCCCACGGTGCTGCCCTCCCGGATTCCGAACCTGCTGGTCAACGGCAGCTCGGGAATCGCGGTGGGGATGGCGACGAACATCCCGCCGCACAACCTGCGCGAGGTCGGCGCGGGCGTGGTCTACCTGCTGGAGAACCCCGACGTCGACGACGAGACGTTGCTCGACGCGCTGATCGAGCGGATCAAGGGTCCAGACTTCCCGACCCATGCCCTGATCGTCGGCACCGACGGGATCGCCGACGCTTACCGCACCGGTCGCGGTTCGATCCGGATGCGCGGCGTGGTGGAGGTCGAGGAGGACAATAGGGGTCGCACCACACTGGTGATCACCGAACTGCCCTACCAGGTCAACCCGGACAACTTCATCGAGGCGATCGCGGCGCTGTCCCGGGACGGCAGGATCGCCGGGATCGCCGAGATCAACGATGAGTCCAGCGATCGGATCGGCATGCGCATCGTGATCACGCTCAAGCGTGACGCGGTCGCCAAGGTGGTGCTCAACAACCTCTACAAGCACACCCAGCTGCAGCACACCTTCGGTGTGAACATGCTGGCGATCGTCGAAGGCGTGCCGCGCACGCTGCGGCTGGACCAAGTGATCCGGCACTACGTGCGCCACCAGCTCGATGTTGTGGTCCGGCGGACCCGATACCTGCTGCGCAAGGCCGAGGAGCGCGCGCACCTGCTGCGCGGCCTGGTCAAAGCGCTGGACATGCTCGACGAGGTGATCGCGCTGATCCGCCGGTCTCCCACGGTGGACGACGCGCGCACCGGGCTGATGGAGCTGCTGGACGTCGATGAGATCCAGGCGAATTACATCCTGGAGACCCAGCTGCGGCGCCTCGCGGCGATGGAACGGCAGAAGGTCGTCGAAGACCTCGCCGAGCTCGAGCGGGAGATCGCCGACTACCTCGACATCCTGGACAAGCCCGAGCGGCAGCGTACCATCGTTCGCGACGAGCTGTTGGAGATCGTCGAGAAGTATGGCGACGACCGCCGCACCAGGATCACCGGTTACGACGGCGATATGTCGACCGAGGATCTGATCGCCGTCGAGGACGTCGTGGTCACCATCACCCGCACCGGCTACGCCAAGCGCACCCGCACCGACCTGTACCGGGCGCAGAAGCGCGGTGGCAAGGGCGTCATGGGCGCGGGGCTGAAGACTGACGACATCGTGGCGCACTTCTTCATCTGCTCTACGCACGACTGGATCTTGTTCTTCACCAACAAGGGCCGGGTGTACCGGGCGAAGGCCTACGAGCTGCCCGAGGCCAACCGCAATGCCCGCGGCCAGCACGTGGCGAACCTGCTCGCCTTCCAGCCTGACGAGCAGATCGCCCAGGTCATGCAGATCAAGGACTACACCGCTGCCCCCTATCTGGTACTGGCCACCCGTGACGGTCTGGTTAAGAAGAGCAAGCTGACCGACTTCGACTCCAACCGCGCCGGTGGGCTGATCGGCATCAACCTGCGCGATGAGGATGAGCTGGTGGGCGCGGTGCTGTGCGCTGCCGAGGATGATCTTTTGCTGGTCTCGGCGCAGGGCCAGTCGATTCGGTTTTCCGCCACCGACGAGGTGCTTCGTCCGATGGGGCGCGCCACCTCGGGCGTGTTCGGAATGCGATTCAACGACGGCGACGAGCTGCTGTCCATTGCGGTGGTGCAAACTGGGCTGTTCCTGCTGGTGGCGACTGCGCGGGGCTATGCCAAACGGACCCCGATCGACGACTATCCAGTGCAGGGACGCGGCGGCAAGGGTGTGTTGACCCTCCAGTACGACCGCAGGCGTGGCAAGCTCGTCGGGGCACTCATCGTCGACATCGACGATGAGCTGTACGCCATTACCTCCAGTGGCGGGGTCATCCGAACCACCGCCAAGGAGGTGCGCAAGGCCGGCCGCCAAACCAAAGGGGTGCGCTTGATGAACCTCGGTGAGGGGGCGAGTCTGGTGGCTGTCGCACGAAACACCGAAGCGGCCGTCGACCCCGATGCGGGTGATCCGGATTCCGGCACCACAGCTACGGGCACCACAGTTACCGGCATCGCAGACGCTGGCGGTGCACTGACGGAGGGTGAGTCGTGACGAGGCCCGAGAACGCCGAGCAGACCGAGTCACCCCCGCAGCAGCGTCAGAGCAACACCAAGGGCGATGGTGATCCAACGACTGTGGCGCTACAGGTGGGGGCGCCTGAACACGCCCGTGGCTCGGCTTATGGCTTCTCGACAGGCGTTGGGCCGCCGGTTGCGGCCAGCGGGCCAGGGGGGGAATCGGATTTTTCGCCGTCCACCGTGCGCGTCGGCGGCTATGCACCGCCAGAGCGGGTGGGACCCGCCTCGCAGCCGGGCGACCAGTCACGCTCGGTCCGGGTGCCCCGACGGACGAGCTTGCAGCTGCAGCGGCTCGATCCGTGGTCGGTCCTGAAGATCTCGCTGGTGCTATCTGTCTGTGGGTTCCTCGTATGGATGGTGGCCGTGGGGACGCTCTACGGAGTGCTCGCGGGGATGGGTGTCTGGGACCAGCTCAACGGGACCTACTCTGACCTCACCTCGGCCAACAACGCCCAGGCCGCCGGGTCCGAGCTGATCAGCGGTGGCCGGGTCTTCGGGGTGTCGATGGTGATCGGATTGGTGAACATCGTGCTGATGACCGCACTGGCCACCGTCGGATCCCTGGTCTACAACATCGCGGCAGACCTGGTCGGCGGCATCGAGGTCACCCTGTCCGAACCGGACTGACTGCGGTCAGGCGGGTGTGGACCCGGTGGGGCTGTGCGGTAACCTTCGCCGGGTCGCCGGGGGCCTATAGCTCAGTCGGTTAGAGCGCATCCCTGATAAGGATGAGGTCGCTGGTTCAAGTCCAGCTAGGCCCACTGAAGACGTACCATCGTGGCAGAAGGAGATACATCGTGAAGAAGATTATGGCACTGCTGCTCGTCGGTCTGATTGCTTTGATCGTCGTCCAGCGTCAGCGTTCCGCCAAGGCTGAGGCCGACCTCTGGCGTGAGGCCACCTCACCGAACTCCTAAGCCGCCGCTGGGTGCGGTGATCGCGCGCGGAACCTGGGGACGTAGCTCAACTGGCAGAGCACCGCCTTTGCAAGGCGGGGGTTGAGGGTTCAAGTCCCTTCGTCTCCACGAAG
>JBHEMR010000142.1:0-57865 GCA_046262495.1 Pseudonocardiaceae bacterium | reverse complement strand
CACCAGATGACCTCACGCTTTGCCAGCTGGAACGAGGTCGTCGGCCTGCCTGCGGCCGCCTGACCCAGGCCACCGTACAGCCATCCCTGGCCATGACAGCCCCACCACACCCGGGCACCAAACAACCTGACAGTGCCCTTTGAGTCGTCCCCATCGTCACAGCACCCACATCCATCAAGAAGTCGCAGCCACACGTAAGTTTGCGGAGACTCCTACCTAGTGGACTCGTCACTCGTTGCGCGCCCTCCGGGGGACAGCGATGATACTTGAGGGGAGGTTACAAATGACTGGTGGGTCCGCGATTCGACTCATCGATACGGCGACGACCGTATTGATACAGCCAACGCCGTCCTGCCTCTTTAGCTGTCCGTATCGTTACCGACTGGCGCAGCTGCTTACACAGGTGAGCAGACTACCGGCCTTCTGATGGCTACCGTCCCTGTCGAGCGTCCGCCGCTGCGCGCAAACCGCCACTTCTGGCTGCTCTGGATTGGCCAAGCCACTTCCACCCTCGGCTCACATTCCTCGGCGATCGCGATAACGCTGCTAGTACTGGCCCTTACCGACTCACCCGCCTACGCTGGACTAGTCGAATTCATCGCCACCGGATCAATGATGGCCATGCTGCTTCCCGCAGGGGTAATCGCTGACCGGGTAAACCGACGCCAGTTGATGCGGTGGTGCGATGCTGGACGCGCCGCGGTGATGGCAACTCTCGCGCTCTCCCTCACATTCGGCCGCCCACCGTTGGTCGCACTTCTGGGTCTGGTGCTGAGTAACGGTTTGCTAAGCGCCTTATTCCGCGCTGCTGAAAGTGGCGCGGTGCGCCAAGTCGTCACGGATGCAGATTTGCCGACCGCGGTCGCCCACACCCAGGCTTATCAGCAGGCGGCGGTAGTCGGCGGTCCGCCACTGGGCGGGCTGCTATACGCCCTGGGACGATCCCTGCCGTTTCTCATCGACGCGGTTAGCTATCTGGTTTCCTACTTGGCCATAACGGCGATACGCATCCCACTGCAAGAATCGCGCGAATTGCAACAGCCTCGCCAGTCGATGCAGCAACGTTTGCTCGAAGGTCTACGATGGATTTTCGTTGTACCGTTCCTGCGGGCATCTGTTGTGTACGTTACGGCGTTCACCTTCATCGCGTCCGCGTTGGTGCTAATCGTGATGGTCCGGGCTAACTCGCACGGCGCGAACCCCACCGAGATCGGCGTGATGTTCGCGCTTAGCGGTATTGGCGGGATAGCTGGAGCATTGACCACCCCATGGATTCAGCAGCGCTGGCCACCCGGTACCGTGCTGCTGATGCTCGGCGGTGTCTGGGCTGTCGTAATTCCGCTGCTCACCACAACGACCCATGCAATCCTGCTCGGCGGCATCCTGGTTATTCTAGGATTCAGCATCCCACCGACTAACACGATCCTGGTCAGCTTCCTGATGAGCGTCACCCCAGATCGACTCCAGAGCCAAGCTTACGCCTCGATGACCCTGGTCACAATCAGCTCCGCCCCCCTTGGTTCACTGGCCGCTGGGTTTCTACTGACGGCCATCGGCTCGACCGGCTCGTTAGTACTCCTCACCGTTGTCACGGTCATCGTGGTAAGCGCCAGCGTATCAGCCCTGCGGCCTGACACCCACCCCCTCGATACGGCGTAGCTGAACGGCCTGTTTTAGATGCCTGCCATCATCTGGTGTCTGGTGGTATTTCAATCCGGTTAAGACTTTTTTGCTTTAAGTGCCGCTTGATCCCAACCGGTCGAAGCAATTGATCTTGGTGTAGATCGTCGGCGACACCGTCGATGAGGAGCACCGAGTGGACTGTCAGCGCAGGATGTTGACCGAGGCCGATCGGGAAGAGATTTCCCGAGGGGTCGCCGAGGGGCTTGAGGGCAAGGTGATCGCCGCACGGATCGGGCGGTGTCCCAGCGTGGTCAGTCGAGAGATCACCCGCCATGGCGGGCGGGCCAGTTATCGAGCCGTGGTCGCCCGAAGGGTGGCCGCGGAGCAGCGCAGTAGACCCAAGAGCCCCGCAGGCTCGACGCGTGTCCGCAGCTGCGCAGGGAGGTGGTGACCCGGCTGCGGGCTGGGTGTTCCCCGACCAGGTGGCCGGTCGGTTGCGCTATGAGCACCCCGGACACCAGGCTCGGTGGGTGTCTCACGAGGCGATCTACACCTGGATCTACGCGCTGCCCACAGGCGAACTGGCGCGCCAGGGCATCTTGCTGCGGTCGGGGCGCACGCAGCGCCGAACCCGCGGCCGAACACGCTCACCAGGAGCCCGGATTGTGGGCATGACCAGCATCGACGCTCGACCCGCTGAGGTCACCGACCGGGCCGTTCCCGGGCACTGGGAGGGGGACTTGGTGATCGGAAAGGCCGGGAAGACCGCGATGGCGACCCTGGTCGAGCGGACCTCCCGCTACGCCGTACCCGTCGCGCTGCCCGCCGGCCGTCGCGATGCCACCACCACCTGCGACGCGCTGATCACCACGGTGAGCGCGATGCCCGGCGCGCTAGTCAAGACCCTCACTTGGGATCAGGGCACTGAGATGGCCGCCCACGCCGCGTTCTCCCTAGCCACCGAGGTGTCGGTGTACTTCGCCCACCCACACTCACCCTGGGAACGCGGCACCAACGAAAACATCAACGGGCTCCTGCGCGAATACTTTCCCCAAGGCACCGAGATCACCGACGACCAAACCTACCTCGATCGCGTGGCCGCCGAACTCAACGCCCGCCCACGCCGTATCCTGGGCTACCGAACCCCAGCAGAAGCCTTCGCCGACCTCCTCGCCAGCTCAATTGCTTCCACCGACTGACACCGCCCAGTCCTGCGGGCCGCGCGTCAGCGCGCAAGGCACAACGCGCCTCCTTACACGTTGAAGCGGAAATCGACCACGTCGCCGTCAACCATCACGTAGTCTTTACCCTCCATCCGGACCTTCCCCGCAGCCCGGGCCTGCGCCAGGGATCCGGCCGCGATCAGATCGTCGTAGGACACGATCTCGGCCTTGATGAACCCGCGCTGGAAGTCACTGTGAATCACGCCGGCGGCTTCCGGAGCGGTGGCGCCGGCCCGGATCGTCCACGCCCTGGACTCCTTGGGACCCACGGTGAGAAACGTCTGCAGCCCCAGAGTGTGGAATCCGACGCGGGCCAGCGCGTGCAGGCCCGGCTCGGTTTGCCCGATCGAATCCAGCAACTCTCGAGCGGACTCGGGGTCAAGTTCGAGCAGCTCAGATTCCACTTTGGCGTCGAGGAACACCGCATCGGCGGGTGCCACCAGCTTGCGCAACTCCGCCTGCCGTCCCAGGTCGGCGAGCACGCCCTCGTCGGCGTTGAAGACATACAAAAACGGCTTGCTGGTCAGCAGGCTGAGCTCAGCGAGCGCGTTGGCATCAAGCGCTGCGCGCGCGGCGAACAGGGTGCGCCCGGCATCGAGCACTTCCCTCGCGGCCTGCGCGGCAGTCAGCGCGGCGCGCCGTTCCCGGGGGTGGGTGCGAGCCTCCTTCTCCAACCTGGGCAACGCACGGTCCACCGTCTGCAGGTCGGCCAACACCAGCTCGGTCTCGACGGTGGCGATGTCATCGGCCGGGTCGACCCGGCCGTCAACGTGCAGCACATCGGGGTCGTCGAAAACTCGCACCACCTGGCAGATCGCGTTGGCCTCGCGAATGTTGGCGAGAAACTTGTTGCCCAGTCCAGCGCCCTCCGAGGCGCCCGCGACGATGCCCGCGATGTCGACGAACGACACCGTGGCCGGCACCACCTTGGCGCTGTCGAAGATCTCGGCCAACCGGCCGAGACGTTCGTCGGGCAACGCCACCACCCCGACGTTCGGTTCAATAGTGGCGAAGGCGTAGTTCGCCGCGAGGACGTTGTTGCGGGTCAGCGCGTTGAACAAGGTGGATTTGCCAACGTTGGGTAGACCGACAATGCCAAGGGTGAGGCTCACGAGACGTCGAGTCTAGGCGAGCCTTCCTGAGCGATCCCCGCTGAGCCCGCGCGCGACGCGCTGGGAGCCGCGCGACGCGCCACGGGGCGGCGCGCCTCGTCGAGACTGTCAGTGGGCTACTGCAATCTGTGACGCATGGATTACGCACTGTTGCTCGCCTTGCTCATTGGGCTCGCGATTGGCGCTCTTGTCGGCTGGCTAGTGGCCGCCGCGCTGCGCCGAGTCGCGGCGGCCGAAGCCGGTCGGACGGCGGACGCCGCCAGAGCCGCCCTTGAGGCCGAGCTCATCACGGTCCGCAGGCAGAGCGAAAGTGCCGCTGCGGCCACAGATGTCGAGACGGCCCGGGCCCACCAGTGCCAGCAGCGCGCCGAGGAAGCCGGTGAGCGGGTGGCTGCGGCGCGGGCGGAACTGGCTGGGCTGCGGGCGGCGCTCGAAGCCCAGCGGACCGCAGCAGCCGACCGGGAACGGTTGCTCACCCACCGTGAAGCCGAGCTCAAGGACAGCTTTCAGGCATTGTCCGCTGAGGCGCTGTCGCGTAACAACGAGGCGTTCGTGCAACTCGCCGAGGCACAGTTCGCCAAGGTCACAGCAGCCATGTCGGTCAAGTCGGACGGCGACGCCACGCAGCGTCAGCAGGCCATCGCGGCGCTGCTGGACCCGGTAACCGAGAGCCTGCACCGGCTCGACGGTCAACTCCGCACGGTGGAAAAGGAGCGCGAAGCCGCCTACGCGGGGCTGCGCGAGCAGGTGGGGGCGATGCATCGGACCTCCGAACAGCTCCAAAGCGAGACCCGGCAACTGGTCACCGCGCTGCGCGCCCCGCAGGTCCGCGGCCGGTGGGGTGAGCTGCAACTGGAGCGGATCGTGGAGCTGGCCGGCATGGTCGAACACTGCGACTTCTCCCGGCAGGTCACCGCCGCTGACGCCAGCGGCGACGACGACGCCTTGGTCCGCCCTGATCTGGTGGTGCGCCTGGCCGGTGGCAAGGTCATCGTGCTGGACGCCAAGGTGCCCTTCGGGGCCTATCTGGAGGCCGTCGACGCCACCGACCCGGACCGCCGCACCGATCGACTGGCCGCGCACGCGCGGCACCTGCGCGCGCACGTCGATTCGCTGGCACACAAGTCCTACTGGCAACGCTTTGAAGCCACCCCGGAGTTCGTGGTGTTGTTCGTTCCGGGCGATCCGTTCCTCGAGGCGGCGCTGCAATCCGATCCGGCGTTGCTCGAGCACGCCTTCGAACGCAACGTCGTGATCGCCACTCCGACCACGCTGATCGCGTTGCTGCGCACGGTGGCCTATACCTGGCGGCAGGAGTCGCTGGCGCGCAATGCCGCGCGGGTGCATGAGCTGGGCCGCGAGCTGCACTCCCGGCTAGCCACGATGGGCGGCCACGTGGCACGGCTGGGCAAGCAGCTCGGTGGCGCGGTCGAGGCCTACAACCGCACGGTCACGTCGCTGGAGTCGCGAGTACTGGTCACTGCCCGCCGCTTCGGTGACCTCGGCGTGGTCACCGAAGCGCTCGATGCGCCCGAGCAGGTGGAGCGCAGTCCCCGCATCGTCCAAGCGGTGGAACTGGTCGCGTCGGCGACGGACTCGCTGGTCGCATTGGAGCCGGGACAACGCGCACCGGACGGCCAGGGCGACGCAGACTCTGGCCACGAGGTGGATCCCGACCACACCGGCGAGAGCTGGACGTGGGTCAACGAGACGCTGCACCAGGCGCGGGGCGACGACGAGCGGCCGTCTACTGTGAACGAGTGACAGGGACCCGAAGCACCGCCCAGCGCGGGTCTTGGGACGAGCGCGCTTTGCTGCCTGATCGCGTGGGGGTGCCCTGGTGGGCGGCGGCCTTGTGTGCCCTCGGACTCGCCGCGATCGGCGCGTTCGCGGATATGGAACGGCTCAATCGGCTGGGCATGGTGTTCGAGGTCTGCTATTTTCTTGGTTGCCTGCTCGCCGTGGTGGTGGTGCAGCGCAAGGGTCTGTTCGGCCCGATGATGCAGCCTCCGTTGATCCTCGCGGTGACAGTGTCAGGCGTCATCCTGGCCATCGGCTCGCATCCCACCGGCGGGGGCATGGTCGCCACCGCGCTCGCGGTCGGCACTCCGTTGATCAACAGCTTTCCCGCCATGGCGATCACTACCGGGTTCACCCTGGCTATCGGCATCCTGCGGCTGATCACCCAACGACACCCGACCTCACGCCATGACTTCTAAGCGGATCGTCAGATCGAACGCTTGAGTTCGCGCGGTAGCGAGAACTCAAGCTTCTCTTCCGCGGTGACGACCTCTTCGACGTCGGCGTATCCGTGCTCGGTCAGAAAGTCCAGCACGTCCCGCACCAGCAGCTCGGGCACCGATGCGCCGCTGGTGACACCGACCGTGTGCACCCCATCCAGCCAGGCGGGGTCGATTTCCCGCGCGTAATCCACCAGGTAAGCCAGCCGCGCACCGGCGCCCAGCGCGACTTCGACCAACCGCACCGAGTTTGACGAGTTCCGCGAACCGACGACCAGCACCAGGTCGCACTGTGGCGCCATCGCCTTCACGGCCACTTGCCGGTTCTGGGTGGCGTAACAGATGTCGTCACTGGGCGGATCGGTCAGCTCGGGGAACCGTTGTCGCAGCCGAGCTACTGTCTGCATGGTTTCGTCGACTGACAGCGTCGTCTGGGACAGCCACACCACCCGCGATGAATCTCGTACGGTCACCGAATCCACCGCGTCCGGCCCGTCGACGAGCTGTACGTGCCGGGGTGCCTCCCCGGCGGTGCCCTCGACCTCCTCATGACCCTCGTGACCGATCAGCAAGATGTCGTAGCCGTCGCGGGCGAAGCGCTTAACCTCCTGATGCACTTTGGTCACCAGCGGGCAGGTGGCGTCGATCGTGCGCAAGCCACGCGCCGCGGCCTGCTCATGCACGGCCGGCGAAACGCCATGTGCGGAGAAGACCACGACCGCGCCCGCGGGCACTTCATCGGACTCGTCGACGAAGACCACCCCGCGGCCCTGCAGGGTCTCCACCACGTGCCGGTTGTGCACAATTTCCTTGCGCACGTATACCGGCGCTCCGTGCGCCTCGAGGGCCTTCTCTACGGTGACCACTGCGCGGTCGACCCCGGCGCAGTAGCCGCGGGGTTTGGCCAGCAGCACACGCTTGGTCATGCCCTCCACCCTACGGGCGTGACAAAGCAGGTCTGACGGCAAACCGATCTCCCACCCGGGTAGGCATAGGGCCGGTGACTGCGGCAGGCTTGACGACCATGAGCCACCTACCCCTACCCGTTCGTGTAGCCGTGGGCCTGGCGCTCACCGCTGTGGAGCAGGCCTGCAAGCTGCCAGAGCAGCTCGCCGACCTCCCCGTGACGGCCGCCAGCCGTGCCGTGCAGGCCGGAATGCGGGTGCAGCAACGGGTTACCGAACTGGCGATCAAGGGCGACGAGGTGTTTTCGCTGTTGCGTCCGATCGAGGACACCCCATCGTGGGCCACGTTCGACGAAGACGACAAGCTCCCACATCCTGACGCCGACTCTGCGGTGGTACCCGCTCCGGGCAGCAACCCAATGGCTAGGGAATCCGGCGAGATCGACGAAGCCGACGTAGCCCGTGCCCTGACGCCTCCGCGCTCAACTACGACCACCGCGAGACCCGACGCCAGCCCGACTCCGTCGGCGTTGACTGGCTACGACGAACTGTCGTTAGCCCAGCTGCGCGGCAAGCTGCGGCAGCTGTCACTGCCCCAGCTCGTGGAAATGCTCGAGTACGAACGCCTGCACCAGGACCGTCCCGCATTCGTCACCCTGTTATCGAACCGGATCGCCACCGTCCGTTCCCAACTAGCAGAATCACAGTGACCGAAACCTCAGTGACCGAATCTGCCGAGGCGACTGGACCGGCCACCACAGCGGAGGCACCGTGGCCGGTCCGCACCGTGGCTCGCAAAATCGCGGGGTGGATTGATCGGTTGGGCGCAGTCTGGGTTGAGGGACAGATCACCCAAGTCAGCGCCAAGCCGGGCACCGGTACCGCATTTCTCACGCTGCGCGATCCGGTTGCCGACGTATCTGTGACTCTGACTTGCGCGGTCGGGCTCGTGCGCGACCGGCAACCGCCGCTGGCGGATGGCTGCCGGGTCGTCGTGCACGGCAAGCCGTCATTGCACCTCAGCCGCGGCACGCTGAGCCTGCGCGTCGATGAGATCCGCGCAGTCGGCATCGGCGAGCTGCTGGCACGCATCGAACGCCTCCGACGACTCCTGGACGCCGAAGGCCTGTTCGATCTCCGACGCAAGCGCCGGCTGCCGTTGCTACCCGGCTGCGTCGGGCTGGTCACCGGTCGGGCCAGTGCCGCCGAACGCGATGTGCTCAGCAACGCCACCGCCCGCTGGCCCGCAGTGCGGTTTCGGGTACAGAACGTGGCAGTGCAGGGCCCGCTGGCTGTGGGTCAGATCATCGAGGCACTCACCGTGCTCGACGCTGACCCCGCGGTGGACGTCATCGTGCTGGCCCGGGGTGGCGGCAGCGTGGAGGACCTGTTGCCGTTCTCCGACGAGGCGCTGTGCCGAGCGGTATCGCGATGCCTCACCCCAGTGGTGTCGGCGATCGGGCACGAGCCGGACACTCCGCTGGTAGATCACGTCGCGGACAAGCGCTGCTCGACTCCGACCGATGCGGGCAAGTGCGTGGTGCCCGACGTCGCAGAGGAGACCGCCGCGCTGCATCAGCTGCGCAATCGCTGCCACCGCGCCCTGCACGGTTGGGTCGACCGGGAACGGCGGCTGCTCGATGCACTGCGAAGTCGCCCAGTGGTGGCCGATCCAAGCCGTCTGCTGCAGGAACGCGGCCAGATGGTGCTTGACCTGCGGGCTCGCGCCGACCGGGCCATGCTCGGCGGTCTGCGAGCGGCGCAACAAGGGTTAGAGCACACCTCGGCACGCTTGACGACCCTCGGACCGGCAGCCACCCTCGCCCGCGGATATGCCGTGGTCCTGCGGATGAACTCGGCCGCCGAGGTAACAGTACTTCGATCGGTAGCTGACGCCCCCGAGGGCACCGAACTGCGGGTGCGGCTATCAGATGGAGCCCTGCATGCGGTGGTGACCGGTGACTGACGACGACCGGGCCACCCAAGACCCGGCGACGCTGGGCTACGAGGCCGCCAGGGACGAGCTTGCCGAGGTGGTGCGCAGGCTGGAAGCCGGTGGCCTGAGCCTGGAGGACTCGCTGGCCCTGTGGGAGCGCGGCGAGCAGCTCGCCGCGGTGTGCGAGCGGCACCTCGCCGGCGCCCGGGAACGCATCGAGTCGGTGATCGCCACTCGCGAACAGCAGCCTGGTGCGCAACCGCTCACAAAGTGAGGATCTGGGAGGATTGTGGGGTTGCCAATCTTGAGGCTCACAATCATATTGACGCGCCGGGCATTCGGGAGGGCTTATGAGTACTTTGTCGACTCCGCGGCAGGATCCGAAGCACGAGGAGCCCGACCGCAACCTTGCCATGGAGCTGGTGCGGGTCACCGAAGCCGCGGCGATGGCCGCCGGGCGCTGGGTCGGCCGTGGTGACAAGAACGGTGGAGACGGCGCGGCGGTGGACGCCATGCGCAAGTTGGTCGGTTCGGTGTCGATGCGCGGCGTGGTGGTGATCGGTGAAGGGGAGAAAGACGAAGCGCCGATGCTGTACAACGGCGAGGAGGTTGGCAACGGCCAGGGTCCGGAATGTGATGTCGCGGTCGATCCGATTGACGGCACCACGCTGATGAGCAAGGGCATGCCCAACGCGCTGGCGGTGCTCGCGGTGTCTGAGCGGGGCACGATGTTCGATCCCTCGGCGGTCTTCTACATGGAGAAGATCGCCACCGGACCGGAAGCGGCCGAGGTCATCGATATCTCCGCTCCGGTGGCGGAGAACATCAAGCGGGTCGCCAAGGCGAAGCAGCTCGACATCTCGGACGTCACGGTGTGCATCCTGGAGCGTCCGCGGCACGATGAGCTGGTGCGCCAGGTCCGCGAGGCCGGCGCCCGGATCACTTTCATCACCGATGGTGATGTGGCCGGCGCGATCGCTGCGGCCCGCCCGGGCACCGGAGTGGACCTGCTGATCGGCATCGGCGGCACCCCGGAGGGAATCATCACCGCGGCCGCGCTGCGCTGCATGGGAGGAGCGATCCAAGGCCGGCTGTGGCCCCGCGACGATGCCGAGCGCCGTGCCGCGCTGGACGCCGGGCACGACCTGGACCGGATCCTCAGCACCGAGGAACTGGTCCGCGGTGACAACGTGTTCTTCTGCGCGACCGGGATCACCGACGGGGAACTGCTGCGCGGGGTGACCTATCACGCCGGCGGATGCCGCACGCAGTCCATCGTGATGCGCTCCAAGTCCGGCACGGTCCGGATGATCGACAGCTTCCACCAGCTCACCAAGTTGCGCAAGTACGCCTCGGTGGACTTCGATCAGCTACCGCTCGCATGACGCAGGAGTACCGGATTGAACGCGACACCATGGGGGAGGTCGCGGTTCCGGTCGACGCCCTCTACCGCGCGCAGACACAGCGCGCCGTGGAGAACTTTCCGATTTCCGGGCGCGGCCTGGAACGCTCCCAGATCCGCGCCCTGGGCTTGGTCAAGGCCGCCTGCGCACGGGTGAACGCCAAACTGGGGGCGCTCGACTCGGCGCTTGCTGAGACGATCGCGTCGGCCGCCGATGAGGTGGCGGCCGGCCAGCATGACGCGCAGTTCCCTGTCGACGTGTTCCAGACCGGCTCGGGCACCAGCTCGAACATGAACGCCAATGAGGTGATCGCCACCCTGGCCGGCCGGACCGCTGGCTGCGACGTGCATCCAAATGACCACGTCAATGCGTCACAGTCGTCCAATGACGTGTTCCCGACCACCATCCACCTCGCCGCCACCGAGGCCGTCGCACACGAGGTGATGCCCGCGCTGGTGCACCTGGCCTCGGCGCTGACCCGGAAGTCCAACGACTGGGCCGAAGTGGTCACCGCGGGTCGCACCCACCTGATGGACGCGGTACCAATCACGCTCGGCCAGGAGGCGGGCGGTTGGGCAGCGCAGGCCCGCTACGGCGTCGAGCGGCTGGCAAGCTGCCTGCCCCGGCTGGGCGAGCTGCCCATCGGGGGTACCGCGGTGGGTACCGGGCTCAACGCCCCGGTGGGTTTCGCCGCCGCCGTCGTCGAGCAATTACGCCACGCCACCGGCCTCGACGTGCTCACCGAGGCCCGCGACCACATCGAGGCGCAGGCCGCCCGGGACGGCCTGGTGGAGTGCTCCGGTGCGTTGCGCACCGTTGCCGTGTCGCTTTTCAAGATCGCAAACGACATCCGATGGCTGGGCTCGGGGCCCCGCACCGGGTTGGCCGAGCTGCGGCTACCCGATCTGCAACCCGGCTCCTCGATCATGCCCGGCAAGGTCAACCCGGTGATCTGCGAGGCGACGATGATGGTCGCCGCACAGGTGATCGGCAACGACGCGTGCGTGGCCTTCTGCGGCTCGCAGGGCAACCTGCAGCTCAACGTGATGATGCCAGTGATGGCACGCAACGTGCTCGAGTCGGCCCGGCTGCTCGCCGCAGCCGCCCGGTTGCTCGCCGACAAGGTCGTCGAAGGCGCGCAACCCGACGTGCAGCGCTGCCGCGACTACGCCGAGTCCTCCCCCGCGATCGCAACCTCACTCAACCGCTACCTGGGCTACGAGGAAACGGCCGCCATCGCCAAGCAAGCGCTACTCGAGCAGCGCAGCATCGCCGATATGGTGCGCGCACGTGGGCACGTCGACGACGGCACCATCACCGCCGAGCAGCTCACCAATGCCCTCGACGTGCTGGGCATGGCTCTTTCGCCGCGTTCTGGAAACAGACCGCAGTAATGTGTCCGCGGTTACTGCGGCCTGCCCCAGAACACGGGAAGTCAGGAATTGCTGATACGTCGCTGAGCTGCCCAGCGCTATCCGAGCGTGCGGATAACTCCCACATCGTCACCCTCTGACAGACGCCGGCGGTGGGCTCGTCTCACAAGGCACGTTGCTGCCGTAGCCGGCCAGCTGGTCGTCCCGAACCCAGCCCTGCTCTCCCGTGGAGATATTGCGTACTTCGGTCCAGGTGCCACCGTCTCCTGGGGTGTAGCAGAGGTACTGGGCGCGCTGGTCGTACTCCCCCTGGCCGGTTTGGATGCAGGACCTGCTTGGGCCACTGCGCAAGGTCACAGTATTGGCCGGGAAGTTCGCCCAGCCATTGTTGTCCTTGGCGGGGTAGCTCAGGCCGCAGGCCACGGTGGTGGCCGCTCCCACGCCAGGACTTTTTTGCGGTGGTGTGGGCGCATCGGCGCTTGCCGGCGCGGCGAACGCGAGTGTGACCGCGGCGGCAGCTAGAATTGAGCCAGCTGCCCGTGCGGAGGTCCAAGACATCAAGAAAGCCCCTCTCTTACTCGACTCGTGGGAATCCCCGGTCCCCCGCTCCGACCGTCCACCCGGGATCCGTGTTGCGTTGCGAGCACAACCGTAGGTTCTGCCGCTTTCCGTCCGCTTTCCAGCCGCTTACTGCGGTTCACCCACGTATGCACCACAGGCCCCGTAGGTGACCGGCCGGAGCCTGATGTGAGCGCTCACCCGGGCTAACACACCGATCGAGCGAACGTTCGGTTACGAAGCGGCAGCATGTCGCTACACTCGGTGCCAATCTGACGGGCACAGCGGCGGCGGAGCGGGGTGGCGGATGGACTTCGAGGTTCTCGGCCCGCTGCGGGCCCGCCAGGGAGAGCGGCCGGTGCAACTTTCTGCGCCGATGCCCCGGATGCTGCTCGGCGTCCTACTCACCCGGGCGAACACGCCGGTCCCTGTTGACCTCCTGGTTGATGCCCTGTGGGCAGGTGAGCGAGACCCGCGCGCGGCCAAGAAGCTGCAGTTGCACGTCCATCGGCTGCGCCGGCTGCTGGGCGATCCGGGGCGGATCCACTTCGACAATGGTGGCTACATGCTGCGAGTGGACCCTGGTGAGCTCGACGCCGAGCGATTCGAGACCGCGTTGGCCGATAGCACCGACATCGCAGAACCGGCGCGTGCTGTCGGGGTGCTGCGCGCGGCGCTGCGGTTGTGGCGCGGGGACCCGTTCAGCGATATCACTGACCTACCCCTGTTACGCGCCGAGGCCGATCGGCTGACCGAGCGCCGGCTTGCCGGCCTCGCCCAGTTGTATTGCGCGGAGCTGGCTTGCGGACGTGCCACTGCGATCATCCCCGAACTCGTCGAGCTGGCCGCCCGGCACCCGATGCGGGAACAGCTGCAGGGGTTGTTGATGACCGCGCTGTACCAGGCCGGCCGGCAGGCTGAGGCGCTGGAGGTCTACCACCGGACCCGAAGCGCCCTCGTCGAGCAGCTCGGGTTGGAGCCCGGTAACGACCTGCAGCGGCTGGAACGCGCCATCCTGACCGGCGACCCGATGCTGGAATCTCCGACAACCCCCTTGATCACGCCGGCGCAGCTGCCCGCCGACATTACCGATTTCACCGGGCGTCGGGCACAGCTCGCCACCGTCGCGCATTTGGCCGCCGCGGCAGATCGGGTCGCAACGGTGCTTGTCGCGATCACCGGGCAGGCTGGGGTGGGTAAGACCACGCTGGCCGTGCGTGCCGCGCATCGGCTGCGCGTCCAGTACCCCGACGGGCAGCTGTTCGTGGACCTCCGAGCGCAGGCGCGCCCGCTCACACCGGCGGACGTGCTGGCCCGGTTCTTGCGCTCGCTCGGGGTGGACCAGACGGCGATTCCCGACGATGCCGAGGAACGTGCCGCGTTGTATCGCAGCCGACTCTCCGACCGGCGGCTGCTCATCGTGCTGGACAATGCGCAGTGCGAAGCTCAGCTGCGACCGCTGCTGCCGGGCACCCCCGGATGCGCGGTGTTGATCACTAGCCGAACCCGGTTGGCCGGGCTGACCGGCGCCCGGCTGGTCGACCTGGACGTCTTCGAAGCGGACCAGGCTGTGGAGTTGCTGGCCCGACTTGCCGGGCCACGGCGGGTCGCGGCGGAACCCGCGGCGGCGACGGAGATCGTACGGCTGTGCGGTTTTCTGCCGTTGGCGCTGCGAATCGCGGGAGCGCGGCTGGCTAGTCGACGGCACTGGCCGCTGTCCCGCTTCCAGGCTGATCTGACCGACGAGCAGCACCGTCTGGACAAGCTGCGGCTCGGAGATCTGGACGTGCGGGCCAGCCTCGCGCTGAGCTACCAGAGCCTGGACGTGATGGCTCAGCGCGCCTTCCGGCTCCTCGGACTGCTCGAGGTCCGCGATTTCGCTCCCTGGGCGGCCGCGGCCATGCTCGACGTGTCGCAGTGGCGGGCCGAAGAGCTGGTGGACAGCCTGGTTGATATGCATCTGCTCGACGTGGCCGGGAACGGCGCTTCGGGACAGTTGCGTTACCGCTTCGATAACCTGCTGCGCGCGTACGCCCGGGAAGTAGCCTTCGCCCAGGAGACGGAAGCTGACCGACGCACTGCGCTGGATCGAGCGTTCGGCGGTTGGCTGGCACTAGCCGAAGGGGCCGCCCGACACCTGACCAGTTCCACCGTCGCCCAGACTTGTCAAGCCGGGACCTGGTGGCGACCGGACGAGGCGATACTGAAAGCTGTCATCGCCGATCCGTGCGGTTGGTTCAAGGTCGAATGGCCGGCCGTGGCAGGCGCCGTCGAGCAGGCTTTCTCCGTCGGGTCGGGCCAGCTCGGCTGGGCGCTGGGCGCACGACTCGCCAGGATCTTCCTCGTCCGCGGGTACTACGACGACTGGCGGCACATCTGCGAGCTGATGCTCACAGGCGCTCGACGAGCGGTCCGCGACGCAGCGGATGGTATGACGCTGCGCGCTCCGACTGAGCTGCACCGCCTTGCGCTGCGCCTCGATGAGGCGCGAAACGGTATCGAAGAGATCCTCCGGACATGCGCGGGCGCTGGTGGCCGGGAGGGTCGGCCACCGGTCGCTGGCTCCATCGGCACAGTCAGCGAAGCCTTGCCCCGCCTGGACAGCGCGCTGACCTCCCTGCGCGAGTTGGCCGACCGCCACAGCGATGCCTCGACGATACGCCGGCTTAGCACGGTGCATCGGCTGCAGAGGTCCTTCGAGCAGACGGCTCGCTGTGTGCAGCAGGTACTCGAAGCCCTCGACGTGTTCTCCGACCCCTTTCCGGGCGTTGCCCTGGTGGCGTCCGAGGAGTCTTGCAAACCGGCGAGGAATAACAGGTTGGCCGCTCTTCAAGGTGTCCCGCATGCGGGTTGGTAGTTCGTGGGGAGCGGCCAACTAGTCAGTGCGCGTACTCCTCCAGCATCTCGGTGACCAGCGCTGCGATCGGCGAGCGCTCCGAGCGGGTGAGGGTGACGTGGGCGAACAGCGGATGCCCCTTGAGCTTTTCGATTACCGCGGCCACCCCGTCGTGCCGGCCCACCCGCAGGTTGTCCCGCTGCGCGACATCGTGGGTAAGCACGACCCGAGAACCCGTTCCCAACCGGGACAGCACTGTGAGCAGCACATTACGTTCCAGGGACTGCGCCTCATCGACGATCACGAAGCTGTCGTGCAGCGATCGGCCGCGGATGTGGGTCAACGGCATCACCTCGAGCATCCCGCGGTCGATCACCTCGTCAATGACGTCCGGCGAGGCGATCGCCCCCAGGGTGTCGAATACCGCCTGTGCCCAGGGTTGCATCTTCTCGTTCTCGCTGCCCGGCAGATAGCCCAGCTCTTGGCCACCCACGGCGTACAGCGGCCGAAAGACGATGACCCGACGGTGCGCCCCGCGCTCCAGCACGGCTTCGAGGCCGGCGCACAGCGCGAGCGCCGACTTGCCCGTCCCGGCCCGACCACCGAGTGACACGATCCCTATCCCGGGGTCGAGCAGCAGTTCGAGCGCAACCCGCTGCTCAGCCGAGCGGCCGCGCAGTCCGAACGCCTCCCGGTCCCCGCGGACCAGCCGGGCGCGTTTGTCCCCGGTGATCCGACCTAGTGCGGTGGCCGTCCCGGCGAGCAGCCGCAAGCCGGTATTGCAGGGCAGACCAGCGACCTCCGGATGCTCATTGAGATCGGCGATCCCCTCCTTGTAGAGCTGTTCCAGCACGGAAGAACTCACTTCGACGTCGTTCATCCCGGTCCACCCCGACGGCACCACGTCCTGCGCGTGGTACTCATCTGCGGCCAACCCGACCGCACCCGCCCTGACCCGCAACGGCATGTCCTTGGTCACCAACGTGACGTTGCGTCCATCGGCGAGGAGGTTCAGCGCGCAGGCCAAGATTCGAGAGTCGTTGGTGTCGGTACGGAACCCAGCAGGCAGCACCGTCGGGTCACTGTGATTCAGCTCAACCCGCAGAGTGCCCCCCAGCTCGCCGATCGGAACCGGCGCATCCAACCGGCCATGGGCTCGCCGCAGATCGTCGAGCAGGCGCAACGCCTCTCGAGCGAACCAGCCCAATTCCGCGTGATGCCGCTTGCCCTCCAGCTCTCCGATGACCACAAGTGGCAGCACCACCTCGTGCTCGTCGAATCGGCTGAGCGCCCACGGGTCGGATAGCAGTACTGAGGTATCCAGCACGTAAGTGCGCGAACCTGGGACGGTGGAGTGTGGCGAGCGAGAAGCGATCACGGCAGCTCCCTGGCGTGCGCGGCACCGCGCCCGCTACTCGGTGGGCCGGCCGGCCTCTGTTGATCGTCTCCCGCTGCGCCCGGTCGGACTCAGTGGGACCGACCACGAGGGCCGGGTGCCGACCCTCCCGTGCTCGCCGTGGGCGGATTACCCGCCCGATCGACAAAAGCCACGATCAGGGCCTCCCGTGGCGAGACGCGTCGAGCACATCCCGCTGCTACCGCACGGTACCGGTGTGTGGCCGTCCTGGGAATACGCCACTCAGGAACCGGCCAGTTCGGCGCGAATCACCGACGGGATGAGCGGCTCGTCGAGTAACCGCAGATAGCGCTGGCCTAGCGGTTGCGCGGGCGGCCGGTCTGCAAGCCACGTGCACAGCAGCCGGTAACCCTCGACGTAAGTGGTCGTGTAGGCACGCCACAGCGGGTCGCCGAGAAATCGCAATATCTGCCTGGCCCGCGGTTCGGGCACCATCAACCATCGTTGCACGTAGGCCGACACGGCCGCCGGATCGGCACGCTGATCGTGCAGCATCAGCGCAGCGTCCTGGCGGACGCCGAGCAGACCCGCTGCGGCCGTCTCCAGCCGTTCAGCGACCTCTCCGTCCATCCGCAAACCGAGATCACCCAGAATCTCGCCAGCCCATGGCCCCCACCCGGGACCGACCGCGGCGGCCAGACCGAGATCAGCCAGTCCCTCAGCCATCAGACACTGCGGGGTATTCACCAGGAAGATCGTCTGTTCTTCATGGTGCTCCGTGCGCACCAGGCCAGCCTCCTTGCGGCAGTGTTCGGTGTGATGGCCCGGATAAGCTTCGTGCGCGACCAGGTGCGGCAGGTTAGCCATCCGGTGCTTGAGATCCGCGTTGATCGCTACCCGTGAGCAGAAATCGCCGAGGTAATAGTTGAACCCGCTCCACGGCTTATCGGTGACCACCTCGTAGCGCACGGTCTCCTGCGGGGGCAACCCAAAGGTTGCCCGGACCCTATCCCGCAGCGCGCTGGACAGCGCCTCCACCGCAGGTTCCAGACGCTGCGGCGCGATCTCATCGCGAGCCCGGTGGGCGGCCAACCGATCGACCAGTGGATCGGCGCCGGGCAGGAGCCGGTCGATGTCGGCATGCGCTTGACGGTAGACGTCGGGATCCCCCGGTGTGATGACGACGTCGAAGTATGCCGCCACCTCCGCCACGAAGCCGACATGCTGTCCGGCCAGCACCCGGCCGCTGCATTCCAAGGCGGTCAGGTGGGCAGCCAGGAAACGAGCTCGCGCCTCGGCTAGTCCCGTGTTGGGAAGCTCCGCCCTCAGTTGGGCCGCCCGACGGCCCAGCACCGCCGGATCCGGCCGGGGTTCGTTGTCCACCTCGCGCCGCAGCGCCGGGTCGCCGGTGTAAGCATCGACGAAACCCTCGATGAGGCGGTCGAACCGCAGGCCCAGCAGCAGATACTCGCGGACCAGGTTCATGATAGGAGTATCCCGTGAGTGGCGATGCGAGTGATAGCTCGCATCGCCACTCACGGGTCTACGACCCGAACCGGCGGTGCCGGGCGGCGTAGTCGCGCAGTGCACGCAAAAAGTCCACCCTTCGGAAGGCTGGCCAGTAAGCGTCGCAGAACCAGAACTCCGAATGCGCTGACTGCCAGAGCAGGAAACCGGACAGCCGCTGCTCCCCCGAGGTGCGGATGACCAGATCGGGGTCGGGCTGGCCAGAGGTGTACAGGTGCTCGGCGATCTGCTCGACGTCGAGCACCTCGGCAAGCTCCTCCATGGTCGTCCCGGCTTCCGCGTGCTTGAGCAACAGTTTGCGCAACGCGTCCGCGATCTCCTGGCGACCGCCGTAACCCACCGCGACATTGACCGCCAACCCGGGACGTTCGCGGGTCCTAGCCGCGGCGCTGGTCAACCGCTGCGCCATCTCGGGCGGCAGCAGATCCAGTGCACCGACGACCCGTACCCGCCACGGCGTGTCCGGTGCGCACAGCTCGTCGACGACATCAGCGATGATCTCCAGCAGGAGCTCTACCTGATCCGGCGGCCGGTTACGCAGGTTATCCGGAGACAGCAGCCAGAACGTCGCGATCTCAACGCCGCTGTCCTGGCACCAGCCGAGCAGCTCGACCAGCTTGGCGGCCCCGACCCGGTGACCGTCACTGACGTCGGCAAACCCGGCCTCCTTGGCCCAGCGTCGATTACCGTCCATGATCACCGCGACATGACGGGGGCGGTCGGCGCCGCGCAACCGACGGGCCAGCCGGCGCTCGTAGACGACATAGACAAGGTCCCGCAGCCTCACAAGTCGGGAAGGCTACGCCCCGCTCGATCAGTCAGATTTCAGCGTGACGGTGACCACTAGCGGTCGCCCGTCGCGAACCAGCGAGATCGGCACCCGTTCGCCGATGCCCCGCTCGCGAACAGCGACCGTCAGCGCGTCGGCGGTGCCGATGGTCCGGTTGCCGACCTTGGTGATCACATCGTTTTCCAGGATGCCGGCCTCGGCGGCGGCGCTGCCCTGCTGAACGTTCTGCACTCGGGCACCGTCGGACTTGCCGTCAGTCACCGACGCGGCGTTGACGCCGAGATCGGCGTGCTGGTAATGCCCGGTGCGGATCAGCTCTTGCGCGATCGTTCTGGCCGTATCGATCGGGATAGCGAAGCCGAGCCCGATGGATCCCCCGCCTTCGACGGCGCCTAGCGTGCGGATCGCGGTGTTGATGCCCACCACCGCACCCGCGCCGTCCACCAACGCCCCACCGGAGTTACCCGGATTGATCGCCGCGTCGGTCTGGATCGCGTCGATCACCGCGTTGCCATTACCTCCATCAGCCTCCAGCCGCACTGGCCGGTCCATCGCGCTGACGATGCCGCTGGTCACCGTGCCGGCCAGACCGAGTGGCGAGCCGATAGCAATGACCGGGTCGCCCGGCTTCAGAGTCGATGAACGGCCGAGCTGTGCCACCGTCGGGTTGGCGGCCTCCACCTTGACCACAGCGAGGTCGGTCTTGGGATCCCGGCCCACGATCCGCGCCGGCAGTCGGGTGCCGTCACTGAACACCGCTTCCAGGGTGGCGTGCGGGATGTCCGCGGCGGGGGCTACCACGTGATTGTTCGTCAGCAGGTATCCGTGGCCGTCGATCACTACACCCGAGCCGAAGCCGCCCTGATCGCCGACCCGGAACTCCAAGGACACCACCGCGGGCAGAACCCGACCGGCTACCGCAGCCACCGAGCCGGCCGGTCGATCGATCGACGGCTGAACCTGAGCCAGCGTGATACCGGGATCGTTGAGTAGGGTGCCGCCTTCGGCGGTGAGCCGGCCCACCAGTCCGCCGACTCCACCGATCAGCAATGCCACCGTCGCCAGCGCAGCAACCGCTTGGTTGCTCAATCGACGACCGAATAGCACCTCCGCCACGCTGAGCCGGGCGCCTGGCCGCGGCGGTTCGTTGGCGTTGACATCACGGTGTGCCACCGCGGGGTCACCGAGCACGGCTGCCGCCCAGGGATCACGCCACGGGTCACGTCCGGCTCCTTGCGGCCAGAAGTCATCTCCGCCCGTCAACCCTGTCGAGGGTCGCGCTCCGTTGCGCCCTGGCGGCCGTTGCAGCCGCTCATCGGACTGCGACGGCCGACCGAACGCGGCCACCAACGCCTCCGGGGTCGGCGGCGCGGCGGCCCATTGACGAATGGCCCCAACGGGCTGATCGGCAAACGCTCCGATCACTCCAGAGGGTCGGCCGAACAACTCCGCCGCGGCCGGCTCGACCGCGGGTCGCGGCGCCGGTCTCGAGACGAACGGAGGCGGCCCCGGATGCCCTTCCGTCGTGGAGGGCCGGTAGGCGTCGTGATCCTGCGACGTGGCCATGGTCTCCTGGGTCAGGCGGGCACTAGCGATCAGCCAGTCTTCCCGCGCCCTGGTGAAATGTGCGTAGCGCGGTTATCGCCCGATCCAACGACCGAGTACCGACGGTCCGTCCCCCCACCGCGGACTCGCACTCAGCGGCCCGGGAGCCAAGCTCGGATCAGCGAGCTCGACAATGGCGCCCTCGGCCGTCACCGCCAGCCCGGCCGGCGCGGTGGGCAGGTCTGCGGTCTGCGGAATCGCGCGCAGCGCGGCGAGCAAGTCGGCCGGGACGGGTGGACACTGCGCCGAACGGACCACACTGCGGGCCTGATGTTGGGCAGAGACCTCCGCGGCACAGGACTGGCACATGGTGAGGTGGGCGGCGGCACGGTCACGAGCAACCGAGCCTAGCTCTCCGTCGGCGAACGCCACCACGGCGTCGACTGCCAGGTGCTGTCCTGCGTTGAGGCTCGCCACCAAGTCCGAGAAGCTGCGGCCGCGCAGGTCCGTCATCCAGCCTCCTTACTCAGCGTCGGTGCGTCGCTTTTCGAGCGCCGCCTTGAGCGCCTGCCTGCCGCGGTGGATCCGGCTGCGAACCGTCCCGAGCTTCACCCCGAGCGTGGCGCCAATCTCCTCGTAAGACAGACCCTCTACGTCACAGAGTACGACAGCTGCTCGGAATTCGGGTGCGAGGTCGTCCAATGCCTGCTGCAGATCCGGATCGAGGTGGGTCGCAACGTAGACCTGCTCAGGACTCGGCCCACCGCCGATGATCCGATCGGTGTCCTCAGGCAGTCCCTCCATCCGCAGCCGGGCGCGTCGACGCACCATGTCCAGAAACAGGTTGGTCGTGATCCGGTGCAGCCATCCCTCGAACGTGCCGGGCTTGTAGGACCCCAGGCTGCGGAACACCCGGATGAACGTTTCCTGGGTGAGGTCCTCGGCGTCGTGCGGATTGCCGGACAGGCGGTAGGCCAATCGGTAGACCCGATCGGCGTGCTCCCGCACAATTTGATCCCATGAGGGCGGTACCCATGCCTCGGCTGCTCGAGTTGCCTCGTCCTGCGCCCGGACGAGGGAGATCGCCTGCACAGGAGCAGCAGGACCGTGAAAGCGAGTCGGGGTAGCCATTGGCTGGGTCTCACACCTCCGGGTTGACGACAGGACGCCGGTCACAGGCACGCACGGGTAGTGCAACGCGGAGATGGCGGCCAATGTTTCCAAGGCTCCCTTGCGGATGTCCGGGCAGAGAAACCGGCAAACCGATCCGCAATGAATCCCGCTCCTATGATGGGGGGCTAGTGTGTGCCCTAGGTAAGGGGCGGGTAAGAAGATCTTAAGAGTAGCCCGGCCTAGACGAGGCTGCTTCGACCGGGTCTTCCGCTGATCCGGCGCGGCGTCCCTCAGATGGAGCACACCGCGGCGCTACGCTGCGCAGCGTGAGGTCGACCGTCAGCCCAGGCGGACCGCCTGCCCTGTCCGGCAGCGCCGTGCGCGAGTACCTGGAAAGCTTCGTCACCGAGGACGCGTCACTGGCCGCGGCCCGCGAGCGCGCCCAGGAGTTGGGGTGCACTCCGGTCGGGTCGGCCGGCGGTGCCGCGCTGCGGTTTCTGGCCAGCGCGCTCGCCGCTCGCGCCGTGGTCGAAGTTGGTACCGGCGCGGGCATCAGCGGACTGTGGCTACTGCGGGGAATGACCCCCGACGGGGTGCTCACCTCCATCGACGTCGAACCCGAACACCAACGCGCCGCCCGACAGACGTTCGCTGAGGCCGGGTTCCCGCCGTCGCGCTATCGCCTGATCATGGGACAGGCCCTCGACGTGCTGCCCCGGCTCACCGACGGCGGCTACGACCTGGTCTTCGTCGACGCCGCCGAGCCCGAGTACCCACGCTATCTGGACGCCGGCGTGCGGTTGCTACGCCCCGGCGGGGTGATCGCGTTCGACAACGCCTTGCGGAGTGCCAGGGTGACCGATCGAGTGTATCGCGACCCATCCTCCACTGCCCTGCGCGAGATCGGCGCCATGGTGCGCAACGACGAGACACTCATCCCGCTGATGCTTCCCATAGGTGGCGGTCTGTTGCTTGCCCTGCGCACGTAGCAGCACGCACTGCTCGCCATTCGGAGCGCGCGGTTCCGCACCTGCCGCCGATCAACGGCTCGCTGCGGGTTTGGTGGCCGAAAGGATGCTGTAGAACCACGCATCGCGGCGAAGCGCTTGATATTGACGTATCGAGGCGATCACATTGCCGTGCTGGACCTGCGATCGAACTCCCGTCACGCGGCCGAGCACGGCCAGCGGATAAGTCCAATAAGCCATGCGATACAACCGGCGTAGCGAGGGGCGGGTGTGCGCGGTCACGTCATCGAGCCGAGGCTCGGCAAACCCGGCGGCAGCAAGGTGCTCCAGGTGCTCGCCGGGAGTGTCGATGTCCGGGACGGCCCAGCCGTCGAGCCATTCGTGCAGCAGCCGCTCGCCGGTCGAGTCCAGCGGGCGTGCGGCCCGGACGAAGTCGGCGACAACCACCCGTCCACCGGGACGCAGCAACCGAGCAGCCTCCCGGTAGAAGGCAGCCTTGCGGGGGGCGTGGCACAGGCTCTCTACTGCCCACACGACGTCGAAAGCGGCATCCGGGAAGGGCGTCGCGGTGAAGTCGGCCACTTCGAACTGGACGCGGTCGGTCACGCCTCGCCGCAGGGCGTGACCACGTGCCATCGCGGCTTGCCTGGCGGCCAACGTGATCCCGACCACCTCGGCGCCGCGCTCGGTGGCCAGCCACAGGCTACTGCCGCCGACCCCGCAGCCCGCATCCAGGACGCGCTCGCCGGGCTGTATCCGCACCCGGTCCGCCAGCACCCGATTCATGTTTTTCAGTGCATCGGTATGGCTGCGGGTGCTGTTATCGGTGTAGCCGAAGTGCACGGCCAGGTTGTCTTTGTTGAGCCACAGTATTCGATAGTCGAGCCAGGTTTCGTCGTAGTAGCCGACGATCGCCTCAGTGAGTGAGCCGGTCGTCTGCTGGGGGGACGGCTCCTTTGCGGCTGTCATGAGCGAATTGGACCACACTTTCGCGTTTCGACGGCGGGGCTTCAGCGGCGCGCCAGCAGCACAGCCGCCAGCGGCCACAGTGCCTGGGCCGCGGCGAGTAAGCGTTCGGACAACCCGATCCGGGAACCCCCGCCGAAGTAGTCGATCCCGAACCAGCCGAGCAGGACCAGCAGGCCCGCGGCGGCAGACAGCCAGACGGCGGGGCGGGGCGTGATGCCGCGCCGCACCGCCAGCACGGGCCACAGCGACAGTGCGGGGAAGGTGACCGTCGCGGCTATGACGTGGGCTGGCGAATCCCCGATGACCGGTAGCGGTAACGCGGCCAGCGCTACGGTGGCAGCCCCCCCGGCGGCGAGCAGCAGGCGACCCGCAATAGCCGCCGGCGCCAGTCCAGCGGCCGTGATCACGTGGCACACGCCCACCCCGACAAGGGCCGTCGTCATGATCCACGGGTCAGTAGCGCCGCGGCCAGCCAGCTCACTGATCGTGTGTCGCACCTGGTCGAAACCACCCCGCTGGCGGGCTGCGGCAAGTTCCCAACCACCAACCAGAAGCGCCGGAGCGCAGGCCGATGAGAGCACAGCCCACCAGGGCACCCTTCGCACCGCACCACGCTACCCGATCGGCTTACTCCGCATGAGCTCCTTTGCCTAACACCACGACGCCGCCACCGCTGACTGTGTAGCGCTCCCGGTCCAGGTCGTGATCCATCCCGACCTGGGCGCCGTCGGGAATCACCACGTTCTTGTCCAAGATTGCCCGGCGCACGATGGCGCCCTTGCCGACCCGCACGCCGGGCATCAGCACGCTGCCCTCGACATGGGCGCCAGCCTCGACGACCACGTCACCGGACAGTACCGAGTGGCTCACGTGGGCGGCAGAGACGATCGAACCCGCCCCCACGATCGACTCCTGGGCGCTGCCGCCCTGAACGAACTTCGCGGGTGGCAACGGGGGCATCGCGGTGCGGATCGCCCACGCCTGGTTGTACAGGTTGAACACCGGATGCACCGACACAAGATCCATGTGGGCGTCGTAGTAGGAGTCCAGCGTGCCGACATCGCGCCAGTACCCGCAGTCACGGTCGGTGGCGCCGGGCACCACGTTGTCGGCGAAGTCATAAACCGACGCTTCGCCACAGTCCACCAGCATGGGGATCACGTCGCCGCCCATGTCGTGATCGGAGTCCTGGTTGGTGGCGTCGGCGCGCAGCGCGGAGACCAGCAACTTGGTGGTGAACACGTAGTTACCCATCGACGCGAAGGCCATGTCCGGGTCGTCCGGCGTGCCCGGTGGCGTTACCGGCTTTTCCAGGAACTCGGTGATCCGGCCGTAGACGTCCGCGCCGATGCATCCGAAAGCGCTGGCATGTTCCCGCGGTACCCGAATTCCGGCGACGGTCACGCCCGCGCCGGTGGCGATGTGCTGCTCCACCATCTGCGACGGATCCATCCGGTACACGTGATCGGCACCGAAGACAACGATGTACTCCGGCGCTTCGTCGTAGACGAGATTGAGCGATTGGAAGATCGCATCCGCACTGCCGGTGTACCACCGCGGACCGAGCCGCTGCTGCGCGGGCACCGGGGTGATGTACTGCCCCAGCATGGAAGACAGCCGCCATGCCGTGGTGATGTGCCGATCCAACGAATGCGACTTGTATTGGGTGAGCACGCAGATCCGGATGTATCCGGCGTTGACTAGATTGGACAGCACGAAGTCGATCAGCCGATAGTTGCCACCGAACGGTACGGCTGGCTTTGCTCGATCCGCAGTCAACGGCCACAACCGCTTTCCCTCACCGCCGGCGAGAACGATGCCCAGCACGTGCGGCTGTCCCTTCACAACTGGTCACCCTAGCCCCGGTCGCACCGCGCAGCTACGTGAGAACCGCCTCCGGTCACCGAATGTTCACCGGTTAGGCAAGATGGCGCCAGCGTCTGAGTGCTGGCCAACTGGGCGTGGTCTGATTGCCGGTTCAGCCCGTGAAGACGCTAGCGTGACACAGCGTGCGCATCGGAGTACTGACCCGGGAATATCCGCCCGAGGTGTACGGCGGTGCCGGGGTGCACGTCAGCCAGCTGGTGCCCAAGCTGCGGGAGCGGTGCGAGGTCGAGGTTCACTGTTTCGGCGCGCCCCGCCCGCAAGCGCACAACCACTCCGTCGCATCGGGGCTGGCCAACGCGAACCCGGCCCTGCAGACCTTGTCAGTGGACCTGGCGATGGCCGACGCACTGGGCGGCGTGGATCTGGTGCACTCGCATACCTGGTATGCCAACATGGCCGGCCACCTGGCTCGAACCCTGCACAGCGTGCCGCACGTGGTCACAGCGCACTCGTTGGAGCCCCGCAGGCCGTGGAAGGCCGAGCAGCTCGGCGGTGGTTACCGCGTGTCCTCTTGGGTGGAACGCACCGCTTACGAGCACGCCGACGCCATCATCGCGGTCAGCGATGGCATGCGTACCGACGTGTTGGACTGCTACCCCGCGGTGCACCCCGAGCGGGTAAACGTGGTGCGTAACGGGATCGACGCCGATCTTTACCGTCCGGTCCAGGAGACCGACGCGGTTCGCCGACTCGGAGCCGACCCAGCGCGGCCGATCGTCGCCTTCGTGGGCAGGATCACTCGACAGAAGGGAGTCGGGCACCTCCTGGCGGCGGCCTATCACATCGACCGCGGCGCCCAGTTGCTGTTGTGTGCGGGCGCGGCAGATACCTCGGAGATCGAAGCCGAAGCCCGCGCCGCCGTGGCAGAGCTGGCTGCGTCCCGGCCCGGAGTGATCTGGGTGCCGGATATGCTGCCCATCGAGGACATCCGGCAGGTGTTGTCGGCGGCCACTGTGTTCGCCTGCCCGTCGGTATACGAGCCGCTGGGAATCGTCAACCTTGAGGCGATGGCCTGCGGTACCGCAGTGGTGGCCTCCGCGGTCGGCGGGATTCCAGAGGTGGTCGATCATGGCGTCACCGGCCTGTTGGTGCCCTACGACGAACAGGACCTGAAGGGGTTCCAGCGGCGGCTGGCGCAGCACATCAACGAGCTCCTGGCCGACCCGGACCGCGTCGCGGCGATGGGCCACGCCGGCCGCAAGCGCGCCATCACCGAGTTCTCGTGGTCAGCAGTCGCCGACCGCACCGTCGCGCTCTACCAACAACTTCTCTCTTCATAGCCCCGATATGTCCCCATATCGGGGATGGCTAGTCGTGGCAGGGGCATCTGCGAGGATGGCCCCGTGCTCCGGCAGCTCATCCAGTCCCGACTGGCAAGCGTGTTCACCCGGTTCGCTGCGGGGACGGTTGTTTCTACGGCCTGCAGCCAGCTGACGTTCGTGCTGCTCTTCGGCGTTGTCCAGGCCGGCGCCGGGGTGTCCGGGGCGGCCGCTTTCCTGGCCGGGGCGATACCCAATTTTTTCATCCACCGGTTTTGGACGTGGCGACGCTCCGGCCCAGTGGGGATGCGCCACGAACTGCTGCCATACCTAGCGGTGATCACTTTCAGCGGCCTGGTGGCAACCGGCCTCACCACCGGCGTTGATCGCCTGGTCGCTGGCGTCCTGCATGACCACGTGGTGCACACCGCCGTCATCGCGATCGTCTACAGCCTCAGTTACCTGCCACTCTTCGTGCTCAAGTTCGCTTTGCTGGATCGGTTGGTGTTCGGTTGTGACGACGCTGTCCGGCGTCGCCGGGCCCGAGACTCTCGAGACCAGCTGCCGACCAGCACCCGGGCATAGCGCATCCCGTAGACCAAGTTGTTGCCTTTTTTCGTCTTTCCCGCGGTGCGGCCCAGCATCGTCATGGGCTGCTCCAGCACACGGTAGCCGTGCGAGATCACCCCGAGCAGCAGCTCGGAAGCCTGGTACTGAGCCTGCACCAGCGTGACGGCCTCGGTGACCTCAGCTCTCATGGCGCGAAAGCCGAACGATGTGTCCGTGAGCCGCTGCCGAGTCAGCGCGCTAGCCAGCGCTGCGAACACGTGCACGCCGAGGTGCCGCACCGGGTCAGAGGTCTCCCGCCGGCCCAGGGCCCGCGAGCCGGTGACGAAATCGGCCTCGTCGTCGATCAACGGCTGCAGCAGCAGCGGCAGCTCGGCCATGTCGTATTGACCGTCGGCGTCGGTGGTGACGACGTATTGTGCGCCGCCGCGCCGGGCCAGCGCGTAACCAAGCCGCAGTGATGCACCCTGGCCCCGGTTCCTCGACAGCGCGCACACTCGTGCGCCGTGCCGGCGGGCTACCTCAGCGGTGCCGTCGGTGCACCCGTCGACGATCACCAGGGTGTCCACCGGCATACCGCAGCTCACCGGGGGAACAGCAGCGAGCACCGCGCCGATGCAGCTCTCCTCGTTGTAGGCGGCGATGATCACCACCACCGGGGCGAATGTCACTTCGCCTTCGGTCCTGGCGAACTCGCGCACGGTCGCGGAATCCACCGCGTCGGGGTACGGCTGCATCGGCGGATTGAGCTTGCGCCGTGGGCCCGGCCTGCGCAGCGGGCCGGTGAAGGCGGTGACGCCCAACGCCCCCGCGATCGGCAGCAACACCAATCCGGGCAGCTGGTATCGCCAGGAGAACTCGAAGGCCGCTGCTGTCATCAGCACTGTGACGCCGAGACCGGACACCAGCAGACTGGCGGCGCGGATCCCCGACCGGCGGGCGTTGCCGATCCCGAACCCGCCGAGGAGCCCAGCCAGCAGTCCCAGAGCGAGCAACGGGCCCGGGGTGTACCCGACGGTGAGCTGGTAACTCCGGAGCAGCTGAGCCAGTGGCCGGTTGACCCCGATCGCCACGCCGCCGAACTGGAAGGCCCGAGCGTCGACTCTGTCCTGCATTCCGAAATACGGGTACGACGTCTGGAAGAACCACCGCTCCACCGGCACGTCGTTGACGTCGTCGACGCGAACCGGGCGGAAACCCTTCACGAAATCCGTCAGGATCACCGCCGCGAGATCGAGTGGCTGGTTGGCGAACACCGTGCGGGCAAAGGAGGCCTGGGTTGCGTCCATCGACTCGCCAGGAGGCAACACAACGGTCATGGCCGGCGACGCGGGATCGTGCACGTAGTAGTCGACACCGAAGCGGTGATCGGGGGGCTCCACCGGGCACACGGCACGTTCCGGAGTCCCAGGCGAAAATCGCTCGCAGTCGGCGATGACCGCGGCGCGGCCGTAGAGGACACCGCTGCTGGCGCCGCTGATGCCCCAGACACCGGTGGTGATCCGGTAATAACCGGCGTAACCGGTGAGCAGGATCGCGAAACCGGCGGCCATCGCGGCTGCCCGCAAGCCGATCTGACGCCAACCGGTCCGGCTGACCCACAGTGACCCGGCGACGATCAGGTACGCCACCGCTGGGACCAGCATGGTGATTCCGACCAGCCGGACGATGACCGCGAAGCCGATCAGGACACCCGCGCTGGCAGCGTGCCAGGGCCTGGGTAACCCGTGCCAGGTCAGCACCCAGATCAGCACCACAAGCAGCGCCTGGAACCAGACGTCAGGCATGATGTTGTGCTCGATCTGCACCTGGTAGGCGTCGAGCAGCACCGGGGCGGTCGCCAGCGCAGCCAACCACCGCCGGGCCCCGTGCCGCAGCAACAACTGGTAGATCATCACCGCGATGCCCAGCCCGAGCAGATGCTGTACGACGGCGACCGCACGCAAGCCACCGAAAGGCAGCAGGAGCTTCAGGATGAGGTCATAGCCGATCGGACGCACCATGTCGGGACGCAGGTCATGGAGGTTATCCAGGTAGCTGAACGAGTCGATGTAGAGGATCGCGGGCTGGTACGCCAGTACGGTGAGCACGCGTAAGCCGGCACCGATTACCAGGACCACCAGCAGCATCCAGTGCAGGCGCAACCACCGCGGCGCCCGGGAGGCCAGCATGAGGGCACCAGAGTCTGAGGCGCCGGTCTCCGGTCGGGCTAGCAGTCCGGTCACCGCTGCGGTCCGCCTGCCGTGGCTGCGGTGGCGACCATGAAGTCGTTCCACACCGTGGTCAGCCCGTCCACCAGCGACACCGACGGCCGGTAACCCAACTGCTCGCACGCTCGGCTGATGTCGACGATCACCGCGGGCATCTCGCCAGGTTTGGCCGCGACGTGCTCGGCGGGCAGCGGGCAGCCGGTTACCGTACGCACCCTGTCGAGAAGCTCCAGCATCGTCACCGACTGGCCGGAGCCGACGATCGCGGTACCGGTGAAGCGGCGGTCCCAGGCTGATTGCACTGCGGTAACGACATCATCGACGTGCACGAAGTCGCGCCGCTGCAGCCCGTCGCCGTAAATCTGTACCCCCCGGCCGGCCAGCGCGGCGCGCATCATCCGCGGCACAAAACTGTCCTTATGCCCCATCCCGGGACCGTAAATGTTGGTGAAGCGCAGCGCGCAGGCGGCCATTCGGTAGGCACCCGCATAGCCGCACAACAGCATCTCGGCCGCCGCCTTGGTCGCGCCGTAGGGCGTCAGCGGAGTCAGTGGCGCCCCTTCGTGCATCGTGGCGTAGCCAACATCACCGACCACCGCGTTGGTCGACGCCATGATGAACCGCTCGATGCCGGCCTGCCGGCAGCCCTCGAGCAGATTTTGGGTCACCGCCACGTTCGCCTGATACACCGCCACCGGGTGCTCGACCGAGCGCAGCACCGAGGTGATGGCGGCCAGGTGCACCACACCGGCCACATCCTCGCCGTCCAACGCCTCGGCGATCAACCCTGGATCGGTGAGGTCACCGACGACGCTGCGGACCGCCGAGTCGGGGTGCGCACCGCGGTCAACCACGGTGACCGGGTTACCCCGGCAGGCAAAAGCGGCGACGGCGGCACGACCGACGAAGCCGGCGCCTCCCGTGATCACGACCCGACCGGTCCCGGCTGGTGGAGTGGCCATCGGCGGGGAGCCTAGCCGGTCAATGAGCAGGCCAATTCGATCAGGGTCCGGGTAGCGAATCCGGTGCCGCCCGCGTTGACCTCGTCGTAGGTCTCTTCGGCACGTGCCGGACCTGCGATGTCCAGGTGCGCCCAGGGTAGCCCGCCAGTGAACTCTCGCAGGAACATCGCCGCCGTGACCCCACCAGGTCCTGGCGGGCACTGCCGCAGATCAGCGATATCGGATTGCAGCCCCTCGGCGTGATCGTCGATCAACGGCATCGGCCACCAGAGTTCACCAGCAGCCTCGCCGGCGGCCTGGATACGCTCGGCGAGCTTGCGCTCGGTCGCGAACAGACCCCCGGTGCGTAAACCCAGCGACACCTTCATCGCCCCGGTCAGTGTCGCGACATCTACCAGCGTGGTGGGCTCCAGGGTGCGCACAGCGTGCGCCAGCGCATCGGCGAGCACCAGCCGACCCTCTGCGTCGGTATTAGTCACCTCGGTGGTGGTGCCGTTCACCTGCCGCACCACGTCACCCGGACGGTACGCCGCCCCGGACACGTGGTTTTCCGCGCAGGGCACCAGGCCCGTCACCCGCAGCGGTAGCCTCAGCTGCCCCACGGCTAGCAGCGTCGCGATCACCGCCGCTCCCCCGGACATATCCGTGCGCATCAGATGCATGCCGTCAGCCGGCTTGATCGAGATTCCGCCGGTGTCGAAGGTGATGCCCTTGCCCACCAGCACCAGGTGTTCCGCTGCTGGGGTGCCGTCGGGCGGATGCCAGGCCAGTTCGAGCAACCGCGGGGGCCGGGCCGAACCGCCGCCGACCGCCAGCACTCCCCCGAAGCCCTGCTCGGCCAACCAGCGCTCGTCGCGCACCGTGGCCCGCAGTCCGGGCACGGTAGTCGCCAATCGGGCGGCGGTGTCGGCGAGCCACGCGGGGTCCTTATCGCCGCTTGGGGTGTTGGCGAGGTCCCGGGCCAGCCCGGTCGCCCGACCGAGGACCTGCGCCCTGGCGACGGCCTCGGCAACTGGCGCTGCCCCCTCACCGGGCGGTGCGATGAGCGCCACCGTGGTCATTGACGGCAGGTCTCCGCCGGCCGAGCCGGCAATTCGACGACCGCCGGCCGAGCCGGCAACGCGGTAGCGGTGCGAGCCCACGACGCACCCCAGGGCCAGGGACGCCGCCTGGGGCGCTGTCGTGCCGGGTGGCAGGTGGACCTGCACAACACCGCTGTTCCGTCGCTCCATGCCAGCTCGCGCCACGGCTGCACCGGCCGCCCGCCAGTGCGCCGCGCTACCCTGTCCAGTGCCGACGAGCCAGCCGTGATCGAGTCGTCCGGTGGCCAATGGCACGACCTGCACCGAACCGGCGGTGGCGGTCACCCGGTACCGGACTAGCCATTGCTCGTCCACGCCGAGCTGGTCCGCACCAGGACCTAAGATCAACTGTCCATTCGCCGGTGAGGGCGGCTGGCCGACCAGCACGGCGTCGGGAACGCCCGGGTCGCGCCACGCCTGTACCCGGACCTCAACCAGCGGAGTCGGGATATCGGGTATCGCCTGCACGGGCATCTCCGGACCAGTTCGTGGCGAGGCCTCGGCGCGCCCTGGCGTCAGCCGAGGCCACAGAACGACGGACGTAGTGCGCGGACCGTCACTCCACGACGGCCCGCAGTTCTTCGGCAAGTTCGCCAGCCTCGTCCTTCGACAACTCGACGACGAGTCGCCCGCCGCCCTCGAGTGGGACGCGCATCACGATGCCCCGCCCCTCCTTCGTCACCTCGAGGGGACCGTCGCCGGTCCGGGGCTTCATGGCCGCCATAGCGTGCTCCCTCCGTGTATTTCGTCACCGCAGCTGGCCACGCGACACCGGTGACCCCCTGCATTCTCCCCTATCGGCTCTGAGGCCCGGAAAGCAACCGATCATCTCGCGCGGGAACCCATCACACTGTCCACTTGGGACCGCCGGTTCACCGTGCCGGAGCTCACTTGGCCGTGCGACGGAAGCAGCCGACTAGGTGGTCATCGACCATGCCGGTGGCCTGCATGAGCGCGTGGCAGGTGACGGGACCGACGAAGGTGAAGCCCCGGCGCCGCAGCGTGTTGGCCATCGCCTCGGATTCCCGGGTCCGGGCCGGCACATCAGCCACGGTGCGCGGCGCGAGGCGCCGGGCGTGGTCGGGCGCGAAGGACCACAGCAGGACATCCAAATCCTCGCCCAGCTCGGTGACTGCACGGGCATTGCGCACCGTCGCTTCGATCTTGGCTCGGTTACGGACGATGGCTGTGGCGGCGAGTAGGCGCGCCACGTCGTCGGCGGTGAACGCGGCGACCGTAGCGGGGTGGAAGCCGGCGAAGGCGCGCCGGAAGGCGTCGCGCTTGCGCAGGATCGTCAGCCAGGACAGACCCGACTGGAACGCCTCCAAGCTCAGCCGCTCGAACAGAGCCGCCTCGCCATGTACCGGTACTGCCCACTCATCGTCGTGGTAGACGCAGTAGTCGGGCGCCGAGATCGCCCACGGGCAGCGCATTCGACCATCTGTTCCTGGCGCTGGGTTCACTGCCGGCCCTCAAGCTCAGCCACCCGGGCGCGCAGCGCGTCGAGCTCGGCCGCGATGCGCTGCAGCGCCCAGTCCACCTCCGACATCCGATACCCCCGCAACACCAGGGAAAACCGGATGGCGCGCACGTCGTCGCCGACGATCGGTCCTGCTGGCAGCCAGGTCGGGGTAGCGTCGGGCGGCAGTGCAGGCAGCTCCTCGCCACGACCGAACACCAGCGAGGCGATCAAAAAGACGACTGCGGCCACCACCGCCGCGACGATGAGGTAGATCAGGACCGTGCCCACGTTCGGAGATCGTGGCAGGTTGGTCGCTCTTCAGGCGGAGCGGGCGGCGAGGACGTCGCGCATCGGCGGCCGCTCAGCCACCAGCACCCCGTTCTCGGTCGGCATGAAGCGGGAGCCGAGCTGGATGAACTGGGTGATGCCGGCAGAACCCGGTACCTCGGCCACTCCGCACCGGGGCAGCGCTGCGCCGAGAATCTGCCGGGACATCACGCCGAGCTCTAGTAACGACCGGTTGCGGTGTTTGCGCACTCCGAGGTTCACCTGCGCCACGGCGTTGAGGCCGTAGTGGGTGTGGGTGTCGAGTAGCAGCCCGATCTCCACTCCATAGCCGGCGGCGAAGGACACCGACTCCAGCAACGCACGATTCGCCGCGTACTCACCGCCCAGTGGTTGCACCACTCCAGCCAGCTCAGGGCGCAGCGCATTGAGTAGCGGCCGGGCCAGCAGCTCGGTGACCCGTCCTCCGCCGGTACCCGCCTCGGCATTTTCGATCCGAAGCGGACGCCGGTAAAAACCCTTGACCAATTCGACTCTGTGTCCCGGCCGATGGGGCAGCAGCAATGGCCCAAGCAGCGCCGCCACGAACCCGGAATCGAAGTCGATCAGGTCGGAGTCGATAAATACCAGCAGATCCCCGGAGGTAGCCGCCAGCGAGCGCCAAAGAACCTCCCCTTTGCCGGGCCACGGCTCCAGTTCGGGCAGCACATCGGTGCGATGCACTACCCGAGCACCAGCCTCGCGAGCCACTTCAGCAGTCCGGTCGGTGCAACCCGAGTCCATCACCACGAGCTCGTCGACCAAGCCACCGACCAGCGGTCGCAGCTCACCGACCAGTGCGCCGACCGTTGCCTGTTCGTTGAGCGCAGGCAACACCACGCTCACGGTGCGGCCCCGCTTGGCCGCGATGAGCTGCTCGACGGTCCAGGGCACGCTTTGCACGGTGGCTTCGCTGAACCACCGCCGGGTCTGCGGGAGCATACGATAACTTCCCTTAGCTCGTCGCTCGCTTCGAAATTTAAGGGCTGTTTTTCCTTTTCACGAAATTGACCGAATCGATAGCGTCCCGAGCCTCCTTGACATTGTCACCGAAACCACGAATGCCCGTCCAAAAGCAGAGTCCGTGATCCGATCCCGAGGCGTCAGAAACCATCGTGTCGACGGCGGTTGCTGCTCCTACACCGCCATCACCAGCAGCCGATCTGCCGGAAAATCGCGACGCCTAGCCAACGGGTTCCCCCATGTCGTGCGCCGTCAATGGGCGTCCTCCCAGGCCTGATAAGACTCCCCGACCAGCCGAACCACGTCGTCGACGTCGTCGGTGATGTGCAGCAGAGCGAGCTCGGCCTCCCGGAGCTTGCCCTGCACCGCCACCGTGTCGGCCAGCCACGAATACAGCCCGCCCCAGTAAGCCCGGCCTAACAGGACGACGGGGAATTTGGTGACCTTCATGTTCTGCACCAAGGTGAGCGCCTCGAACAGCTCGTCCAAAGTGCCGAACCCGCCGGGCAAGCAGACGAAGGCTTGGGCGTATTTGATGAACATGGTCTTGCGGGTGAAGAAGTAACTGAAGTTGATTCCGAGATCTACCCAGGGATTGAGCCCCTGCTCGAAGGGCAACTCGATGCCCAGTCCCACCGAGAGGCCGCCGGCCTCGGACGCTCCGCGGTTGACCGCCTCCATGCTGCCCGGGCCACCACCGGTGATCACCGCGAAGCCGGCGTCGGCGAGCGCGGCGCCCAGCGCGCGACCGGTGGCGTACTCGGGGTGGTCGCGGTCGGTACGCGCCGAACCGAAGACAGTCACCGCACGGGGCAGCTCGGCGAGTGCACCGAAGCCCTCGACGAACTCGGCCTGGATGCGCAACACCCGCCACGGGTCAGTGTGCACCCAGGCGCTGGGGCCACGCGAGTCGAGCAGCCGCTGATCGGTGGTGGTCGATTCATGACGGCGGTCCCGCCGCAGTACCACCGGTCCACGCTGCTTCTCCCGAGGATGCTCCTCATCCGCCCCGTTCGGACTGGTCCCTCGCCACCCGTCCACCGCCATAGCGCGCAGCCTACGGCTGACGTCGTGAGTGGCGTTCAGTGCCAGAACACTGTTACGCGCTCACGAGGCGCGGCCAGCCAGGTAGCGGCGCAGCAGCTGGGTGCAGGCGGTGATCTGACCGGTGCGCACGTGCTCATCGCGGGTGTGCGCGAGGTTGGGGTCGCCTGGTCCGAAGTTCAACGCGGGGATCCCCAGCGCGGCGAAGCGGGATACGTCGGTCCAGCCGTATTTCGCCACCGGGGCGAGCCCGACGGTGGCGAGGAACTCCTGGGTTGCCGGCGTGTTCAGCCCTGGTAGCGCTCCGCAGGCACCGTCGGTGAACTCGAGTTCGAAGCCGTCGAGCACCTCGCGAACGTGCTGCTGGGCGTCGGCCAGTGAACGATCCGGTGCGAACCGGAAGTTGATCTGCACCTCGCAGGCGTCGGGCACGATGTTGCCGGCGACTCCACCGGAGATGCCTACCGCCTGCAGTCCCTCCCGGTAGGTGCATCCGTCGATCTCGACGCTGCGCGGCCGGTAACCGGACAGCCGAGCCAGCACGTCTCCGGCACCGTGAATCGCGTTGTCGCCCAGCCATGACCGAGCGCTGTGGGCGCGGCGCCCCGCCGTGCGCGCAGCCACCCGCAGACTGCCCTGGCAACCCGCCTCGACCAGGCCGCTGGTGGGTTCGGCGAGGATCGCCAGCTGCGCCGCCAGCCACTCGGGATGCTCCCGCTCGATCCGGCCCAGCCCGTTGCGTGCCGCCTCGACCTCCTCGCAGTCGTAAAGCACCACAGTTAGGTCGCACGCGGGCTCAGCCACCGTGGCCGCCAGATGCAGGATCATCGCGTCGCCGGACTTCATGTCCGACGTACCGCAGCCGTAGAGCAGGTCGTCGTGACGCCGGGACGGCAGATTCCCGGCAATCGGCACGGTGTCCAGGTGGCCCGCGAGCAGCACCCGCTGCTCGCGGCCGAGGTCAGTGCGGGCCAGCACGGTATTGCCCGAACGCAGCAGCCGCAGCTGCGGCGCCTGCGCGGCCAATGCCCGCGCCACCGCATCGGCCAGCGCGTCCTCGTCCCCCGACACGCTGGGGACGTCCACCAGCGCGGCGGTCAGCTCCACGGGGTCAGCGGTCAAGTCCAGCTCCAGGTCCACGGGTGCGACGGTAGCCCCGCCACACCCAACGCGGCAGCCGGCCCGCTGCTTGAGCAGTCGCATGCTCGCAGCCCTCGGCGCGCTACCGTGCCTGTCGTGAACCAACCCCAAGCGAGTTTCGTGCAGATCGCTTCTGCGCACGGCGTGGGGCTGGCCACCCTCACCCACGCCGGCGTCGTGCTGGACACCTGGTTCCCGAGCCCGGCGCTGGGCCCCCCACCAGACGCCGAGGCCGGCACTGTACGGGTAGCGCCGAACGAAGTGCCTGAAGAGTTCGCCGCGCTGCTCGGCCCGGACCCGGCGCGTGGTGTGGAACTGGTGGTGGTGCGCACCGCGGTACCGGATATGCAGGCGCCACCAGCCGACGCGCACGACGTGTACCTGCGCCTGCACCTGCTGTCGCACCGCTTGGTGGCGCCGCGCTCCATCAACCTCGACGGGGTCTTCGGGCTGCTGTCCAACGTGGTGTGGACAAATTTCGGGCCGTGCCCGGTGGCGGGCTTCGAGGCCACCCGGTTGCGGATGCGCCAACTGGGCGCGGTCACCGTCTACGGGGTTGACAAGTTCCCGCGGATGGTCGACTACGTGGTGCCCTCGGGAGTGCGAATCGCCGACGCTGACCGGGTCCGGCTAGGCGCGCACCTGGCCGCCGGCACGACGGTGATGCATGAGGGATTCGTCAACTTCAACGCCGGCACGCTGGGCACCTCGATGGTGGAGGGCCGGATCTCCGCCGGAGTCATCGTCGGTGCGGACTCCGATCTGGGCGGCGGATCATCGATCATCGGCACGCTGTCGGGCGGCGGCAAGGAGCAGATCTCAGTGGGCCGACGCTGCCTGGTCGGCGCCAATGCTGGGATCGGGATATCGCTGGGCGACGACTGTGTGGTGGAGGCCGGCCTGTACGTCACCGCGGGAACCAAAGTAACGCTGCCCGACGGCACCGTGGTGAAGGCCCGTGAGTTGTCCGGCGCAGGCGGGATCCTCTTTCTCCGGAACTCCGTGACCGGCGCCGTGCAGGCGGTACACCGCAAAGGCAAAGCCGGTATCGAGCTCAACGCCATGCTGCACTCCAACGACTGATGGCCACCTGCCTGAGATCAGCTGAGACCACTAAGATCAAGCCGATGAGCGCCGTCACCCATGGCCACCACAGCAAGCCCATGCGACCCGCTCAGGCAGGCAAGCTGGTCAAGCTGGGTGATCCGGTCCGGGCACGACCATCTGATCCGACGGTGCACCAGCTGCGCGCCGCGCTGGACACCCGGCTGCGGGCCCTGCTCGCCCACGACCCCGGCACCCGAGTGGGTGAAGACCCCGAAGAGCTGCATCAGATGCGGGTTGCGGTGCGCCGGATGCGGGCCATGCTCAAAGCTGCCCGCTCGCTTCTGGACCGGGCCTGGGCCGATGATTTGCGCGCCGAGTTGGGCTGGTTGGGCCGGGCATTGGGACCGGTCAGGGACGCCGATGTGCTTGTCGAGCGCTTTCGCAGCCGGGCAGCGGCCTTCGATGACACCAGCTGCGAGGCGGTGGAGACGCTGATCGAGGCGCTGGTGGCCGACCGGGAGACCGCTCGAGCCGAGATGCTCGCCGTGCTGGAGAGCCGCCGCTACACCGTCTTGCTGCGCCGGCTGGCGACTGCGGTGTCTGGACCGTTGCCCACACCCCGCGTCCCCCTCGCCGTTGGATCACTGGTCGAGCTGGTCCGCGTCGAGTACCGCAGCCTCTCCAATGCGGTGCGGGCCGCTGGGGAGGATCCCCCCGACAACGTTTTGCATGCACTGCGTATCCAAGGCAAGCGGTTGCGCTACACCAGCGAGCTGGTCGCTGCCTCAGGGCGCAAGGCGGAGCGCGAACCGGTGCGCAAACTGGTGGCGTCGACGGTGGAGCTACAGGACGTGCTGGGTGAGCATCAGGACGCCTGCGTGGCGCAACATCGGGTGATGCTGTTGCTCGACGGCCTCGGCGACGGGGTCGACGTCGACGTGGCCTTCGCCGCCGGGCGGCTGGTGGAACGCGAGGAGGTCAGCCGCACGGCGATGCGACGGTCCTGGTTGGTCGCGTGGCAGCAGGTGCAGCACCGAGCACAATCGCTGCAGCCCACTGCCTGAGCACTTCTCGACACGGCCGGTCTGAGCGACCCGTTACGGCAGCGACACCATGGACAGCCGGTCAACTGCGGCGGCGATCCGCTCGTCGGTCGCGGTCAGCGCCACACGGACGTGCCGGGCGCCGAGGGGACCGTAAAAATCACCGGGGGCGACGAGCACGCCGAATTCGGCCAGCCGGGTGACCGTGTCCCAGCACGACTCTCCCGCGGTGCACCAGAGGAACAGCCCACCCTGGGATCGCGCCACCCGCAGCCCGGCCCGGTCCAGCGCCGGCCGGAGCAGCTCCCGGCGCCGGGCGTAGCGGTCCCGTTGCTGCGCGACGTGCGTGTCGTCGGACAGCGCGGCCACCATCGCCTGCTGTACCGGCCGGGCGACCATCATCCCGGCGTGTTTACGCACCTCGAGCAGGGCGGCAACCAGCTGCGGATCACCAGTCACGAAACCAGCCCGGTAGCCGGCGAGGTTGGACGACTTGGATAGCGAGTGCACCGCCAGCAGCCCGCTGTGGTCCCCCCCGGACACTCGCGGGTGCAGCACCGAGACCGGTTGCGCCGCCCAGCCCAGCGCGAGATAGCACTCGTCGGAGGCCACCACCGCGCCGATCTCCCGGGCCTGCCCCACCGCGCTGGCTAACACTGAAGCGGGCGCGACATCACCGGTGGGATTGCTCGGCGAGTTCAGCCAACGCAGCCGGGTGCCTGGCGTGGCAGGCTCAGTATCGGCAAGCCGGACTGCGGTGGCACCGGCCAGCCGTGCGCCGATCTCGTAGGTGGGATAAGCGAGTTCGGGCAGCGCGACGACATCACCCGGGCCGAGGCCGAGCAACATGGGCAACCAGGCCACCAACTCCTTGGAGCCCACCGTCGGCAGTACCGCCTCCGCCAGCACACCCGTGATCCCGTACCGGCGCGCCAGCGCCGCGACGGCGGCCTGGCGAAGCTCGGGCGTGCCGTGCGTGGCCGGATAACCAGGCAGCGCCGACGCCGACGCCAGCGCCTCTCGCAGAATCTCGGGAACCGGGTCCACCGGGGTGCCAACCGACAGGTCCACCGCCCCGCCGGGGTACGCACTCGCGAGACGGGCAGCATCGACGAGGCTATCCCAGGGGAAGTCCGGAAGGTCCAGGCGCGCGGGGGCGCCCGAGGTCATCCGCGCGTCACTCCTCGTTCTGCGGTGGCAGCTCGGCGACTATCGGCGGGTCGTCGTTGACCACGCCGACCTTGGATGCACCACCGGGCGACCCCAGCTCGACGAAGAAGTCGGCGTTGGCCTTGGTGTAGTCCTTCCACTGCTCCGGAACGTCGTCCTCGTAGTAGATAGCCTCCACCGGGCAGACGGGCTCGCAGGCACCGCAGTCGACGCACTCGTCAGGCTGGATGTAGAGCATCCGTGCGCCCTCATAAATGCAGTCAACGGGACATTCTTCGATGCACGATCTGTCCATGACGTCCACGCACGGCTCTGCGATCACATATGTCACGGGGTTTCTCCTGCTCCTCACTGCGGTACCCGCACCGGGCCGTCTACCTGCACAGTATCTCCGCCTACCTAGGCGCTGCCCAACGACCCCGCCGCTCACGAGCGGGCGAATGCGCGACCCAGCACGACAGCCGCCGGCACCAGGCCGGCGCCCAGCAGTAGGGCCGAACGCAAGTCCGCGGGAAGTAGCACGTCACCGCCCGGTCCGCCGAAGCCCAGGACACCGAGGGTGAGCACCCAGATCGCCAGCGGGATCGAGGCCACCGCGCGGCGGCCGCCCAGCTCCGCCGCGGTGCGCACCAACCATGGGGTGCTCACCGCGGCGAGCGCGATGGTGATCGGCAGCGGCACGGCGCCCACTCGCAGTGGGAGGTACAGCAGCTCCACCGTGGCCAGCGCGAGCGCATCGAAGACCAGTACCACCAAGGTGATGCGCGCGATCACGGTCACTGACGCATCCCCGTCGGTCCCACCGGGGGACCAGCTAGGCCACCGAAGAGGTCGTCGTGCGATCCGGTGGCGTCGCCGTGCGCGAGGGTGAAGTACTCAGTGTCAGATACTGGTCGGGCCACCCCGTCGGACAGCGCGAACGCAGCGTAAGGACCCTGGGTCCAGACCCTGATCTGGGTGGCGTGGGCGCGCATCGCCCCGAGTAGCACGCCGCGGTGCGCGCTGACGTCCAACAACGTGGTCACTTCAGCATCGGGAACCCCGGGCAGCCCGTCCGATGCCGGCAGCGGGAAGGGTAGCCCAGGCGTCACCCGGAGTGCGGCGATGCCGTCAGCCACTGCCGAGACCGGCCGCACTGTCCAGAACACCCGGGCTACCTCAGGTATCCGCGACGCCGCGGCCATCGTCACGTGGTGGGCCCGGACATGATCGGGGTGCCCGTAGCCGCCATCCGGCCCGTAGCTCACCACCACCTGGGGGCGCACCTGGTCGAGCACCTCGACCAGCGCGTCGACCTGCTCATCGAGCAGTCCGGCGGCGAATGCCCGCGGGTGCAGATCCGCCGGCGCGCTTGCCCTGGCACCGGGTTGTGCGACCATGCCGGAGTCGCGCCACCGGCCGATCCCGCCGAGGAACCGTTGGTCGGTGACGCCGAGCACGGCGCAGGCCGCGCGCAGCTCGGCCACCCGGTATCCCCCGAGCTGGTTAGCAGCACCGGCGGCGAGGCCGCGCAACTCGTCGGTGAGCACCTCGCCCTGCTCTCCGAGCGTGCAGGTCACCACCGTCACCGCGACCCCAGCCGCGACGTACCGCGCGATCGTCCCTCCAGTCCACAACGTCTCATCATCTGGATGCGCATGCACCACCATCAATCGCCGCGACGCGCTCATCCCCCCTCCCGCCCCCCCATTGCGCGGGCTGAGCGGGGTAAATCGTCGCCAATAACCACGCTGAGCCCGCTCAATGCGGGAAGGGCAGAGAGTTCGGTGTAGTGGCAGGCGGTGGGGTGGTGCTGGGTGATGAGTGGGGGGATCTCTTCAGTGCAGCGCTGGCGTTGGGCGTCGGTGAGGTGAGCGGCGAACAGGGGGCAGCGGGTCCGGAACCGGCAGCCCGACGGTGGATTCGCCGGGTTGGGGACATCGCCGGTGAGGATGATCCGCTCTCGGGCGCGCTCCTTGCGCGGGTCAGGCAACGGAATCGCCGAAATCAGGGCCTGGGTATAGGGATGGGCCGGCGCGCTGAACAGCTCATCGGACGTGGCGACCTCGACGATGCGACCCAGGTACATCACGGCGATCCGGTCGGCGACGTAGCGCACCACCGACAGGTCGTGGGACACGAACAGGTAGGACAGGCCCAGTTGCGCCTGCAGGTCCGCCAGCAGGTTGAGCACCCCAGCCTGGATGGAGACGTCCAGCGCGGATACCGGCTCGTCCAGGATGAGAACCTTGGGGCGCAGCGCGAGCGCCCGGGCGATACCGATCCGCTGGCGCTGGCCCCCGGAGAACTCGTGTGGGAACCGGTTGCCGTGCTCGGGTGTGAGCCCGACCAGCGCGAGCAATTCGCGCACGTTCTCCTGTGCTGAAGGACCGTAAAGGCCGTGGATGCGCAGCGGCTCAGCAATGATCTCGTTGACTGGCAGCCGCGGGTCGAGTGCGGCGTACGGGTCCTGGAAGATGATCTGCAACTCGCGCCGCAGCCGTCGCATCGCCTTGCTGGACAGCTGGGTCAGCTCAGTGCCCTGGTAATGAACGTGGCCCGCGGTCGCCGGCTGCAAATTCAGCAGCACCCGCGCCGTGGTGGTCTTGCCGCAGCCCGACTCGCCGACCAGTCCCAGCGTTTCCTGCGGATACAGGTCGAAAGTCACGTCGCAGACAGCGTGCACCTCGCCACCGCGGCGACGAGCCAGGCCTCGGCCACGCACCGGGAAGTGCTTGACCAGATTGCGCACCTCCAGCACCGGCTGCGTCATAGCGTGTTGTCCTGTGACACGGGCCGAAACAGGTCACCGGGCTCCAGACCGACCATCTGATCGCTGAAGTGGCAGGCCGACAGATGCCCACTGGATCCCGTCAACGGCGGTTCCTCGGCCTCGCAGACGGCGGCGGCCAGCGGGCAGCGGGCAGCGAATGGGCAACCAGGAGGCAGGTTGAGTGCTGAGGGGGGTGCGCCGCTGATCGGATGCAGCCGTTGCCTGCGCATGTCCAGCCGGGGTTGGCTGCCCAGCAGACCCAGCGTGTAGGGCATCCGCGGAGCGTAGAAGATCTCCTCGACGGTGCCGGCTTCGACAACCCGGCCGGCGTACATCACCAGCACCCGGTCCGCTTGCCCGGCAATCACGCCGAGGTCGTGTGTGATCAGCAGCATCGCCGCCCCGGTCTGCTCCTTCGCGGTGCGTAGCGCCGTCAGAATCTGCGCCTGCACGGTCACGTCCAAGGCGGTGGTGGGCTCGTCAGCGATCATTACCTCGGGTTCGTTGGCCATCGCGATCGCGATCACTACCCGCTGACGCATCCCACCGGAGAGCTCATGAGGGTAGTTGTTCACTCGTTCGGCCGGGTTGGGAATGCTGACCGCGTCGAGCAGCTGCACCGCCTGCTTGCCCGCCGTGTCGCGGCTGATGTCATGGTGAGCCCGAATCGCCTCGGCGACCTGGTATCCGATCGGGTAGACCGGGTTGAGTGAGGTCATCGGATCCTGGAAGATCATCGCGATGTTCTGGCCGCGGACCCGGCTGAGCTGTTTGTCCGACGCCCCGAGCAACTCTGTACCGCGCAAGCGCACCGACCCGGACACCCGGGCGGAGCCGGCCAGCAGACCCATCACGGCCAGCGAGGTCACCGACTTGCCGGAGCCCGACTCGCCGACGATGCCGAGCACCTCACCACGATTGAGCTGGTAGCTCACTCCGCGCACGGCCTGCACTCGGCCCTCGTCGGTGCGAAATTCCACCCGCAGGTCCGCGACCTCGAGCACGGGCGTCACTTGAATACCCGAATCACTTGAATACCCGAATCACTTGAACACCCGAGTCACTTGCGCACCCTGGTCTGCTGGGGGTCCAGCGCGTCGCGCAGGCCATCGCCGATGAAGTTAATCGTCAACGCGATCACGATGATGAACACGCCGGGGAAGAAGAACAGCCAGGGTCGGGTCTCCACCGCGGTCTGCGCATCGCTGACCAGCAGCCCCAGTGAGGTGTCCGGTGGCCGGACCCCGAAACCAAGGTAGGACAGCGCCGTCTCCAGCAGGATCGCGATGGCGACCAGGACGGTGGCGTTGACGATGATCGAGCCGAACGCGTTAGGCACCAGATGCCGGAAGATGATCCTGGCGTCGCCCGCGCCGATGGCTCTGGCGGCCTCCACGAACTCCTTCTCCCGCAGTGACAGCACCACACCGCGGGCGACTCGGGCAACGTAGGCCCAGTACAACCCGGCGATCACCGCCGCGATCAGCCACCAGCTGCCCCCGACGTTGTGCCCAAGTACCGCTGCGACAGCGAGGAACGGCAGGGTCAGGACCAGATCGGCGACCCGCATCATCGCGGTGTCCAACCGACCCCCGTAGTATCCCGCGGTGGCACCCCAGACGGTCCCGACGACGGTGGCGACCAACGCTCCCAGCACCGCGATCCCGATCGAGATTTGCGTGCCCCGCAGCACCTGGGCGAAGGTGTCGTGTCCAGCGGCGTCGGTGCCGAACGGGTGGCTCCACGACGGGGGCACCGACTCGTCGGCGCTGAGGTCGGCGACGGAGTACTTCCACAACCAGCCACCGACAAAGGCCAGCAACACCAGCGCCACTAGGACGACCAGGCTGACCATGGCCAGCCGGTGTCGACGGAAGCGGCGGCCAACCAACTGAGCCTGGCTGCGCTGCCCAACGCGCGACTCTTGGTCAGGCATATCGGATCCTGGGGTCGAGTACGGCGTAGAGCAGGTCGGCAGCCAGGTTAAACACAATAATGAAGGTCGCCGCGATCAGTAGCCACCCCGCAACGGCATAGGCGTCGTCGTGCCGGATCGATTCGAGCAAAAAACTGCCAGCCCCCCGCCACTGGTAGACGTTCTCGGTGACGATGGCTCCGGAGATGATCGCGCCAAGATCCAGTGCCGTGACTGTGACCAGTGGGATCAGCGCGGTGCGCAGGGCGTGCCGGGTCATCACTGTGCCCTGCCGGAGCCCCTTGGCCCGGGCCAACCGGACATAATCGGTGTTGAGCACTTCGAGCATCGACGCCCGCTGAAAGCGGCTCCAGGCGGCGAAAGACAGCAGCGCGAGCGAGACCGTGGGCAAGATCATATGGCCCAGGACGTCAGTGATCGACGCCCAGGTGCCGCCCTCGATGTACACCGAGCTGTCACCGATGGTGAACAACACCTGGTTACCGACCGTGTCATTGAAGCTGATGCCGGCTTCCTTAAGCAGGATCGCGAACCAGAAGGAGGGCATGGCCAGGAACAGGAACCCGAAGAAGGTGAACGTGTAGTCAGTCGCGGAGTACTGCTTGACGGCGCTGACCACTCCGACGAGTACGGCGAGCACCACCGCCAGCAGCATCGCCACCCCGACGAGGCGGAAGGTGACCAGAAATCGATGGGCCAGCTCGGGGCCGATCATTTGGGTGGACTGCACCGAGGGACCGAAGTCACCGTGAAAGACCCCGGTGATCCAGTGCCAGTAGCGCGCCAACAGTGGCTCGTCGAGATGCAACCGATGGGCTTCGAGTTGCAGGGTACGCGGCGGTGGTGGCGGGTTGCGGGTCTTGAGCTCAGACAGCGGGTCGCCGGACAGCGACACCATGACGAAGACCACGAACGTCGCGATGACCAAAATCGGCACCGAGACGAGCGTCCGGCGTACTGCATAGGCGAGCATCGATGTCTTCCTGCTGCAGGGTTGTACTCAGTCCGGCTGCGCGCATGGCGCCGCCAGCGGCCGTAGCCTACGTCGGCCCACCGTGACAGCCCGGTAAGACACCCGGTGCGTAGATCATCGCCTTGGTGCGGCTCGCATCCAGGTCTGGCTCAGTTTGTCGACGAGCATCGCGCTACCGACGGCGCGGAGGCCAGGTGCGCGCGGCTGGGGTGGGCGCGAGTCCGCATCCAGGAGGCGACGGTGAGGGCCGCCCAGACCACCTTGCCGTCGGGACGCCGGGATGCGGTTCCCCATCTCCGGCTAAGCTTGTCGACAAGTACCAAGCCGCGGCCGCCGGCTGCGCGCAGGCCGGGCACGCGCAGCAGGGGTGGGCGCGGGTCCGCATCGGCCACCGCGATAGTCAGCACGTCGCTGCACAGCTGCAGACGCAGCCAACCCTTCGAACGCGCGTGGTGCACCATATTGTCGGTCAGCTCCGAGGCAACGACCTCGGCGGCGGCGACCATTCCAGGGACTCCCCACTCGTGGCAGGTCTGCTCTACCAGCTCCCTGGCCAGCCGCGCGCTAGCCAGGTCGCATGGCAGCTCCGTCTGACGTCGGCGACGCGGGGGTGCAGCGTTGAGATCCTCCAGCGCCTCGCTGACGCTGCGGTAGGTCGGAACGAACCGCGGCGCGGCGCTGAAGTCGAGCAGAGTGCGTAGTGGTGGTCGCGCCGCGGCCAGCACGAGCGCCACACCGGGCCAGTCGCTGATGCGGTCGCGCACGGTGGGAAACACCGTCAGCAACGACGCGATGGCCGCCCGCATGCCAGCCAGATCCACCACAATCGCCGCGGGTTCCTCGGCCGCGTACTCGACGAGGCCATCCCGCAACCGCTCGTAGGTCTCCGGGATCAACTCTCCCACTGGACGCACCACCAGGATGCGTCCTAGAAAATGTGTTTCGAGCACAAGAGTGGCCGTCATGTCACGTTGTGGGTTTCCACGACGCCCACGCCATCACCCGTGCTACCGGACCGACTCGCCATTTGACCCACCCCAATCATCGACGCTGACGTACCCGTGTTCGGTTCGGGTCCGCCTGAAATCGTGCGCGGTGTTGAGTAGCCCGCTCGGCGGGCGCCTATGTCTGCCATCCGGTGGCGTGTGTATGGCTTCAGTAGCCTCCCACTGTCTGGCGAATCGTGTGGAGCGCGAGCAGTCCCGTCGACGAGTGAATCAGGTTTCAGCTGGTAGATGAACCGGCTATCGGGTGAAGATGACGCCGGGTGACTCTTCCGTGGCTTGCGCTATATCCTGCGGAGTGTGGACAGCCTCGTGGATCTGCAGGTAGCCGAGCACGGTCCCGATGCACGCGTCGTCACAGTGACCGGTGAGGTGGACTCGCTGACCGCGCCGCAAGTGGACCACTTTCTGACCGCCCAGCTGGCCGCTGGTCGACTCCTGGTGGTGAACCTCGACAGTGTGCGGTTCCTTTCGTCTACCGGACTGCGCGTGTTGTTGGAGGTCCACGAACTCGCCGCGCAACAACACTGCGACCTGCGGTTGGTGTGCAATTCCCCGACCGCCAACCTGACACTTGAGATCACCGGACTGCGGGAGCACTTCACCTTCGCTGACACCGTGCCTGACGCGCTCAGCAGCTCACTCTGAGTGGCCGAAGCTCGAGGCCACTGGCGTGCTCAACCGGCTGCGCGGAAGCCCCACTGCGCGACGTTGTACGGCGGGGCGTCGAGCGAGGAGTTGTTACGCACGTTGGCGATGTTGTCGTATAGCGCGATGAACGTTGGCTTTTGATACAGGGGCAACACGTAGGCGTCTTTAGTCAGCCGCCGGTCCGCCGCATTGAGCGTTTCCTTGGCGACCGATTCGTCGGTCTGGCTGCCAGCTGCGGCGATCAGGCGGTCGACGTCCGGATTGCTGTAGTGACCGAAGTTGTTTCCCTGCCCGGTGCCCCAGATCTGCACGGCGTTCGCGTAAGGAAACGGGGAGGCGACCCAGGCGAATACGATGATGTCGTAGTCACCTCGGGACGTCGTGGCGCCGAGGTCGTCGGTCGGCGTCACCTGCACGGTGATTCCCAGCGGCTTGACCATCTGGGCGAAAAGCTCGCACTCGACCTGGCGGACCTGGTTGCCGATGGTGTAGCGCATCCGCATCGGCGGCACCGTCAGTCCGATGGGTGTCTTCAGCTGATCGCCGTCAATCTTATATCCGGCGGTGACGAGGATTTGCCTGGCCTTCGCCAGGTTGCCGGAGCCCTGACCGGTCTCGCTGATCACGTCCTCGTAGCCGCTCTCCTGTGGAACGAAGTTGTGGCTGTTCAGCGGTTTCACTTTGGTGGCGAACTGGCCCACGGTCTTGTTGATGATGGCTTGGCGATCGACCGCGGTGAACAGGGCAGTGCGCAGCGCCGGATCAGTGAGATAGCTGTTCTGCAGGTTGAAGTCGAAGTGCTCCCAGGTCAGGCCGAGCCCGACGAACGAAGAGACGCCCGGGATCCGGCGTACCTGCTGCACAAGATCGACTTGCGGCTGCGGGTAGATCACCTGAACCTCACGGTTCTGCAGCGCCGTCGGCTCCTGGTTGGCATCGGTGATGATCCGGTAGATCAACCGGTCGAGCTTTGTGCGTGTCCCGTACCACTTGGGGTTGGGCACCAGGGTGACCGACTCGTTGTTCTTGACGTTGTCGATCTGGAAGGGGCCACCGGAGTAGGTCGGCACATTTGCTCCGAACCAGCTGAACGACGCGGCCAGTCCTTGCGCGGTCTTGGTATCCCCATGTTGTGCTGCGATGTGCGCCGGATAGATCGGCGAGCCACCACTCCACAACTGCTTCCAGTCGGTGAACGGCTTGGTCAGGGTCACCGTCACCGTCTTGCCGTTGTCGGAGCCGACGACCGATCGAACCTGGTCATAGCCGGCGGTGCTGAACATCGGGCAGCCCGGGCAGTCGCGCCCGTTCTGCAGCTTCCAGTTGTAGACAAAATCGTCCGCGGTGATTGGCGTCCCGTCCGACCACACCGCATTCGGTTTGATTTTATAGACGATCGTATCCGGGCTGGAGTTGGTCACCTTCGCCGAGTCGAGCAGATCGCTGTTCATCGCCACGGTGAGGTCCGGCTGGGTGACGAAGGTGTAGGGCAACACGGCCTTGAGGACCTCGTTGTTGTCGAACACGTTGCCCTCGTTGGACAGCAGGTTCCAGTTCGCGATGTTCTTTTCGATGACGTAGGTGAGCTGGCCCCCTTGCCGCAGCTGACCGGGCATTGCCGAGTTGCAGGTGTTCGGGTTCGCCTCACACGCCGCGAAGGCGGACCCGGTCTGGCGCTGACCTCCACGCCCCGTTGCACCGCCGCTGCAGGCCGCCAGCGCCACCGCGGCGCCTGCGACGAGCGCGACCACGCGCCGCATCTTTGATCGCCTCATCGACCCCATGGGCTGGTGACAGTACGCCCACCGCCTGCGCCGCTGCGTCATCGGATAAGCCTTACTTCGGTTCGAAGATCACCAGTCAACCCATCACCGACGACGGCAGCATATGTCGGGATTCAGCCCTTACTTTTGCCAGCCGATGTTCTCGGGGGTGATCGTGAAGAAGCGCCCGCTGCCGTAGTTGGCTAGGCCGTGCTTTACCGCGGTGATCGCTGGCGGGGTCAGTGTGGGCATGATGCCGTACGTCTTGAAGGCCTGGCTCTCGACCTCGGCGCCCTTGGCGAACTGCTCCTGCGCAGTAGGCAGCGTGTTCACCGACTTGACCTGCGGGTCGAACGCCGGGTCGTTGGTCCCGGACAGGTTGAGCTGGCTGTCCGAGCAGTAAACCTGGCAGATGTAAGCCATGCCGAACGGGTCGTTCTGGTAGAAGCCCGAGGAGAACATGTCGAACTTGCGCCCGCTGATGATGCTGGAGAAGTCGCTGCTCGCCACCTGCCGGATGTCTAGTTTGACCCCGATGCTCTTCAGCATCGCGACCACGGCGCCGGCGACCGCCTTGCCGACCGGGTCATCACCGGTGTTGACGTAGCTGAATTCCAGCGGCTGGCCGCCCTTGCTCCGCATCCCGCCCGGTCCGGACGTCCAGCCGGCGGCCTCCAGATCCTGCTTCGCCCTTTCCACATCGAAGGTGACCGCCTTGGAAAAGTTGTCCTGGTAGCCGTCTTGGAAGGAGAACAGGGTCAACGACCCGGGCAGGGTCTCAGTGAAGTTCAGACCCTGGAAGCGGATGTTGGCGATCTGCTTGCGGTCGATTCCCTCGAAGACCGCCTTACGGACCTGCGGGTCAGCCAGGATGGGCGACTTACTGTTGAGGGTGAACAGGCTAGTGCTCACGGAGATGCCCTTGCGGATGTCAATCCCGCTCATGTTCTGGACCTGGGCCAGCCGGTCCTTGGTGCCGACGTCGGTGGCGTCGAGCTGGCCGTTCTTGAAGGCATTGATGCTGGCTGTGGACTCCATGGCTAGGAAGGTGCGGGTGTCTAACTTGCCCTTCTTCCCCCACCACTTCGGGTTGCGGGTGAAGACGACGGTGCCGTTTTGCTTGTCGAACTTCTGCACCGTGTAGGGCCCGGCGCCCCACTCCGGATGTGGATTGTCGATGTAGCCCTTGTTGAACACCTGGGGGTCGAGGGCCTTGGGGTTGAGCAGACCGTTGAACAGTCCCTGCCACCACACATTGACCCCGTTGAAGGTAACGATTGCCTGCCGGTCGTCAACGCCCCTGGCCACCGAGGCGATGCGGTTGTAGCCATCGCTGGAGAGCACGATGTAGGCCTTGTTCTGAGCGTTGTTGGCTGTCCAGGTGGCTTGGAACGCGGTCCAGTCGATCGGCGAGCCGTCGTTGTACATGGCCTTGGGGTTGATCGTATAGGTGATGCGAGTATCGCCGTTGACCGTTTCGGCCTTGACGTCGCTCAGGTAGTCCGGGTTGAACCCCGGCTTGCCGTCTGCCGAGAAGGTAGTCAGAACGGGGTTGTACCAGTTCCACAGACCCAGCGAATACGCGGTCGCGTCGCCCTGGAAGGGGTTCCACTGGGTAGAGACCTCCGCGAGCGCGGTGGTGAGGCTGCCGCCGTCCTTGAGGTTGTCATAGGGCTGAGGGTTGTACTGGGCCTGCTCGGCGAGGGACTTCGCAGTGTCACCACCGCCGCCATTCGCGTTTGCGCTCGATCCCGGGCTGCCGCCGCAGGCAACCAACGTCACCGACAGCGCGGCGGTGGCCGCCAGGACAGCGAACTTCGTCACCACAGACATGGCGTGTTCTTTCTTTTCAGGGTGAGGCGTGGCGCTGGATCGTCGATGACGCAGGCGCCCACTGGGGACTCAGCGAAAGTGACAGGCGTTCCGATGACCGGTGCCCCCCCTTCCGGTCAGCTCCGGCGTCTCGCCGGTGCAGCGGGCCCGCTGGGCCACGTCCAGAGTCACGTGCAGGGGGCACCGGCTGACGAAGCGGCAGCCGGAGGAGGAGTCGGTAGGACTGGGCAGGTCGCCGCGCAGCACGATCCGCTCTCGGGTCCGTTCCACTACGGGGTCGGGTACCGGGATCGCGGAGAGCAACGCCTGAGTGTATGGGTGCTGCGGGTTGTCAAATACCTCGTCTAGCGCGCCGATCTCCACGATGCGGCCAAGGTACATCACGGCCACTCGGTCGGAAATCTGCCGCACTACCGACAGGTCGTGCGCCACGAACAGGTAGGACATGCCGAGCTTGGCCTTGAGCTCGTTCAGCAGGTTGATCACGCCGGCCTGGATCGAGACGTCGAGCGCGGAGACAGGCTCGTCGAGCACCAGCAGCGATGGGTTGGTCGCCAGCGCCCGGGCGATCGCGATGCGCTGGCGCTGCCCGCCGGAGAACGCGGTCGGGAACCGGTCGCTGTGCTCGGGATTGAGCCCGACCAGGTCCATCAGCTCGTCGACCCGCGCCCCGATCACCGTCCGGTCCGCCTCGCCGACCGCCTGCAACGGTTCGGCCAGGATGTCGAACACTGTCATCCGCGGGTCCAGCGCCCCCATCGGGTCCTGGAACACCATCTGCAGTTTGCGCCGTAGCTGGCGTTCCGCGCCCCGTCCGCGCAGCTCGGCGACGTCGACCCCGCCGATCCGGATGCTGCCGCTCTGCGGCGGGCGCAGGCTCATGATCTCGAGCAGGGTGCTGGTCTTCCCGCAGCCCGACTCGCCGACCAGCCCGAGCGTCTCGCCCTGCCGGATGTCCAGGTCGACCCCCGACACCGCGTACACCCATCCCACCCGCCGCTTCAACAGGGCCCCCTTGAGCAGCGGAAACGTCTTGCTGAGACCCTTGAGCTCGAGCACGGCGGGACGCTGCTCCCAGGGAACGTGCGCCGCCGGTGCGTCCGGCGCTGGCGGAACCGGGTAGACCGGGCGACCGTTGATGCGGCCGCCACAATTGACGGCTCGGCCGTCGTGACACGTGACGGCTCGGCCGTCGTAGCGGATCTCGTAGGCACGGATGCACGCGGCACGGTGCCCGTCCACAGCCGCGCCGGGAACCACCGCCAGATCCGGCTCCCGGTCGCCGCACCCGGGCACCGAGACGGGGCAGCGCGGCTGGAACGGGCAGCCCGGGGGAAGGTCCACCAGCAACGGGGGGTTGCCCGCAATAGGCACCAGCGGCCGGCGTTCGGCAACGTCAACCCGGGGGAGGGCGCCGAGCAGGCCGATCGTGTACGGCATCCGGGGCCGGGCGAACAGCTCCTCCACCGGCGCCCGCTCGACCGGCCGTCCCGCGTACATCACCAGCACCTCGTCGGCGATCCCGGCCACCACGCCGAGGTCATGGGTGATCATGATCAGCGCCGCGCCAGTCTCGGCCTGGGACAGGCGCAGCACGTCGAGGATCTGCGCCTGCACCGTCACGTCCAGCGCCGTGGTCGGCTCGTCGGCGATGATGATCCGCGGATCGTTTGCCATCGCCATGGCGATCACCACCCGCTGCCGCATCCCGCCGGAGAACTCGTGCGGGAACGAACGGGCCCGCTCGGCCGCGTTGGGGATCCCGACCAGGTCGAGCAGTTCCACCGCTCGTTTCCAGGCGACGTCGCGGTCCAGGTTCTGGTGGATCTCCAGCGCCTCGATGATCTGCCGACCCACACTGAAGATCGGCGTCAAGGAGGACAGCGGATCTTGGAAGATCATGCCCAGATCCCGGCCACGGATCTTGGACATCTGCCGGTCGTCCAACTCGAGCAACTGGCGACCGTTGAGCGTGATCGAGCCGGTCACCGTGGCGTACTCCGGGAGCAGCCCCATTACCGCCATCGAGGTGACCGACTTGCCCGAGCCGGATTCGCCGACGATGGCGAGCGTCCGGCCGAGGCACAGGTCGAAGTCGACGCCGCGCACCGCGTCTACCCGGCCGGCCTCCGAGGGGAAGGAGACCGCCAGGTTGCGGACCGACAACAGCGGCGCGGTCCGCGGGAACGCCGTCATGCTCGGCCTGCGGAGTACGAGGTCGGGTCGAGGGCGTCGCGCAGACCGTCCCCGATCAGCGCCATCGAGACGGTGAGCAGGGTGAGCATGGCGGCCGGAAAATAGAACAACCAGGGCGCGCTGGTGATTGTGTTGGCTCCGTCGCCGAGCAGGGAGCCCAGCGACACGTCGGGCTGCTTCACGCCGAACCCGATGAACGACAACCCGGTCTCGGCCTGCACCGTGGCGACCACGCCGAGGGTGAACGAGACGATCAGCAGCGAACCGATGTTCGGGATCAGGTGGCGCAGCACAATCCGTAGCGAGCCGACGCCCATGAACCGCGCGGCCAGGATGTACTCCCGCTCGCGCAGCGAGGTGGACAGCGACCACACCACCCGCGCGCCGTACATCCAGCCGACCGCCGTCAGCACCAGGATCAGCACCTTCCAGTCGCCGCCGACCTTCTGCGAGATCAGCGCCAGGATCAGGAAGGAGGGCACCACCAGCAGGAAGTGCACGACGCCGAGGATGGCCTTCTCCGCGGTGCCACCCAGGTAGGCCGCCGCCGCCCCGACGAACGCCGAGATGAGAGTGGTCAGCAGGGACACCACCACGCCGATGATCATCGACCGCTGCAAGCCGTGCGTGGTCTGGGCGAAGGTGTCGTTGCCGGTGCCGTTGGTGCCGAACCAGTGCGTTGGCGAGGGCGCCGAAGTCAGGTTGGTGAAGTCGACGTCGGTGTAGGTGTAGGGGGTCAGCATCGGGCCGGCGATGGCGAATACAACCAGCAGGGCCAGGAGCACCAGTCCGGCCACCGCGCCCCGGTTGCGCAAGAATCGGCGCGTGTAGAGGCGGCGGCGGGACAGGCGCTGGCCGCGGCGGGCCCCCCGCTCCTCGGTGGGAGACAGCACAGTGTCGACGGTGCCGACCTTGTCGACGATGGGCTGCAGGGGGGGAACGTTGGTGGTCATCAGCTCACTCGCACTCTCGGATCCAGTGCCACGACGGCGATGTCGGCGAGGATCGCGCCGATCGCGGTCATCAGCGCGCCGAATGCGGCGACGGCGACCGCGCCGTGGATGTCGTTCTTGCCGATCGTCTGGATGAAGTACTGGCCCATGCCCTGCCACGCGAAGATCGTCTCGGTGATCACCGCCCCGGTGAACAGCGCCGGGATCGCGAACGCCACCGAGGTGGCGACCGGGATCAGCGACGTGCGCAGCCCGTGGCGGCGGATGGCGCTCTGCCGGGTCAGCCCCTTGGCCCTGGCCAGCCGCACGTAGTCGGAGTTGATGTTGTCAAGCAGTAGCGAGCGTTGCAGGAGGTGGTAGCTGGCGTAGCCGATTACGGTGAGCGAGATGGTCGGCAGAATCAGGTGCCGCACCCGGTCGAGCAGCAGGGGCCAGAATCCGTTCACCGTGGGGGACTGGGCGCCCGCGACGAACAGCAACGTGGCGCCCACTGACTGGTTGAACGCGATCGCCAGCAGGACCACCGCCAGCGAGGCGACGACCACCGAAGTGTTGAGCGTAATGATCGACACGCCCTGATAGAAGCGGTCGGCGAACCGGTACTGGCGAGCGGCGGTGTACACGGCCAGACCGATCCCGATGAGCGTGGAGAGGACCAGCGATCCCAGCACGAGCTGGGCGCTTACCCCGATCCGAAAGCTGATCTGGGAGTTCACGCTCTCCCCGACCGGCGAGTACCCCCAGTTCCAGTGCAGGACGATACCGCTGATCCAGTGCCACCAGCGGTCCAGCAACGGGGTGTCCCGGCTGAGGTTGTACTCGGCCAGCGAGCGGCTGATCTGCCCAGGCGTGCGAGGTGGCCGCAGCTGCAGATAGTTGGCCCGCGGGTCTAGGAAAAAGTTCGCCAGGAAGTACGTCAGGTTGGTAGCCACCACGATCATGAGCAGCCAGCCAAATGACCTTCTGAGGAGGTATCTCAGTACGAGCGCAGCACTCACTTCCTCTCGTGCGGATCGGTTACGCTACGTATCCGATCGCCCGCCGTAGTGAACGCGAAGGCGCTCACTACGGGATGATTGCGGACACTACGAACTTGGAGCCGAGGAAATACTAAACCTGCGGGTTTCGGCTACCTTCGACGAGCCGTCGCGTTGGCGATGATCTGCTGGGGCAGGCTGGGCTGATGCGTCGGTGCTCTGCCCGAGTACAACGCCGAGGTCTGGTTGGCTGGGAAACCCCCCCTGACCTAAATCCGCCTCTACAGCGCCCCAGGACACCCACCGCCGCCCGGCCTCTACCCCAACCCACCCAGGCCCATGGGTCAGTCGCCAAGACCACCGGAATCGGTCTGCAGTCACACGCCAGGCGGTGAGCGTCGCCGCATTCCGAGCTGTTCCACTCTATGGCAGCGGCTGGACGAGCACGCCCGGATCGTCGGCGATCAGACGCGTGGAGGCGTCCGGATCACCGGTGAGCACCACTGCCGGGCTGGCGCCGAGCGCGGGCGCCGCGACGAACGCGTCCACCGCGTTGCGAGAGTCCAGCCTGTTTTTCCCAGCAGGTTCCCCGCGACAGTCGCGATTGCACGATCGGTGTCCATGACAGGTAACCGCCGCAGCACTCGGTCGGCATCTGATCGGCGGGACGCCCGGTGTACGAGGTGCGGTGAGTTCCCCCACGGTTTCAGCGACCATATCTTCGTCCGGTGGGCCTAATTGCTCGGCCAGCTCGTCGAGCAGCTCGCGTAACCGCACGCGGTCCAGCTCATCTTGCAGCGCCATAGCCACTTACAATTATCCGATAGTTTCGGGCGGCGGTGCCGCCACCGCCTGGGCGGCCTCTGGCCCGTCGGCTAGCAGTACCCTGAACCCGTTCTCGTCGAGCACCGGCACCTTGAGCGTCACGGCCTTGTCGTACTTCGAGCCGGGCGCCTCGCCGACGACCACGAACGCGGTCTTGCGCGACACCGACCCGGCCGCCCGGCCACCTCGCACGGCGATGGCCTCGACAGCCTCGTCCCGGGAGAAGCTCTCCAGCGAGCCGGTGACCACGATGGATAGTCCTTCGAGGTGGCGCACCACCGAGTCGTCGACCGGCTCAGCCATCCGTACCCCGGCGGCGCGCCACTTGGCGACCACCTCGCGGTGCCAGTCCACGGCGAACCACTCGCGCACGGCAGCGGCGATCGTGGGGCCGACGCCGTCGACTGCGGCCAGCGCCTGCTCGTCGGCGGTCTCGATGGCCTGCAACGTACGGAACTCCCGGGCCAGCGCTTGGGCAGCGGTGGGCCCGACGTGCCGGATCGACAGCGCCACCAGGATCCGCCACAGTGGGCGGTCCTTCGCGGCGTCGAGGTTGGACAACAGTTTGCGCCCGTTAGCCGACAGTTCTCCCGACTTGGTGCGAAACAGATCCACCGCCAGCAGCTTGCGCTCATCAAGGGCGAACAGATCACCCTCGTCGTGCACCACGCACGCGCCAAGCAGCGCCACCGCGGCCTCGTAACCGAGCATTTCGATGTCGAAGGCGCCGCGCCCAGCCATGTGGAAGATCCGCTCCCGAAGCTGGGCCGGGCAGGAGCGGGCGTTCGGACAGCGGATGTCGACGTCGTTCTCCCGCTCCCGACGTAGTGGCGTGCCGCACTCCGGGCACTGTGTGGGCATGACGAATTCGCGCTCGTCGCCGTTTCGCAGATCAACTACGGGGCCGAGGACCTCGGGGATGACGTCACCGGCCTTGCGGATCGTCACTGTGTCACCGATCAGGACCCCCTTGCGGCGTACCTCATCGGCGTTGTGCAACGTGGCCAGCGACACCGTTGACCCCGCAACGGTCACCGGTTCCATGAACGCGAACGGGGTGACCCGGCCGGTGCGCCCGACGTTGACCCGAATGTCCAACAGCTTGGTGGTGGCCTCCTCGGGTGGGTACTTGAAAGCGATTGCCCAGCGCGGCGCCCGCGACGTCGACCCCAGCCGCCGTTGCGCCGACACCTCGTCGATCTTCACCACGATGCCGTCGATCTCGTGCTCAACGTCATGGCGGTGCTCACCCCAGTCGGTGATGTGCTGGATCAGCTCGTCGATCGTCGACATCAACCGGGTGTGCCCGGAGACCGGCAGCCCCCAGTCCGCCAGTGCTTCATAGGACTGCGACTGGAGGACCGGTTCGAACCCGCGCCGGCGCCCCAGGCCGTGGCAGAGCATTCGCAGCGGTCGGCTCGCGGTGACCCGCGGGTCCTTCTGCCGCAGTGAACCGGCTGCGGAGTTACGGGGATTGGCGAACGGTGGTTTGCCCGCCTCGACGAGCGCCGCGTTGAGCTCGGCGAAGTCGGCGAGCCGGAAGAACACTTCGCCGCGCACCTCAAGCAACTCGGGCACCGGATACTCGGTGCCGCTGCGCAACCGGTCTGGGATGTCCCGCAGGGTGCGCAGGTTGAGGGTGACGTCTTCGCCGGTGCGCCCATCGCCGCGAGTCAGGCCGCGGACCAGGCGACCGTCCTCATAAAGCAGGTTCACCGCCAGTCCGTCGATCTTCAACTCGGCCAGGTAGTGCACTTCGGTGCCGACCTCGCGGGTGACCCGATCAACCCAGGCGCTCAGCGCTTCGGTGTCGAAGGCGTTGTCCAGGCTGAGCATCCGCTCCAGGTGGTCGTGCGCGGCGAACTCGGTGTTGAAGCCGCCGCCGACCAACTGCGTCGGAGAGTCCGGTGCAACCAGCGAGGGCCAGCGTTGCTCCAGCTCCTGTAACCGGCGCAACTGCCGGTCGAACTCGGCATCGGAGACGGTGGGAGCGTCGAGCACGTAATAACGGAACTGGTGCCCGCGCACGGTCTCGACGAGTCCGCCGTACTCGGCGCGGACCTCAGCAGGTGGTTCGGCAGCGGGGGTGGTCACGCGGGGAGACTAACTCTGGACATCGACGGTCCGCATACACCTCGCGGCCCCGCACCAGTCCTGGTGCGGGGCCGCGAGGTGAGTCGCTGCTAGATGGCGCGAACCGAGTCAGCCTGCGGACCCTTGGGTCCCTGGCTCGACTCGAACTCCACGCGCTGGTTCTCGTCCAGGCTGCGGTAACCGTCACCCTGGATGGCGGAGAAGTGGACGAATACGTCGGGGCCACCCCCGTCGACGGAGATGAAGCCGAAGCCCTTCTCCGCGTTGAAC
>JBHEMR010000141.1:0-17292 GCA_046262495.1 Pseudonocardiaceae bacterium | reverse complement strand
GATCTCCTTCAACTTCGACGAGTGCTCGCGGGCGTGGTGGTTGCAGAACAGCAGTTCTCCACCTGAGGGCAGCACTGCTCGGACGCGGGCGGCGGCGCTGCACCGGTCGCAACGGTCGGAAGCAGTCAACTCAGGGCGGGTGAGCGTGCTGGTCATGGCTTCTCCCTCCGTCGGGGCCTGATCTGTGCGACCAGGCCCGGTCAACCGGCTGTGGTACTCACGGGAGCCACCCGTCAACCCTGGACATCGGATCCCAAGGTCCCACTGTTGCAGACGAACGCTGTCCGCGTTGTGTTCCCGAGGTCACCATTGTGTGTCTGGAGCTAGTACCGCACCCCACGCCGTCGCGCGCAAGGGTGAGTCAGGATCCGGTGATGACACTTTGTCCAACCGGGCCTCGCGTCGGAATGTTCCTGCCCTGCGGCTCTTCGTGGCCGGCTGGTGATCGCCGCCTGCTTCGGAATCGTGACGGCTCTGATGAACGTCGGCTTCTATGCGGCCATCGCGGGTAGCCCGCGGCGGAAGCGGACTGGACGACATGACCGTCGGCTGCACCTTCGTCACGGTGCTGCTGTGTGCCCGCTGGCACGGGTCCGGTCTGAGGTTCCCCGACCCTTGTCGCAGTCGCGTTGGCGGTCGCCGCTGCACGCTAGCCTGGCAACGAGCATGGTTGCTGGGCAAGCGGGGAGGATCGACATGGTCGATGGGCGGGCGTTGACTGCGGACCTGGCGGCTAACGGCGTCGTTGGGGCGACCATCGTGTGGGCGGACAACAACGGGATACCGCGCTCCAGGACAGTGCCGATCGGGGCGCTGTCCCAAGTGGCCGAGCGGGGGGTCGGGGTGACCCCGCTGTTCGCAGTGTTCGACACCCACGACGCGATCACCTTCGCCCATCAGGGTCTGGCGACCCCGTCCGGCGACGTCCGGTTGGTGCCGGACCTGCGTGGGTTGACTCGGCTCGCCGGGCAGCCTGCGTTGGCGTGGGCTCCGGGGCGCCATATCGCCGTGGACGGCTCGCCGTGGCCATACGACCAGCGGGCGGTGCTCGAAGCTCAGGTCGGGGCGGCCGCCGCGGATGGACTGGAGATTAAAGCCGGCTACGAGCTGGAGTTCGTCCTCACTCAGGCCGGTGACCCCGGCGACCTCGACGCGGTACCTCGGCTGGCCTACCAGGCCCCCGCCTACAGCCCGCATGCCCTTTTGGCGGTGGACGAGTTCGTGGCTGACCTGCTGGCCGACCTGGCGGACAACGGCGTGCCGGTCAATCAGCTGCACGCCGAGTACGGGCCGGCTCAAATGGAACTCAGCATCGTCGCATCCGACCCGATCACCGCCGCGGATCGGCAGTTGCTGACCCGCCAGACCATCCACGCCGCGGCCAGGTCACACGGTCTACGGGCCTGCTTCGCACCGCTGTTCACGGCTGCTGGCATGGGCAACGGCTGGCACCTGCACACCTCGGTGTGGCGGGGCGAACGCAATCTGCTGGCCAGCACGGACGCTGCGCGTGACCGCCCTGGCCCCGACGGCGCAGGCTGGCTGGGCGGATTGCTCCGCGACCTCCCCGCACTGGCCGCGATCACTGCGCCGAGCGTGCCGTCACTGGCCCGGCTGCGCCCGGGGTACTTCGCCGGCGCCTACCAGTTCTGGGGGGCGGAGAACCGCGAGGCACCGCTACGCTATGTCCTCGGTTCGGAGCTGCTCGGCGCCGACCACGCCAACGTCGAGCTCAAGGTCTCCGATGCCTCAGCCAACCCGTACCTCGCGCTGGCCGCGGTGATCGCGTCCGGTGTGGCGGGACTGCGCGACGGCGCCGACCCCGGCGAGCCGATTCAGGCCGATCCGGGTGGGTGGAGTGAACAGGACCGAGCGGCCCGTGGTCTCACCCGGTTGCCGACCACACCCGCCGAGCAGGAGCAGGCGCTTAGCGGCTCCAAGCGGCTCACCGCGATGCTCGGAGAGCAGTTGCTCGGCGCTTTTCTCGCGGTGCGCCGGTCCGACGCCGACTGGGCCGCCGACCGATCGCTGGATGATGTCGTGGCCGCGCACCGCTGGCGATACTGAGCCGCCTCACACCACGGTGTCGCCCGGCCATGCCTGCAGCAGCGCCTCGGGGATGCCCCACCAGCCTAGCGGTGTGAGCCGGTCATGTTCATCGACGGCGCCAAGAACCCGCCACTGCTCCACGACGGGGCGCAACCACCCGGCTAGCACGCGTATGTCGTCCTCGTCGTCCGCGTCCTGGATGAATCGCGCGAGGTTCATGGCAGACGCCGGTGTTGCGGGTCCGCCGCGCGTCAGCGCTGACACCGCTGCCAGCCAGTCTTCGTAATCGAGAGCGATCCCGGGGATTTCGTCGGTCGCAGTGCCATCAGAAGGCTCGTACACCGGGTTGACCACACCTGCGGCCAACCGTAGCCATAGCCGCCGGTCGTCGGCGTCCAGGCTATCCGGATCCACCCCACTGCTGGCGCGAAGGACGCCAACCGACCGCGCCCCAGTCCTCAATGCGGTACGCAGGCTGCGGCACGCAGCCCGCAGCTCTGAGTCCGGTTGTGGGCGTTGCCCTACCTCGGCAAGGACGTCCCGGAGGTCGTCGGCAGCGGCCTGCTCGCCAGCCGCCAACTCGGCGAGAAAGTCGTCATCCTCATCCTCCTCGTCGAGCAGCTCATGCATGGGCACCCGGCCGTCGGGCAACGGCGAGATCATCCAGCGTTCCTGCAGTGCCCGGTACTCCTGCGTCGCCGCCGGATCGTCCGCGAGCAGCCGTTCGGGATCGATCTCGCCAGCGCTGAGGCACCCCTCAAGGTGCTCGACGAGCAGTTCGTGCATCTCGCGGCCGAGCGGGGTACGTGCTGACTCCTCATCCCAGACGTAGAGCCCCATGATCGCGGTCGGTTCGGTCCCAGTCGCCTCTAGCCAGCCGTGGACCCCGCCGACTGTGGCTGCACCTTCGGAGATCCGTCGCAGGATGGACTCGGCGGATTGCCAGAAGCCGGCCGACAATGGATTGCCTGCCGCGAGCAGCTCATGGCGCAAGGTAGGCATCGCAGCCAGTGCATCCTTCGAGGGCATGCTGAGCATCAGTCGGGCCACGTCGCGCCGGGTGAGCTCCAGCGGTGAGCGGTGTGCCCGAGCCAGCAGCCGCGCTGCGTCAATTGCCACGCACCGATGCTAAGACGCAGGCGAGGGTAGCGTTGCTCGGGTGCCGAGCATGGTGGAGCGGGCCCACATGATCGCGGAGGAAGTGCTGTTTCCAGCGGCCCTTGAGGTCGACGCTCAAGGAGCCATCCCCGGTAGCCATTTTGACCTGCTCGCCGAACAAGGTTTTTACGGCTTGGCGGGCGACCCCAAGCGCAGCGGTGTCGAGGTCGACTATCCGTCCTTGATCAGGATCCTTGAAACGTTGTCAAGCGGGTGCCTTACCACCACTTTCACCTGGATCCAGCACTACAGCGTGGTGCGAGGCCTCACCAGCACGGCGAACATAGATCTGCGGGAGAAGTACCTTGACGCGGCGATGCGGGGTGAGCTGCGTGGGGGAGTGTCCTTCGCCGGCGCGATCCCGCAACCTCCGCGGTTGTGGGCGACAGCCACAGACGGTGGTTGGCTGCTGACCGGCGACGCTCCATTCGTCACCGGTTGGGGCATGGTCGATGTGCTGCAGATCTCGGCGCGGAACACAGCGCTGCGGGCCGGGCAGCTCACCGGCGCCATCGTGACCGGACTGGTCGATGCGCAAGCTGACGAGGGCGTCACCGTCGAAGAGCTCCACATGGTCGCGGCCCAAGGCAGCAACACCGTCCGGCTCCGGTTTGCGGACTATGTCCTAGCGGCCGAGAAGGTCATCGCCGAGGTCACGCACAGCGACTTCGTTGCCAACCAGGTGATGAGTTCACGGCGCAGCGGCTGCCTCGCGATGGGCGTCGCCGACCGGTGCATCCGGATGATCGCTGAGGTGGGGCGACCCCAGGTTGCGGAGCTACTGCACGCGCAGCTGGGCGGGATCCGCAACCGGCTTGATGCTGGGCTCGGTGACCCGGAAACCTTGCCAGCTGCCCGCGCCGCCGCGTCTGAGCTCGCCTACCGCGCGGCTGGCGCACTCGTAGTCGCAGTGGGAAGCGCGGGGATTTTGGCGCGCCAGCATGCCCAGCGGTTGGTCCGGGAGGCGACTTTCACCCTCGTCGCCGCCGGCCGACCGGAGATCAAGGACAACCTGCTGAAAGTGTTCGGCCGCGACCATGGGTAAGCTCACGCCCTGAACGGGCCCAGTTGCAGGCAGTGATCATTCTGGGTGACAAGTACCGGGATAAGGGGAGCTGGGATGAAACGTGCGCCTGCGCTGTCCGTTGGGCCGGTGCTCGCAGCGGTAGCGGCCTTAACGCTGGGATGCTCCGCTGCCCCGGGCACCACTGCGCAGCACGGTCCCGTCGGCGCAGTGCCCACGGGGTTGGAGCAGTTCTACGGGCAGAACCTGTCCTGGGGCGGGTGTTCCGCGTTCGCCACCACCCCCAACGACGCGAAGTCTTACGCTGACCCGGGCCTGCAGTGCGCGTATCTCAACGTGCCGCTGGACTACGCCGATCCGAAGGGTCGTGTGATCAAGGTCGGTCTCCTGCGCCGGCCCGCGTCGGACCCAGCGCACCGCGTGGGTTCGTTGCTGATCAACCCGGGCGGGCCTGGCGGATCTGGGATGAGCACTGCGGCCAGCCTCGCCGAGCAGATCACGGGTAATGATGTGGGACGACGTTTTGACTTCGTGGGTTTCGACCCACGCGGTGTCGGCTCCAGCAAACCGCAGGTCGTCTGCCGGACTCCGGCAGAACGGGATGCTGAACGCCTGATGAATCTCAACGTCGATTCCTCACCGGCCGGGGTAGCGCGGACGGAGAATCAGGAAAAGGCCGACGACGCTGGCTGCGTCACCCGCACCGGACAACAGGTGCTTGCAAACGGTGGTACGCCCGAGACGGTGGGCGACGCCGGAAAGCAGGTCCTCCAAAACGTCGGCACCCGCGATGTGGTCCGCGACATGGACGTCATGCGGTCGGCCCTCGGGGATGAAAAACTTACCTACCTCGGTTACTCCTATGGCACCCGGATCGGGTTCAGTTACGCTGAAGCGTTTCCCAAGAACGTTCGCGCGATGATCCTCGATGGCGCGCTCGATCCAGCGCAGGACCAGCTTGCCCAGCTTATCGACCAAGGCCGAGGGTTCCAGAAGGCTTTTGATGCATTCGCGGCGTGGTGCTCAGCTCGTCCTGATTGTGGTTTGGGCCAGGACAAGAACCAGGCGGTGACCAAGTTCCAAGCCCTTGTTCGCCCATTGATCAACGCACCGATCGGTGTGCCCGACGGGCGCAAGCTTTCTTACAGCGACGCCACGATCGGGACCGTTCAGGCGTTGTACCTGTCCGACCTGTGGCCAACGTTGAACCGCGGTCTGGTCGAGCTGACCCAGGGCCAGGGGAGCATTTTGATGCGTCTTGCCGACATCTACTATGGACGCGGGCAGGATGGCAGCTACTCGACCGAGATGGATGTTTTCCAGGCCGTCCAATGCGTCGATAATCCACCGATCAAAGATCCGAATGTGGCCCGCGATATCGATGCCCAGTACCGGAAGGTCGCTCCGTTCCTCGACACCGGTCAACCACCATCGCCGGCCCTTGACAACTGCGCATTCTGGCCCGTGCCGCCCACGGGGGGGCCGCACGATCCGCATACTCCCGGGTTGCCGACAGTCATGGTGATCTCCACGACCCAGGATCCGGCTACGCCTTACCAGGCCGGAGTGAACCTCGCCCGCGACCTCAACGCACGGCTGTTGACCTACGAGGGCACCCAACACACCGCCTTCCTGCAAGGCAACGGCTGCGTCGACCAGGCCGGTATCAGCTACCTTGTGGATCTTCAGCTACCGGCCGAGGGCACCCGCTGCCAACCCACCAGCTGAGGAACTCCCGGATCATTGAGGACTGTTGAACAGAGCGTAGTAGGCGGTCCTCAGCGAGCTGCGATGGGCCGCTTTACTGCCTAGTCTCAGAAGGCTGATGCCGTCAGCGTTATGTCGGCTCTGCTCCAAGCTTGCTGGAATTGTTTTTCCACGTCCGCCACTTCGGAGCTTCTGTTCTGCGTTTTCAGCGTCTGGGCCAGCCCGTACAGTGCCCAGCCGTTGTGAGGATGGAGGGCAAGATCCTTACGGTAAACGGCTTCTGCCTCACTGATCTTTCCGGCCTTGAGCATTTCAACGCCGACAATATGTCGGACCGGGAAGAACCAGTCAGCCGGCTCGTCGTACGCCGTCTGATCCTCCTTGGTGACGGCGTCGCGCAAGAAGGCCAATGCCTCGTCCGGCTTTCGCTCGGCATCGGCGATGCGCGCCTTGGCGACCAGCACGCCAATCGCGAACATGTCGCGGGCTGTATTGTAGCCGGCGCCATAATCGGCCGGCGTGTTCGTTGATAGTTCCTCAAGCTGGGCCACCGTCGCTTTTGCGTCGTCCACACGGCCCTTCGCGGCCAGTGCCATGGCCCTGCCGAATAAATAACCGCCGGTTAGTCCGTGCAGCCTAGGATTGGGTACAGGTTCAACCAGCATCTCGTCCCACAAGCCGAAGCGAACCATGGCCGCGTAGCGTTGAGAGATAAGCCAATCGAAACCGGGCATCGCCAGCAGCATGTCGTCCCTGATGGTCTCCCGCGATTTGCGCACGGCTTCCAGCGTCTCGGCCTTGCGGCCCTCCATCGCTGTCGAGAAAGCCAGGAACTGGTAGTTGTGTCCGGTGTACATGGCGTAGTAGTCCAGCGGTCTGGCCCTGGCATAGTACGCTCCGTCCGCCGCCACGCCCTCACGGTTGGCTTCGGCGGCATCTTCGTACCGGCCGACGCGCTGCATGATGTGAGCGGGCATGTGCTGCAGATGTCCGGCGGCCGGCATCATCCCTCTCAGCCGTTCCGCGCAGACGAGCGCTTTTTCGGGATGCGGCGAGGCCTCCATCGCATGGATGTAATAGTGATTGGCGCCCGGATGACGCGGGTTCTGCGTCATGACGGATTCCAGCGTCGCTATGATCTCCTCCGTGCCCGGGGCCGGCCTGCCATCTGATGTCCACAGTTTCCACGGATTCAAGTTCATCATTGCTTCGGCATACAGCGTCTGCACATCGAGGTCGTCAGGGAATTGCTTGGCAACGCCTTTCATCGCCTCCGCGTAGGCATTGAGCACGGGCCCTTCGTTGGTCGGATCGAGCGGCTGAGGACCGTTGTAGCGCTTGGACACTGCGCCGACCAGCGCCCGCTCCACCGGTGTGGTGCGCGGATCGGTCTTCTGTGCCAGGTGTACTGCTTCCCAAGCTGTCTTGGCGCGTGGCTCAGCCATGAAGGACACGTTGTAATTAGGGCCGACCGTCAAGGCCACGCCCCAGTAACACATGGCGCAAGCGGGATCGAGTTGCGCAGCCTTGGCGAACGAACGTGTGGACTCGTCGTGGTTGAAAGCCCAGAGATAGCGCATGCCCTGGTCGAAGTACTGTTGCGCATCCGGCGACGACGTGGTGACCTTGCGGTGGAAGTCTCCAAGCCCGTCGAAGAGCTGCGCTCCTGTCGCCCACGCCGCCACGGTCTGCGGCGGACCGGGCACTTCATCGTGCGGCGGCGCGCTTTGCTGCGCGCACGAGTAGCTGACGAGACCCAGGATGGCGGCTGCCACCACAGCGGCCAGTTTTCCGCGGCTCATGGCATGCCTTCCGGTACCAGACGCACGAAGGGTGGGGTGCCTACTATTCGGCACCGATTGGTCATTGTGACGCCCATCACACATGGTTCTCTCGGGATGCTAGGCCGTCTATGCGCCGACCGGGCTACGCGTTCGGACGTCGAGAACTACGACGTACGGGCAGCTGGCGAGGTGTACAGCCCCCATGATGTGCCGACCGATTGCGAGGCTCGACGGGTCGCAGAGCGCGTAATCGAGCGATGAACGGCAGCGGCTATCGGGAGGCGAGTTCGGCTGCGGCGTAACGCACTTCTTGCTCGCTGGCACCGGTGGCTACCAGCTGGCGGTAGCGGTTGAGCAGCCGGGGCGCGTGAAAGGTCAGCACGGCGACGAGCGCGCCGTCGGCGAAGTAGCCCGCGACGGTCCCCTTGGTCGCGCCGGGATCGTGCAGCACTTCGACAGACGTCGCCAGATCGCAGCGACCGATCAGCTGCAGCGTCAGCCCGTACTGGTCGGACCAGAAGTACGGCACGGCATCGGCTAGCCGGGTGATCTCCGCGCCGGCGATGCGCTGCGCGACGACGGCCGCCTGCTCGGTGGCCGAGGTCCAGTGCTCGATGCGCGGCCGATCTCCGAACGTGGGATGCCGCCAGGCGGCGATATCACCGACCCCGTAGACGTTGCCGGTGCCCTCTACCAGCCCGGTGGCATCGCAGACCAACCCGCCGTCGGTCAGCAGCCCGAGTCCGGCGAGCCACCCGGCGTCGACCACGGTGCCCACTCCCACGACGCCGCAGTCGGCCCGCACCAGGCTCCCATCGGCCAGCTGGGCGGCGATGCCACCATCGCTGTCGACGAAATCCATCAGCCGCACTCCGCAGCGCACCGTGACCCCATTGTCGGTCTGCAGCTGGCCGCACAGCTGGCCCATCTGCTCGCCGAGCACTCGGGCGAACGGCACCGGCAGCGCCTCCAGCATGGTCACCTCAAGGCCGGCCATTCGGGCGGTGGCGGCGACCTCAGCCCCGATGAAGCCGGCCCCGACCACCAGCAGCGAGCGCGCCCGGGAGAGTGAGCACCGCAACGCCCGGCAGTCCTCCAGCGTGCGCAGTACGTGCAGCTCCGGATGATCCGGCTGGCCGGGTAGTCGCCGTGGCCGCACCCCGGTGGCCACTACGAGGGCGTCGTAGTGAAGCCGCGCGCCATCGTCGAGCTCAACCACACCGCCGTCGAGACTGATAGCGGATCTGCCCAGGTGCAACGACACATCGAGGTCGGCCAGGCCACCGCGGTGCAGGGTGGCCCGTTCCTCGGGCCAGGTTCCGGCGAGGATCTGTTTGGACAGCGGGGGCCGGTCGTAGGGCTCATGTGCCTCGTCACCGACGAGGCTGATTCGGCCGGAGAATCCCTCTGCGCGGAGGAACTCGACGGTACGCAGCCCGCCCAGCCCAGCGCCAACGACCACCACATGACCCATGCGCGCCTCCGTTGTCGGGGCTCATGGTCGCATGCCCGGCACGCGGCAATCGTCAGCTCACGAGTAGCTCGCGATCGCTGGTCCAGAGCTCTCGGCGCTCCTCTTCGGTGAGGCCTCCCCAAACGCCGTACGGCTCCCGCGCGGACAGCGCGTGGCGGCGACACTGCTCCAGAACTGGGCAGCGCTGGCAAATTGCCTTGGCCCGATCGGCACGGCGGGATCGCGCTGAACCGCGTTCGCCGTCTGGATGGAAAAAGACGCTGCTGTTCAACCCTTGGCACGAGCCCTTGAGCTGCCAGTCCCATTCATTAGCGACCGGCTTTGGAAGTCGTCGGGTGTCTGTCATCTCCAACACCGTCCTTGCTGGTCGATCGCTCCTGGGTTGCTCGATTGATACCCGTGGTGCGGTGACGGCAAACCTGACTTGACTCCCGACCGGTGTGTTCGGGTCTGTTGCACGTATGCCGACCCTCGATGCGGCGAGTGCGGATCATCGGGCATAATGGACCTTGCGATGCTGCCACCGACGTGCGGTGCAGCCGAGGTCGACTGTGAGCGCCTTCGCGGCGCAGGAGCTTCTCCGCGGGACTGCGGGGTGGCCACGCATCAGCGGCCACCAGCCCTCCAGGAGAGGATCATCCCCGCGTGCCTTCGAACCACCCCGCCCCCGGGCAACCATGCAGTTTCCGCGAGCTGGGAGTACGGGCGGAACTGCTCACCGTGCTTACCCACCAAGGCCTCACCACGGCATTTCCGATTCAGACGGCAACGTTGCCAGACGCACTCGCCGGCCGTGACGTGCTCGGCCGCGGTCGCACCGGCAGCGGCAAGACGCTTGCCTTCGCGATCCCGACGATCACCGCGCTGGCGCGCTCTGGGCTGCGCCGCACCGCGGGGCGCCCGCGCGCTCTGGTACTAGTGCCCACGCGGGAACTCGCCAACCAGGTCGCCGATACCTTCGCTCCGCTGGCTGCTGCGCTCGGGCAGCGAATCACCACTGTCTACGGCGGGGTCGGCCAGGGCCGGCAGGTGTCCGCGCTGCGCGGGGGGATCGACGTTCTCATCGCATGCCCCGGCCGCTTGGAGGACCTGCTCGGCCAGGGTCACGTGCAGCTCGACGAGGTCGAGGTCACCGTGCTGGACGAGGCCGACCACATGGCCGATCTGGGTTTCCTCCCTGCAGTACGCAGGTTGCTCGACCGCACCCCGGCTGGCACTCAGCGGTTGTTGTTCTCGGCCACTTTGGACAGCGCCGTGGATGTGCTGGTGCGCCATTATCTGACCAATCCGGTGGTGCATTCGGTCGACCCGGCGCTGGCGCAAGAATCCAAAATGGCGCACCACGTTTTCACGGTGGATCACGCCGATAAGCCGTCGGTGATCCGCGAGCTCGCCTCTGGCCAGCGCCGTAGCCTGCTGTTCACCCGCACCAAACACGCGGCGAAGAAGCTCGCCAAGCAGCTGACCGTCGCGGGGCTTCCCGCAGTGGAGCTGCACGGGAACCTCTCGCAGCATGCGCGGGCCCGGAATCTCGCAGCGTTCAGCGCGGGTAGCGCGCGGGTGCTGGTGGCTACCGACATCGCCGCGCGCGGCATCCACGTCGATGAGATCGGCCTGGTAGTGCATGTGGATCCGCCCGCGGAGTGCAAGGCATACCTGCACCGCTCGGGACGTACCGCCAGGGCCGGCGCCGAGGGGGTCGTCGTCACGTTGTCCACCCCCGATCAGGTTGGCGAGGTACGGACGCTGACCCGGTTGGCCGGCATCAAGCCGGTGACGGCGCGAGTGCGTCCGGGCGCCGAGCAGATCGCCGCGCTTACCGGTCCGCCAGCCCCGCTGGTGCTGCCACCTGCGGGCGCTCCGGCTTCGGCCCCGGTTCTCGCGCCGGCGCAGTCGCGACGCCGCCAGGGCGGCGTTGTCGAGGCCTCCCAGCGCGGACCACGGCGGCCCACCCGCCGCCGCTCCACACATCGCGCTGCCTGATTGGGGTGATGGTCGCAACGTCGCCGCGGACCTCAATGCAGCCGCCAGGCACCCCGTCGTCGATGGTGGCGGTTGTTGCTGGGCGGTACCGCCAAGCAGGTATGGCGGTCATCGTCGCGTATGAGTAGTGCAGCCAATGCAGGTTTCGACCGCTGGAAGCGCCACCAGACGCTCTTGGGCGATTGCCTGTCCGCACCGCTCACACACGCCGTAGCCGCCATCGAGGAATCGTTTGACCGCCCGATCGACAGCCACCAGGTGCTTTTTCGCCCCGGCCAGCAATGTACCGACCTGCGCTCGTTCGAACGCGACAGTCGCTCCCTCGGGATCGTGTTCGTCGTCATTGGTGGTCAGCGCGGAGGACTCGACGATGGCGTCGAACTGGCGGGTCAGCGACGCGATGCGGTGCAACGTGCTCGCCCGCTCGGCGTCCAGGCGGTAGTCCACCGACTGATGCTCAGCCGACGATGCCGAGCCGCCGAGCGCGTCGTTCACAGGTGAGGTCAACCGAACCCGCGTGGCTGGCATTCCACGCCGTTGAGCGTGGTGAGCCGCCGAAGGCAGCACCCACAGTCGCGATACTCAGGTTCAGATGATCGACGGATTTGACCGGGGGCGCAACGGCTGATGCGGCGGCTCGACGACCTGGAGGGCAGCTTCGACGAGGTGGTTATCGGGCGACAGTTGGCATACCGGATCTGCCCGGGAAGCGTCGCCGGTGAGCTGGAAGGCCTGGCAGCGGCAGCCTCCAAAGTCGATCTCCTTGCGGGGGCAGCTGCGGCACGGCTCGGACATCCAGCCGTATCCGCGAAACCGGGTGAACGCGGGGGAGTGGTGCCAGATCGCGTCCAGCGGGCGCTCGCGCACAGTGTCGATGCCGAGTCCAACGATCTGCGCCGCCGCCGGGCAGGGCAGCACTCGCCCGTCAGGCGCAATGACTATGTGTCTGCGCCCCCAGCCGTGCATGCACGGCTTCGGATACGACTCGTGATAATCCGCGACGACATAAAGGATCTCGAGGGTGTCGCGGTAGGTCGCTCGCGCGTGCGCGACGGCGTCCTCCGCGGCGACGACCTGATCACGTGTCGGCAGCAGCGCGGAGCGGTTGAGCAGCCCCCAGCCGTAGTACTGGGTGTGGGCGAGCTCGAGCCGGTCCGCGCCCAGGGCAGCGGCGAGATCGGCAATCGGCTCGATCCGGCTGATGTTGCCGCGATGCAGGACGACGTTGACCGTCAGCGGTAGCTCCACTGCCGTCACGGCTCGAGCAGCAACCAGCTTGCGGCCGAAGACGCGGGCACCCGCCACCTCGTCAGCCGCCGTGCGGTCGGCGTCTTGCATGCTGAGCTGGACGTGGTCGAGTCCGGCGTGGGCCAGCTCGCTCGCCCGCCGCTCGTCGAGACCCACCCCACTGGTAACCAGGTTGACGTAGAAACCCAGCTCGCGGGCCTGGACTACCAGCGGTGCGAGGTCAAGTCGGGTCAGCGGCTCACCTCCGGTGAGGTGCAACTGCAGCACGCCCAGCTGCCGAGCTTCGGCCAGCACGCGGCACCACTCGTGCAACGTCAGCTCCGCTGCCTGCGGGACAGTCAGGGGATTGGAACAGTACGGGCAGTGCAGCGGGCACTTGTAGGTCAGCTCCGCTAGCAGGCCCAGCGGCCTATCCACGGTTTGCCACCAGCAGCTTCTGCGCTATCAAGTCCTGCAGCAGTGACATGACGTCGGCGACCGCGACGTCGTCGTAGAACTCACCGACCGCCTGCACCACCTCGGCCACGCTGAGACATCCGTCGCACTGCCGGACAACGGCGGCTGCCGTCTCATTGAGGATGAGCACACCCTCGGGGAACAGCAGGACCGTCTCGTCGCTGAGCGGGTCGGTAGCGGCGCGGACCCCGCGGCGCAGCTGCGGCCGATCAGTGAGCGCCAACGCTGCCGTCATCTATCCGCCTGCACCGAGTGCTCGATCGCGTCCAGCATGCTCCACAGCACGTCGATCTTGAATTCCAGAGCGCGGACCGCAGCGTCCTGACTGGGCCTTGACGTGCAATGCGACAACACGATATCCAGCGCATCGGCGCATTCTTGCCGGGCACGATTGATACGAGAGTCAAAGTATGCTAGCGCGTCTTGATCAAGCCATGGGTAATGTCGCCTCAGCGCGGCTGCGCGCGCGGCCATCGCCGCTGGGGCGAACAGCTCTGTCAGTGACGAAGCGACGCCCTCAGTCCATGGCCGGGTGCGAGCAAAAGTGACGTAGGAATCGACTGCAAAACGCACACCCGGCAACACGTGCCGCTCGTCGATGACTTCCGCGCGGCTCAACCCGACCGCATCCGCCAACAGCAGCCATCGGGCGCAGCCGCCATCACCGTCCGCGCTGCCGTCGTGGTAAGCGATTCGTGGCAACCACCGCCGGCGGACCTCTGGCAGCGGGCAGTTCGCGACGATGGCGGCGTCTTTCTGTGGCAGGTTTCGCTGGTAATACCACCGGTTGGCCACCCACATCCGCAGCTCAACAGGACCGAGCTCACCGGCGTGCATGCGCTGATGAAAGGGATGCTTGTCCCAATAGCCGCGCTCGGCACTGCGCAGCGTCCCCTCGAACTCGTCACGATCTAGCTCCGGATGATCTCCGCCCATCTTTCCCCCGTTCTACAGCTCATATTCGGCTCCGTCGTGCGCGATGCTTGCGCCAGCACCGGTCAGGCATGCTCGTTCAGGACCGTCTTCGAACAGCATCGGATTGGTGTTGTTGATGTGGGTGTACACGATATGCGGGTGGGTCAGCTGGCGTAGCAGTTGCAGGCTGCCATCCGCGCCGTTGATCGGCAGGTGACCCATCGATTGAGCCGTTGCCGTGCCACGCCGGTGCTGGCGCATCTCGTCATCAGCCCAGAACGAGCCGTCGACGAGAACTAGATGGGTGTCGCGCAGCTCCTCCACAACGCTGGCGTCAAGTGCCGCCACCGACGGTAGAAACACGGCGGCGCGAGCGGTGCGTTCGTCGGTGATCCGGTAACCGATGACTACGCCGGAGGTCGGACCGGAGCCACGGGCGTAACGGGGTAACCGGCCGCTGGAAGCATCGAGCGGCTCACACCATAACGGCGACGCCGCACCGTCGCGGTATTGCAGCGGGAACCGCTCACCTGGCCGAACTTCATGCCAGTGCACCACGGTGTAGCTTTCCAACGTCGGCAGCAGCCCGCACTGGGAAAGCAGCGTTCGCGCCGCCGCAGTGCCATATACGTGCAATTCGCTCGCCTGGCGCAGCGACAGCAAGCCCACGGTATGGTCGAGTTCGGCGTCAGTGAGAAAAACGCCGTGAATCGGTGCCGTAGCGTCGCCGGGCCGGGGCCATAAGGGGGTGCACTCGCGCAGCGCAGCGTCGAGATCTGGCCCAGCATTGCCCAAGAACCACTGACCATCACCATCACCGACGGCGATAGTGGACGACCGTCGTGGCGTCACTGGGCGCGAGCCTGACCGTGCGGCGGCACACACCGGGCAGCCGCAGTTCCATTGTGGTACTCCACCACCGGCCGCAGAACCCAGGATGCGAACGAGCATCTCAGCTGAACTGAATGATTTTAACGCCGACCTACGTACATCGTGACTTCCATGGGGGTGTCCAGTCGTTGCCAGGTCGGTGTCACCCATTGCCGGCGGGGGGGCCGCGTGTTCAGGGTCGGACTTCCGGGGTTCCCGCTGACGACGCGATGATTGTGAACAGCGACCATCTCGACCTCCGCCCACGCTGCCGTCAGCGCGACCGGCAACATTCTGGTGGCACTGACGAAAAGTTGCGAATCAGTAACCGGATTTTGATGTTGACAGAGCGCGTCGGCCGATGTCAAGGGTGACCACCGGTCCGCGCGCCAGGCCGACGGCACGTCACGTTCCGGCACTGAACGCCGCTGACCAGGCTGGCCGTAGGCTGCCCTCGTGACAGCTGCCGCCCGCGCCGAGCGTCTGATCAACCTGGTGCTGTGCCTGCTGTCCAGCCGCCAGTATTTGCCCGCTGAGCGGATCCGGTGGACTGTGCCCGGTTACGCCGACGCGCCTTCCGACGAAGCGTTCTTCCGGATGTTCGAGCGGGACAAGGCTGAGCTTCGGGAGCTGGGTGTTCCGCTGGAGACTGGGCGGATCCCGGGTTTCGAGGCCGGCGATGGTTACCGCATCGCCCGTCGGGACTACGAGCTGCCCGATATCGACCTCGAGCCCGACGAGGCCGCCGCTGTCGCGCTGGCCGCTCGGCTGTGGGATTCTCCGCAGCTGTCCGGTGCCGCGAAGGGCGCCCTCATTAAGCTGCGTGCTGCCGGAGTGGAGGTGGACACCGAGCCTTCAGTAGTCGTGCAACCACGGGTGCGAGCCACCGAACCTGCGCTGACCCCGTTGATCGCAGCGGTCCAGGCCGGGCAGGTTGTGACGTTCTCGCACCGCAGGCACCCAGCCGAACAGCCCGCCGCGCGCATCCTCGAGCCGTGGGGGGTGGTGTCCTGGCGAGGCCGGTGGTACATGGTGGGACACGACCGCGACCGGGATGCGACCCGCTGTTTCCGGGTTTCCCGGATCGTGGGGCCGGTGCGCGCCATCGGTGCTTCGGGGGCGGTGCAACGCCCCCCGGGGGTTGACCTCCTGAAGATCGTGGCCGGTTCCGCCGAGCCGCCGCCTGCGGCGCACACCGCCCGGCTGTGGTTGGCTCACGGTCGCGCGTACGGTCTGCGCCGGCGCGCGACGGTGCTGGGCACGATGACTGTGGAGAACGTGTCCGGAGACGTCGTCACGGTGGAGCTGCCGGGCTATGACGTCGCCGCCCGGTGGATAGCCGGGCTGGGACCGGACGCCGTAGTGCTGGAACCCACCGAACTGGCTATCGCGGTGCGGGCTCGGCTGCTGGCGGCCACCGGGAGCGCTGGCTGATGGAGGGCGTCGCGCACCGGTTGCCCCGGCTGCTGGCCCTGGTGCCCTACCTGCTGGTGCGGCCCGGTGTGCTGATCGAGGAGGTGGCAGCGGACTTCTCGGTCACGGTCCCGCAGCTGCGCCGTGACATGGAACTGCTATGGATGTGCGGGCTGCCCGGCTATGGGCCGGGTGATCTCATCGACCTGTCCTTTGAGGGCGACACCGTCACCGTCACCTTCGACGCCGGGATGCGCCGCCCGCTGCGGCTGTCCGGCGCGGAGGCGACTGCACTGGTGGTGGCGCTACGAGCGCTGGCCGAGATCCCCGGCGTGCTCGACGCAGGGTCGGTGCGCCGAGCATTAGCCAAGATCGAGGCTGCGGCGGGGCAGGCTGACGGTGTAGTGGTCGGTTTGGGCACCAAAGAAGAGGCCGCGCTGACTGCGGTGCGCGAAGCGCTGGACCACCGCCGCGCGCTGCGCATCCGTTACTACACGCCGGCCCGGGACACGGTCAGTGAGCGCACCGTCGACCCGATGCGGCTGCTCCTGGTGGAAGGCCGCAGCTACCTGGAAGCCTGGTGTCGCTCGGTTGAAGACGTGCGGCTGTTCCGGCTGGATCGAATCGAGCACGTCACCACCCTGGATGAGCTGGCGGTGCCACCGTCGCAGGCCCGACCCACCGACGTATCGGGCGGGCTGTTCCGCGCCCAGCCAGATCAGCAGGTCGCCGTGCTCACGCTCGCCCCGGACGCTCGCTGGGTGGCGGAGTACTACCCGGTGGATGAGCTGATCGAGGGTGAAGGAGGAGCGGCGACGGTACGGATGCGCTACGCAGAGACCGAGTGGATGGTGCGTCTGGTCCTGGGGTTAGGTGCCGATGTCGTGGTCCGGACCCCCCCAGAATTGGCCGAGGCGGTGGCGCAGCGGGCTCGCGCGGCGGTCCGCAGGTCCGATCACCTTGCGCGGTCCGAGGCGGGCTAACGTCGTCGGCGTGGCTTACCTGATCAGCGGTGCACTCGCCGCTGCGTGCGTCGTGGTGCTGCTCATGATGCTCCGGGCGCTTGTCGCTCCAGCGCGGCGGCTGGCCGCGACGGTGCAGCTCAGCCGCACTCACCTCGCCGATCGCATTGGCTTGCTCACTGCACGAGTCGCGGCACTGCGGGTGGCGCTGGAGCGGCGACACCGACGCCGCAACACCGGATAGCTCTA
>JBHEMR010000140.1:0-12560 GCA_046262495.1 Pseudonocardiaceae bacterium | reverse complement strand
CCGGGAGTTGCTGCTCACCGAAGGGGTGCGGGCCGCCGCGGCGCGGCTCATCGCGCAGGCTCCAGCCGGGCCGGTCGCGCAGCTGCTGGAGAAGATCGCCGCTGGGATCCCGGCCGAAGGTATGGAATCGCTCATCCCGGTGCTCGCACCCAATGGTGCCGGCGCTGAGCAGCTGCAGCTGCTCACCGACGTGATGCCGGCGGGCACCCACGTGCTACTGGCCGATCCGGAACGGATCCGGGCCCGGGCCGCCGACCTGGTCCGCACCGGGCAGGAGTTCCTGGAGGCGTCCTGGATGGTCGCTGCGGGGGGTGGTGTCGCTCCGGTGGACGTGGCGGCGCTCGATCTGTCGGCGTCGGCCTACCGCGGTTTGGGCGAGGTCGCCGAGCACGCCCGCGGCACCGGGGTGGCGTGGTGGACGCTGAGCCCGCTGACCACTGATTCCCCCGGCTCACTGCGACTGCAAATCGTTCCCGTGCCGCCCTATCACGGTGACGTCGAACGCGCCTTCGCTGACCTGCGAGCGCATACCGCCACCGGCGGCGCCGCAGTGCTGGTGGTACCCGGCACCGGCACCGCACAACGAGCCTGCGAGCAGTTGCGCGACGCCGAAGTGCCGGCGGTGCACGCCGCCGATGGACTGCTCCAGCCACCCGCAGCGGCCACCGTCACAGTGGTCCGCGGCACGTTGGAGGATGGCTTCGCGGTCCCCGCGCTGGGGCTGGTGGTGCTCACCGAGGCGGACATCACCGGCGCGCGGGGGGGCACCGGCAGCCGCGAAATGTCGAAGATGCCGGTCCGCCGGCGCAACGCGGTGGATCCGTTGGCGTTGCACAGCGGCGATTACGTGGTGCACGAGCAGCACGGCATCGGGCGGTTCCTGGAGATGGTGCGGCGCACCGTCAAGGGTGCTGCCGAGTCGACCCGGGAGTACCTGCTGGTGGAGTACGCGCCGAGCAAACGGGGTCAGCCAGGGGACCGGCTGTACGTCCCCACCGACCAGCTCGACCAGGTCACCCGCTACGTCGGGGGCGAGTTGCCGACGTTGAGCAAGCTGGGCGGGTCGGACTGGGCCAAGACCAAGAGCCGCGCTCGCAAGGCGGTCAAGGAGATCGCTGCTGAGCTGGTGCAGCTGTATGCGGCTCGGCAGTCGTCCCCGGGGCACCCGTTCGGCCCGGACACCCCGTGGCAGGCCGAGCTGGAGGACGCCTTCCCCTACACCGAGACGCCCGACCAGCTCGCCGCGATCAACGAGGTCAAAGAGGACATGCGTCGCGGCGTCCCGATGGACCGGGTGGTCTGCGGTGACGTCGGCTACGGCAAGACCGAGATCGCCGTGCGGGCCGCCTTCAAAGCCGTGCAGGATGGCAAGCAGGTGGCCGTGCTGGTACCCACCACCCTGCTCGCCCAGCAACACCTACAGACCTTCTCCGACCGGATGCGCCCGTTCCCGGTCACGGTGCGCGGGTTGTCGCGGTTCACCCATCCCGGCGATGCGACGGAGGTGCTGCGCGGGCTCGCCGAGGGTTCGGTGGACATCGTGATCGGCACTCACCGGCTGCTGCAACCGGGGGTGCACTGGAAGGATCTAGGACTGGTAGTGGTCGACGAGGAGCAGCGCTTCGGCGTCGAGCACAAGGAGCACATCAAGGCGCTGCGCACGGCCGTCGACGTGCTCACCATGTCGGCCACCCCGATCCCACGGACCCTGGAGATGAGCCTGGCCGGTATCCGCGAGATGTCGACCATTCTCACCCCGCCGGAGGACCGCCACCCGGTGCTGACCTACGTCGGTGCCTACGACGACAAGCAGGTTGGCGCCGCGATCCGCCGCGAGCTGTTGCGCGACGGGCAGGTCTTCTACGTGCACAATCGGGTGTCCTCGATCGAGAAGGCCGCGCGGCGGATCCGCGAGCTGGTGCCCGAGGCGCGGGTGGCGGTGGCGCACGGGCAGATGAACGAAGATCGGCTCGAGTGCACCGTCGCCGGATTCTGGGACCGTGAGTACGACGTGTTGGTCTGCACCACGATCGTCGAGAACGGGCTGGACATCTCCAACGCCAATACGCTGATCGTCGAACGTGGTGACCTGCTCGGGCTCGCCCAGGCGCACCAGTTGCGCGGGCGGGTCGGGCGTGGTCGGGAGCGTGGTTACGCGTACTTCCTCTACCCGCCGGAGACGCCGTTGAGCGAGATGGCGCACGATCGGCTGTCCACCATTGCCCAGCACACCGAGTTGGGCGCGGGCATGGCCGTCGCGATGAAGGACCTGGAAATCCGCGGCGCGGGCAACATCCTGGGCGGTGAGCAGTCCGGCCACATCGCCGGAGTCGGTTTTGACCTGTACATCAGGTTGGTAGGCGAGGCCGTCGAGGCATTCCGTGGCGCGGCCGGCGTTGGCACGTCCGATGGTGCGCCCGAACCCGCGCCGGTGCGGGTGGAGCTGCCGGTGGACGCGCACCTGCCGCATGACTACATCCCCGGCGAGCGGCTACGGCTGGAGGCCTACCGCAAGATCGCCGAGGCGCTGGACGCCGAGGCGCTGAGCGCCATTACCGACGAGTTGCGGGACCGCTACGGCGCCCTGCCGCCCCCAGTGGTGACCCTGCTGGACGTCGCTCGCTTCCGTCAGGTTTGCCGGGCGCACGGGGTGGCGGAGGTGACCGTGCAAGGATCGAAGCTGCGATTCGCTCCGGTGACCCTGCGGGACTCTCAGGTGGTGCGCTGCAACCGGCTTTATCCCGAGGCGGGGTACCGCTCCGCTGGGCAGACCCTCACGGTGCCGCGGCCCAGCGAGGGCTCCGGCGGTATCGGTGCCGCGCCGCTACGCGACCGGGAGCTGCTCGACTGGTGCACCAAGTTGGTCACCAGCGTGCTGGCGCCGTGACCCCGGACTGAGCGTCCACGGCGGCCTTGAATGCGCTGAAGACCTCACCGAGGTGGCGCAGCAGCGGCATCAGGTTTTTGATGGTGCGGAGCAGTCTGAGGATCAGCTCAGCGATCTCGGTGGCCCACTCGGCGATCAGGGTCATGGCCTGCTCGGCCACCACGGGAGCCGCGAGCCCGCCGCTACCGAGCAGCTCAGCGGCATACTCGATCAGATAGCCGACGAGCTCGGTGATCATCTTTCGGATTTTCTCGCGGACCGCAGCGACGATCATCCCGCTCATGGCGACCGCCACTCGGATGCCGTCGGCTGCGATCGCCAACGCTTCGAGCAGGTGGTCGCTGCCCTGGGCGTGGGTCCGGTAGGCCTCGGCGGCGGCACCCCGCCATGTCGTGAGATCGCCGGAGACGGCGCGCGCGTAGTCCTGCCGCGCCGCGGATACCGCATCTGCGACGTTGCCCCAGGTCTGGGCGTGAGCGGTGATCGCATCGGGGATGCCGGCCAGCCAGTCCAGCGGCTCGGAGAGGATCTCGACGTGCTCCATCAGCCAGCCGACGCCACAGGACAGCAGCGCGCCGGCCGGATTCGAAACGTAGTTGAGCGTATCCAGACTTGCCGAGGCCGTGTCGATCCCGACCTCGATCCAATCCCCACTGGAGATGGCATTGACGCATCGGAGGGTTGGATCAACAATCCCTATTCCGGCATACGCAGTGGGATGCTCCTCGTGAGCGACCAGCGGGTTCGCCGTCATCTATTCAGATCCCCTCGTCCGGTACAAGGCCATCGCGTTGGCGTCGTCGATGTCCGCATAGTCCACGGCGGTTGCCCTGATGTCAGTCGCGGTGCTGCGCAGGCGTTCGGCGCTGCCGTCTAGCGTGGTCGCTCCCAGACTCTGCAGCGGATTGAGCATCATCGGCAGGGTCTGGCAATAGGAGCCGTAGGCATCCGTGGGCAGGCTCATCTCCCGCGCCGCATCCACTGCCTCGGCCAACTTGTCGCTGATACGGTCGACTTTCTTGGCGTGTTCCCGTAGTGCCTCAGTAAGCACCTCGTACTGGTCGCCCATCTCATGCTCCTTAGCGCAGGTAATCCCGATCGGCGAAGTACACCTCATCGTCAGGCGACACCGCGCGGGGTTGGCGCCTCGGTGGTGGCGGTGGATTGTCGTCCTCGATCACACCGAGCCCGAGCACCATAGGGTCGCGTCCCGAGCTGTGCCGGCTCGGGTTTTCGCCAAAGCGCTGCCGGTAACCCGATACCACGTTGTCGACGAAGAGGTTCTCGCCACTGACGGTGGCCTGCATGGCTTCCTGGACCAACGGGGCCAACTGTTGCTGGGCGCGTCCCAAGCACGCCATCACCTGCGCGGCGAGCTCCGGCGGCGACATCTCGCGGATCCTGTCGGTGAAGGTCAGGTCGGTGAGCCCCCCGCGCGAGTCGACCGTGACCCGGACTGCGCCGTCCCTGGACGATTCGGACACCTGAACCTGCTCGACCTGCGAACGCATGTTGTGGAACTGCTCGGCCTTATCGGCGAACCCCTGCGCCCACTGCGACAGCCGGCGCTGCATCTCGTCGGGATCGGTGTCGAACATGGGTCCTCCTCGGGCTGCACCCGGTGACGGGTGCGCTGCCCCGGGTCGGACGAGGAGACTACGCAATGGCGCACAGCGTTGAGCATGCGCGTCGATGTCGCTGACCGTCAGCCCCGGCGACGCACAGCGACTCGGCGACACGATGCAGCGGCTGCTCAACGCGCTGCAACCCAGCTGACCGGCGCCTGAACACTGCGTGAGAAGCTAGCGCCTGTGCGAAGCGCCCTGCGAGCCGTCGGCGCAACCCGTCGTGTCGCCCTCGGGGTCGTCGGGGCGGCTGCCGTGGGAGTGCTGATCGGCGGTTGCGGCTTTGGCCCTAGCCAGCTCAGCGCCGCGGCATTCGTCAACGGTATCGAAATCCCGCTGGAGCAGGTGCACGGCCAGCTGCTGACAGTGCTGGCCAAGGAGGGTCCACAAGCTCGCGCCCAGCTCGAGGCCGCCCATCAACTCGACGACATCTCGCGCAAGATCCTCACCGTCCGGATTCGGCACCAGCTGCTCGACATCGCCACCCGGCGGGCGGGCGTCACCGTCGACCAGGCCCGGGTGAACCGGCTGGTCACTGAGGTCGGCGGTGCTGAGGCCGCTTCCAAGGGGACGATCTACGACGCCAACGGTTACCGGCAGCGGGCCAAGGACCAGCTGCTGATGGCCGCGCTGGGCCGTGCCGCGCTGCGCGGCACCGCGGTCACCGTCGACTACACCACCGCCGACACCCGCACCGCAGCCAAGCAGCGGGTGGAGCAGCTTTCTCAGGCTGGATCCAAGGCAGCCCGGCAGTCGATCGACGCTGACGTGCGTGCTGGCAAGGACGCCGAGCTAGGCAAGCGCATCGTCGCCGCTGACGACCCGATCTTCGCCACCACCCCGGCGTTCGGCGTCGCCGAGGGCACGGTGGTGGCCTTCCAACTCGAGGACACCAAACCGTGGGTGATCATGGTGGTCAAGAACCGCACCAATCGAGGGGCCCAGCCATCTGATCATGCGCCGCAAATCGACCAAATCGACCCTGCCGTGCTGGAAGCAATCGGTCTACGTCAGCTGGCCCTGGTGGGCGAGGACGTGGGAGTGCGGCTCAATCCCCGTTACGGCGTGTGGGATCCGGTGAGCATGCAGGTCGTATCCGACGAGGACGAGATTGGTGGCTTCGTCGCGCCGTTACGTGCCACCGCCCGTACGTGACCTCGGATGCTCAGCCGGTTGTCGTAGCGCTGTCCGCACGGCTCGGCGGGGTGCTCCCGGCGGCGGTGGCTCGCCTGCTGCGGGACGGGTTAGCCGTGCATGCCGACGTCGACGTGCCGGCTGAGCTGGCGCAGCTGTGCGGGGCCCATCCCGTCGGCGACGCCGTGGCGGGGCTGCTGCTGACGCTGGATCCCAGCACCGGTGCGGCGGCCCGCTGGGTAGCGACCGGCGCCACTGTGCTGACCACCCCTGAACCCACGGGAGCGGCGTTGCTGGATGCCGTCACGGTGATGGACCGGTTGCGGTCGCCTGGTGGCTGCCCGTGGGACGCCGAGCAAACCCACCGCTCGCTGATGCCCTACCTCATCGAGGAAACCTATGAGCTCTACGAGGCACTGGAGGACAGCGACACCGAGGCGCTGCGCGAGGAGCTCGGTGATGTGCTGCTCCAGGTGCTTTTCCACGCCCGGGTCGCGCAAGAGGCCCGTGGTGGCTTTGGCAGCGGATGTGACATAGATGCGGTGGCGACTGGGCTGGTGGTCAAGCTCGTCACCAGGCATCCGCACGTCTTCGGGGGTAGCGAGCAGGTACGCACCGCCAGCGAGCAAGAGATCCGCTGGGACGAACTCAAGCGCACCGAGAAGCGCCGCCAGTCGAGCGTCGACGGGGTTGCGCTGGGCCAACCTGCGGTGGCGCTGGCAGCGAAGCTGGTTTCCCGAGCGACGAACGCGGCGCTGCCCGTAGACCTGCTTCCCAGGGCCGAGCTAACCGGCCCCGGCAGTGATACCGGCACGTCATTGTTCGCGCGAGCCGCCGCGGCGAAGCTTGCTGGTGAGGACCCTGAGGCCGCACTACGCTGCGTCGCTCGACGCTTCGCCGACGACGTGCGCGCCGCGGAGGGTTCCGCTCGGGTCGCCGGGTTGGATCCCGAGCGGCTCACCGCCCAGCAGTGGCGGGAGCACTGGCCGCGCTAGTGTCGGCTGTTAACTGCCCGCACCAGGCGTATCTCCGCTGCGTGACCGTCGTTGATCTGTCGTATGAGCGGCGACGAGCGTGCCGGCGCACGAACCGGGCGAATGAGACAATTGGGCTACAATCAACTTCGCCGAGGGCTGCCCCGAGCGTCGCAGTACCTGGTGCGCGGGTTGTTGTCCGGCGGTGCGCTGGCCTGTGCTGGTCTAGTGCTCACAGCTCTGGCTTCGGTGGCCGCACCGCTGCCTGACCGCGGCCTCGCTGCCCCGGCGCCGGCGGTGATGGCCGCGCCCGCGGCATTGCCCGACGTCTCGGAACCCATCGCAGAGCCGGTCGCCCAGCCGGTTACCGCATCGCAACCCGCAGGGCAGCCGGCGCACCAGACCGTCACCATCCCGATCCAGCTTCCCCCGCCTGCGAAGACTCCGGTCGCCCCGCAGCTCGCGTTCGCCGATTGGGCCACCCGGATGTCCCGGGTCACAAGTATCCCGCAGCGTGCGCTGGAGGCCTACGCGAACGCCCATGCCGTGTTGGCTGCTAACCAACCGAATTGCCACATCACCTGGGTGACCCTGGCCGGGATCTCGGCCGTGGAGTCCAAGCACGGTGGTTTCGAGGGCCGCACTCTGGAAGCTGATGGCCGGCCGTCGTCGCCGATCATCGGGATACCGTTGAACGGCGCGCCCGGCGTCAAGTCCATCGCAGACACCGACAATGGAATCCTCGACGGTGACAAGATATGGGACCACGCTGTGGGGCCCTTCCAGTTCATTCCGTCTACGTGGGCCAAATGGCGAGCCGACGGGAATCACGACGGGATCACCGACCCACAAAACATCGATGATGCGTCATTGGCTGCGGCGAATTACCTGTGCGCAGACAACCGTAACTTGGGTTCCGGTGACGGCTGGTTACGGGCGATCTTGTCTTACAACGATTCCCTCGACTACGCTCAAGAGGTCTACGGCTTCGCCCAGACCTATGCCCGCAGCGCCAAGGGCGTTACTTAAGCGCTATCGGCGTCCTATCCGCATTCGCACTTCGTTGAGCGCTTCCTGATATTCCGGCGTTGGATTCATCACCGCAGCCATTGCGAGCTGCGCGCGGGCCTCGTCTAGGCGGCTCTGCCGCTGCAATGTGCGGCCCAGCGCGAAGCGCGCGTAGTGGTCGGAAGGATTTTGCTCGAGCACCCGAAGGAATGCCTGCTCAGCGCGGTTGAGCTGAGCGGACTGCAGGTAGGCTCGACCAGCTAGCAATTGGACGCTCGGCGCGTCGGGCTCAGCATCCAGTACCGGGGCCAATTCTCGAAGGGCTTCCAGCGGGCGCCGTTCGGAGACCAACGCCTCAGCGAGCCGGAACTGCTCGACGACGTCCGGGGGGCGGTCGGCGGCTGTCATGGTCGCTCCAACGGTACGCGGACACGTGCTGTTGCACGAGCCCTCGTACTCGATCGCCGGGTCGCTTAGTAGGCGGCTGGCGATCATCGGGCGCGCGCCTCCGACCGAGTGCGCCCGACCGTGGTTAGGCTGTTTACGTGCCCATCTGACGAGGAGCGTATCTGTGGCCGTCATTGAGGAGGTCGGAGCCCGCGAGATCTTGGATTCGCGCGGGAACCCCACTGTCGAGGTCGAGATCGCACTCGATGACGGCACGCTGGCCCATGCCGCGGTGCCCTCTGGGGCGTCCACTGGGCGTCACGAGGCGGTCGAGCTGCGCGACGGAGATGCCCAGCGCTATCTCGGCAAAGGAGTTGAGTGCGCGGTCGCGGCGGTGCTGGACGAGATCGGGCCCGAGCTCGTTGGCGTCGAGGCCATCGAGCAGCGAGTCGTGGATCAAAAGCTGGTGGACCTCGACGGCACACCCGACAAGTCCCGGCTGGGCGTCAACGCGATCCTCGGGGTCTCGCTGGCGGTCGCCAAGGCGGCCGCGGAGTCCAGCGGCCTGGAGCTGTTCCGCTATGTCGGTGGTGTGAACGCACACGTGCTGCCGGTCCCAATGCTCAATATCCTCAATGGCGGCGCGCATGCCGACACCGGAGTCGACGTCCAGGAGTTCATGATCGCTCCGATCGGTGCGGAGTCGTTCCGCGAGGCGCTGCGCTGGGGCGCCGAGGTCTACCACGCTCTGAAGTCGGTGCTCAAGGCCAACGGGTTGTCCACTGGGCTTGGAGACGAGGGCGGTTTCGCGCCCGATCTGCCGGCTAACACCGACGCGCTGGATCTGATCGCCAGCGCGGTGGACAAGGCTGGTTACACCCTCGGTCGAGACATCGCCCTCGCGATGGACGTGGCCGCGACCGAGTTCTTCGTCGACGACGTCTATCGCTTCGAGCGCACCGCCCGCAACGCCGAGCAGATGATTGATTACTACACCGGGTTGCTCGACGCTTATCCATTGGTGTCGATCGAAGATCCGCTGGCCGAAGATGACTGGGATGGTTGGGCGCGGCTTACCGCAGAGCTCGGTGATCGGGTGCAGATCGTCGGTGATGATCTCTTCGTGACCAACCCGGAGCGGCTGGAGGAGGGGATTGCCCGCCGGGTAGCCAATGCGCTGCTGGTGAAGGTGAATCAGATCGGCACGCTGTCGGAGACGCTGGATGCGGTGGCGCTCGCGCAGTCCCACGGCTACCGCTGCATGCTCAGTCACCGTTCCGGCGAGACCGAGGACACCACGATCGCTGACCTCGCGGTGGCGATCGGCTGTGGGCAGATCAAGTCCGGCGCCCCGGCGCGGTCGGAGCGGGTGGCGAAGTACAACCAGCTGCTGCGCATCGAGGAGACCCTGGGCGACGCCGCTCGCTACGCCGGGGAGCTGGCGTTCGCCCGGAACGCTGGGGAAGGCTAGGGCCTGATGGGCGGTGCCGGGCCGACCAGGCGCAGCGGTATGCCCCAAAGCACAGCGGCGCCCCGTCCGCTGGCACGGCGGATCGGCTATGCGGTGGGCATCACCACTGGACGCCGTGCAGCACTGCTCGCGGCATTGGTCTGTGTGCTGATGCTGAGTGTGGCAGTGCCGCTGCGCAACTTTGTGGGCCAGCGTGCCGAGTTGGCAGCAGTCTACGAGCAACAACAGATCCTGGCCGACAAGATCGCGGAGCTGGAGCGTCGCCGGGCCCTGCTGGCCGATCCGCAGCACATCGAGACCCAGGCCCGCGAGCGGTTGCGCTACCTGCTGCCTGGAGAAGCGCCGTACCTGGTGCAGCTTCCGCCCGGCACGATCGCGACTGACGGCGGTGGCGGTGCCGGCCCTGTCCAGCCGTCCGCACAGCCGTGGTACGGCCAGCTCTGGAAGACGATCAATAGTGGGTGAGCCGGTGGACCACGCCGACTGGGAGGCTGTCGCCGCGCAGCTGGGCCGCCCGCCGCGGGCGCTGCGGTCGGTCGCACACCGCTGCCCGTGCGGGCTGCCCAGCGTGGTGCAGACCCAGCCGCGGCTGGAGGACGGCACCCCCTTTCCTACCCTCTACTACCTGACCTGCCGCCGCCTCGTCGGCCTGGTGGCGCGAATCGAGGCTGCCGGCGTGATGCAAGAGATGACCGAACGGCTCGCGACCGATCCCGAGCTGGCGCAGGCCTACCTGGTCGCGCACGAGTCCTACCTGGCCGAGCGCGACGCGGTGCAACCGCTGGGCACCCAGGTCAGCGCCGGCGGTATGCCGGACCGGGTGAAATGCCTACACGTCCACGTCGCGCACGCCCTAGCCCGCGGCCCTGGAGTCAACCCCTTCGGCGACGAAACGTTAGGCGAAATTGGCACCTGGTGGCTACCCAACCCGTGCGCATTTCCGCATGCAGCGGGGCGGGGAGGAAGGCGGGAATAGTGCGGGTGGCGGCGATTGACTGTGGGACGAATTCGATCCGGCTGCTGGTCGCGGATGTGAGCGCTGGCACGGTGAGTGATGTGCATCGGGAGATGCGGATCGTGCGGCTCGGCCAGGACGTCGACGCCACTGGTCTGTTGGCTCCCGATGCCCTGAACCGCACTCGGGTGGCCCTGGCTGACTACGCCACCGTCGCGCGGCGCGGCGGGACGCAGCGGGTTCGGATGGTGGCTACCTCGGCCACCCGCGACGCCGCTAATCGGGAGGAGTTCTTCGCGATGGTCCGTCGAACCCTCGGTACCGAAGCTGAGGTGATCACCGGAGACGAGGAGGCGCGGTTATCTTTCACCGGTGCGGTCGGTGGTCTAGATCCCGCTGACGGCCCGTTCCTGATCGTCGATGTCGGTGGTGGGTCAACCGAGGTGGTGCTGGGCCATTGGGATGGTGTGCAGGCGGATATCACGGCGGCGCGGTCGGTGGACGTGGGATGTGTCCGGATCACCGAGCGGCACCTCTGCGGCGACCCCCCGACACCTGAGGAGGTCAGCGCCGCTGAGCAGTTCGCGGTGCGAACGCTGCAGGAGGCGTTCGCCGAGGTGCCGGTGGACAAGGCTCGCACCTGGGTCGGGGTGGCAGGCACCGTCACCACGCTGTCCGCCATCGCTCAGCAGCTGCCGGCATATGATCCCGAGCGCATCCACCTGTCGCGGTTGTCGCTGGAGCAGGTGTGTGATACCGCCGATGATCTGCTGGCATCGACGCGTCAGCAGAGAGCCGGCAATCCGGTGATCCACCCGGGCCGGGTGGACGTCATCGCCGGTGGTGCGCTCATCGTGCGGGTGCTTGCCGAGGAGCTGCATACCCAAGCCGGCATCAGCGAGCTCGTAGTCAGCGAGCACGACATCCTCGACGGCATCGCGCTCGGCCTCGCCTGATGTACACCGAGCTGGACATGCTGGACGATGAGATCACCCGGTGCCGGGCCTGCCCGCGCCTGGTGGCCTGGCGGGAACAAGTCGCCATCGACAAGCGCGCCGCATACCGCGATGAGACCTACTGGGGACGTCCGGTGCCGGGGTTCGGACCGACCGACGCCGCGCTGGCCATCGTCGGGCTCGCGCCGGCCGCGCACGGCGGCAACCGGACCGGCCGGATCTTCACCGGTGACCGTTCCGGCGATGTGCTCTACGCCGCGCTGCACGCGGTCGGCCTGGCTAACCAACCAACCGCCACCCACCGAGGTGACGGCCTGACGCTGCACCGCACCAGGATCACCGCGCCGGTACGGTGCGCACCCCCGGCCAACAAGCCCACCCCCACCGAGCGTGATACCTGCCGTCCCTGGCTGATCAGAGAGCTGCAGCTGCTGCGCCCGACGCTGCGCGCGGTGGTTGTGCTCGGCGCTTTCGGCTGGCAGGCACTCTTGCCGGCGCTGAGTGCCGTGGGGTGGCCGGTCCCTACCCCGCGACCCCGTTTCGGACACGGCACCGAGGTCGACCTGGACGGGCTGCACCTGCTCGGCTGCTACCACGTCAGCCAGCAGAACACCTTCACCGGTCGGCTCACTCCGGCCATGCTGGTCGACGTGCTGCGCCGGGCGACCGAACTAGCCGGGATCGCAGCTCCTTCTTGATCGTTCGATGGCCAGGTGCGCCGCCTGGCACACCACAGCCGTGCTTCGGCCAGTGAGGGCTTCACCCGATGAGCGCGGCTTTCGACGGGCGAGAAAGGCCGCCACCCGACGGCGTCGCTTTCGCCGCGCAGCGCTGAGCATGCGTAACCATCTCACCCCCCGGTACTTCGACACCGCCCATGCAATCGTGCAGGCCACTGTTACCGAGGACCTGCCACCCTTCGTGGCCGGAGCCAGGCGGCTCCTCGATCATCTTACTGTTCATCCACGGTTGTGACCGTCGGTGCATACGCGGCCTCCGCCCCAGAAGGGCGCCCGCTGCTCGATGAACAGCGTCGACACATCGGGTTCTTGATCCGCCCTCGGGTGACACGGTTACCCTTGGCGCACGCCCCCGTAGCCCAACCGGCAGAGGCAGGTCCCTTAAAAGGGCCGCAGTGTGGGTTCGACTCCCACCGGGGGCAC
>JBHEMR010000139.1:0-4591 GCA_046262495.1 Pseudonocardiaceae bacterium | reverse complement strand
GGTCGTCTACCACGGCAACTACCCGCCGGGAACGATCGTCGGGGCCAGTCCACCGGCGGTTGCCGGACACTATGCCTTGATCGTGCTCCGCGTCCGGCACCCGGCAGTCGACCGCGTCCTGGTGACCGACACGCTTCCCGCCGGCCTGTAACCCTGACCACCACGATCGAGGGGCCGCAGCTCCACACCTATGAGCGCTGAGAGCTCGTCTCTGGGGTTGGCGGTCGACGAAAAAGCGCGGCTATTGGTCGTCGCCATCGCGCCGACAGGGTGCTGCGCCGATCGCCGAGCGGCTTGCCCGGAGAACATCGCTGCCGAACCTGGGCAGCGCAGGTGGAGCTCAGCCCTCGGTGGGCGCGGTCAGCGCTTCGACGGTGTGTTCCCGCACCGGGCGCAGCTCGAACTCGCCGAACTGGCCGCGACGTACCGCCACGGCACTCATCGGCAGAGGTCGGTTCTGCCGTGTGCGGGGAGTGAGGGTCATTCCGGCCCGCGGTCGGCGGTCGGAGACGGGCGTGCGCATGTGGTCCTTCTTCGTTCTGGTTGTACGGCGGGCCGCCAGCCGGGACGGGAGCGCGCACTGTGCATGCACAGCGGAGTAATCCGCATGCTAGGGGCGCTCCCCGGCGATCGACGGAAGTTCTTAATCAGACGAGCGGCCAGCATGGTCCTGCCCCCCGGGCTCTCGTCCGCAGTGCAGAGTACTCCACGCTGTCAACGGGGGCATACCTGCTATCGGATGGCGCTATAAGGATGACAGCAGCGGCCACGATCGGGGCATCGGCGGGGTTAGCCGCAGGCCGAGGAACCGTTTGCCGCCTGGCCATGCGATCATCGGGCATGGGTAGGCTCGCGACGGTAATGGTGGGAGCCGGGCACGATTCCGCCAGTGCGAGGGAGGCTCCGGTGGACTTCGGCAGTGACTTCTTTTGGGACGCTAGTCAGGTATGGCAATGAGCGTCCCTCCAGGCGGTGAGACGCAAACCGGGGAGAGACCGGCCGCCGCGACGGCGGCTCGTCGGCCGCCGTACGTGACCAAGATGTTCACCTGGGTGGGTGCCGATCGCCTGCGGCTTGAGGGTGCCCGGGTCGTGCTTGGTGAGCGTGGCCTGCGGGCTATCGGGTCTGTTGTCAGCGCCGAACGGGACGGCATCGAGGCTTACACCGCGTCTTACTCGCTGACTACCGATGAGGCTGGTGTGGTTCAGCGGCTGACCGTCCGGATCGCTCGGGTCGCCGGCGAGCAACATGTCATCCTTACCCGCTCGGAGGAGGGTATCTGGCTGGTCGACCACGGCCAGGGCGCGGCGCGGACCAACTTCGGCGGCGCGCTGGACGTCGATCTGGCGTTCAGCCCCTTGTTCAACGCGCTGCCGGTTCGTCGGTTGGGTCTGCACCGCGGCGCTGCACTGCACGACCTGCCGGTGGTGTTCGTCGCGTTGCCCAGCCTGGAGGTGTGCCGGGTTTCCCAGACCTACCGCACGGCGGCGCTGGGGGAACGCGCGGTGATCAGCATCAGCAGCGACACGTGGGAGGTGGAACTCACCGTGGATGCCGACGGCATGGTGCTGGAGTACCCAGGGTTGGCATCCCGGGTCTGAAGCGTGGTCAACCAGCGGCGATCTGCGTGCCGGCCGCGAGTACCGCCTGCTCACCGCCGCGCACCGCGGCTACCTGGATTCCGGCGGGTAGTCCGGTCATCTTCGGGGCGGGCACCGACACCGCTGGCCAGCCCAATAGGTTGAAGGGCAGCGTCAGCGACAGCAGGGCAGGCACGACCTCGACCCGAGCGCCGTCCGGGGCGTCCACCTGCCGGACGCCGATGGGGGTGGCCCGCATGGGGGTGGTCGCCAGCAGCAGCATATCGATCCCTTCGGCGAGCATCCGGGCAGTGAGCTCGGCGGTGAGCCGCCGGCGGCTGCGTTGAGCGGTGATGTAGTCGGCGGCGGTGTGCGCGGCGGCGGCCTGTAGCCGCGCAGCGGTGGCGGGCTGGTAGTCCTCGGGGCGCTGCGCCAGCCAACGCCGGTGAGTGGTGTGGGCTTCCGCGCCGACGATCACCTGGTAGGTGGCGGCGAGTTCGTCGATACCGGGCAGGGATACCTCGCGTAGCGCGGCACCGGCACAGCTCAGAGCGTCAGCGGCGCGGTCCACCGCGGCGGCGATCTCCGGGTCGTGGACCCGCCAGTATGGGTCGATGGGCCGACCGACCACGGTGCCCGCGATCGGCGCCGACGGGTCGATCCCGCGTCCGGCCAGCGCGCTGAAGGCTACCGCGACTGTGTCGATGTCAGCGCCGAGCAACCCGATGTGGTCGAGGGTTTTCGAGAGCGGGAACACCCCGGTGGTGGGTAGCGCGCCGTGCGCCGGCTTGAGCCCGACCACCCCGCACAGCGCGGCCGGGGTGCGCGTCGAGCAGCCGGTATCGGTGCCCACCGCCAGCGGTACCAGTCCCGCGGCCACCGCCGCCGCAGACCCGCTGGAGGAGCCCCCGGTGATCTTTCGCGGATCATGCGGGTTCCGGCACGGGCCCTCTGCAGCGACGTCACCTGTGGGGCCGTAGGCGAACTCGTGGGTATGGGTCTTGGCAACCACCACGGCACCGGCAGCGCGCAATTGAGCCACCACGGGGGCGTCGTGCCGGGCCGGGGGAGCATCGGCCAACACCGCGCTGCCACACCGGGTGGGCATCCCAGCTACGTCGATGAGGTCCTTCACGGCCACCGGCATCCCGCTCAGCGGCCCCGCTCCTGCGGGCCGCCTGGGAACCAGCTGCACGATCGCGTTGTGCGGATCGGCGGCCAGCGCCGCCACTACTCGCTCCAGATCGTCGACGTGGGTCAGGTTAGCGCGTTGGCCCACCGCGAGACGTGAGTTCGACGTGGCAACAGGTGCCTTCCACGGCGACGACGCGGGCGCCGTGGCGACCGAGCTCGCGCAGCTGCGCGAGTGCGTCGGGAGCGCCCAGCTCGACGTGCACAGTGTCGATGTGTTCGGTGTTGTCGCGTGCTGCCTCGCGTGCCGCGTCGAAGGTCCGGCGGGCGACGTGGCCGGCCTGGATGGTGGCCGCCAGCCCGCCGGTGGAGGCCAGTGAGCCGCGGGCCGCGCCCAACCGGCCCAGTGCGTCATCCACCGCCGCCAGCAGCGCGTCGCGGTTACCCTCGCACATCGCCCGGACCAGTTCGGGCCGAGATGTCGCAACCCGGGTGCCGTCGGTGAACGAACCCGCGGCCAGTGCCATCGCCAGCGATCCACCGTCGGCGCCGACCGAGGCGAGCACCGCGGCCAGCAGGTGCGGCAGGTGGGAGACTCGGGCCACCGCAGCGTCGTGGTCCGTGGCGCCAGCCGGCACCACGTGCGCCCCGCACTCCAGCGCCAACTGGGCGACCTGGGCCCACACCGCCGGGTCGGCGCTGTCGTCGCTCCCCACTACCCAGGGAGCCCCGTTGAACAGCGTCGCCGATCCAGCTGCCCAGCCCGAGGCCGACGTCCCCGCCATTGGGTGCCCGCCGACGTAGCGGGCCGCCGGAACCAGGCGCGCCACTGCCGCCGCGACTGGTTGCTTGACGCTCACCACGTCGGTCAGGCGGCAGTACGGGGCGTACCGGGCCACCATTGGCAAAACGTCGACCACCGCAGGAAGGGGTACCGCGAGCACCACCAGCGCGTCATCGTCCGCCAGCGCCTCCTCGATCGAGGACGTGGCATCGAAACCAGCCTCCCGGACCGCGGTGACGACAGCAGTCGATCTCGCCATCCCCCGGGCCTTCCACCCGGCGCCCTCAGCTGCGCGCAGCAGCGACCCGCCGATCAGACCCAACCCGATGACACTCAGCGTGCGCTCGCTCATGAGGCCAGTGCCGGTGACGTCAAGGCCTTCAGCGCGAAGCCGGCGTAGAGAGCAACACCGTGCACCATCGCCGCCTCGTCGAATACCGCCCGGTTGGAATGGTTCGCTGGGGCCGCGTCCGGCTCATGACCCGGCGGGCAGGCGCCGAGAAACGCCATCGCGCCCGGAACTTTCGCCAGCACGTAGGAGAAGTCCTCGGCACCCATCAGCGGGTCTGGCATGGGCTCGGCGTGGCGTTCGCCGAGCACGTAGCGGGCCAGTTCGATCACCTGCGGGGTCACCTCGTCGTCGTTGACGGTCACCGGATAACCGTGCTCGATCGTCACGGTGGCGGCGCAGCCGTGCGCCGCCGCGACATGCTTGCACACCCGGCGCACCTCCGCATGCAGCTTGACGCGGGTGTACTCAGACAGCGATCGGATGGTGCCTTCCAGCTCCGCGGTCTCCGGGATGATGTTGGAGCTGGTGCCTGCGGAGATCCGGGTGACGGTGAGCACCGCCGGGTCGAAGACGCTCAACGTCCGAGTGATCATGGTCTGCAGCGCGCCGACCATAGCGGCGGCGGCCGGCACCGGGTCCACCGCGTTGCACGGCGCGCTGGCGTGGCCCCCTTCACCGGTGACCGTCACCCGCAGGACGTCCGACGACGCCATGATGGCGCCGGGTCTGGTCTGCACCAGCCCGCTGTCCAAGGTGGATGTGATGTGCAGGGCCAGTGCGCGTTCCGGGGTGCCGGCGATTTCC
>JBHEMR010000138.1:0-14468 GCA_046262495.1 Pseudonocardiaceae bacterium | reverse complement strand
TGGATGCGACACCTGCGCGGATGTGGAGTGGTCTGATGTCAAGCGCGGTGCCAGGCTGAGAGCATGGAGTACACGCAGCTGGGTCGTAGCGGCCTTTCGGTGTCCCGACTGTGCCTGGGCACGATGAACTTCGGTCCGGAGACATCGGAGATCGACAGTCACGCGATCATGGAGCGGGCCCACGAGCAGGGCATCAATTTCTTCGACACTGCGAATGTGTATGGCTGGAAGAAGGGCGAAGGGGTCACGGAGCAGATCATCGGCCGATGGTTCGCCGGCGGTGGCGGGCGCCGGGAGCGCACCGTGCTGGCAACTAAGCTCTACGGCTCGATGGGGAACTGGCCCAACGAGACCAAGCTCTCCGCGCTGAACATCCGGCGGGCCTGCGACGCGTCGCTGCGCCGGCTGCAGACCGACTACATCGACCTCTATCAGATGCACCACGTGGACCGGGCCACCCCGTGGGACGAGATCTGGGAGGCTATGTCGGTACTCCGGCAGCAAGGAAAGATCGTATACGTCGGCTCGTCGAACTTCGCCGGCTGGCACCTGGCCAAGGCGCAGGAGGCGGCTCACCGGCAGCACGTCACCGGGCTGATCAGCGAGCAGTCCATCTATAACCTGCTCACCCGGTGGGTCGAGCTGGAGGTGCTGCCCGCCGCGCGGGACTACGGCATCGGGGTTATCCCGTGGTCACCGCTGAACGGCGGCCTGCTCGGCGGGGTACTGCGCAAGCAACGCGAGGGCGGCGGTTCACGAAGCACCACGGGGCGTTCGGCCGACGCGCTCGAAGCGAACCGGGAGCGCATCGACGCCTACGAGAAGCTGTGCGCCGACCTCGGCGAGGACCCCGCCAACGTCGGGCTGGCCTGGCTCCTGCACCAGGACGGCGTCACCGCGCCGATCGTCGGTCCGCGGACCGACGCGCAACTGGACAGCTCGCTGCGCGCCGTCGCGATCACCCTGGACGCCGAGGTGCTGACTCGGCTTGACGAGCTGTTCCCGGCGCATGCGCCCAACGGCGCCAAACCCGCACCGGAGGCCTATGCGTGGTGACGAGCTCGCTAGGGCTCGTCCGGCTCGTCGGCGTCGTCACGGGCCAGGTAGGTGGCCAGCCGCTCGACGGCGTCCTCGAACTCCGGATGCTCATCGACGAACGCTCGGAGTCGGGCGGCCAGCCACTCGACGCTGAGCTGCTCACCACCACGCCGATCTTCGAGTTCCTCAATGCCGCGGTCGGTGAAGTACACGGGTCACCCACCGAGGGCGGCGGTGATGAGTTCGCGCTGCTCGACCTCGTGCACCTTGGCCGACCCCGCAGAGGGAGCTGCCATGGCACGTCGGGAGATCCGTCGCAATCCCCCCAGCCGGTCGGGCATCAGCTCGGGCAGGCTCAACCCGTAGAACGGCCAGGTGCCCTGGTTGGCGGGTTCCTCCTGCACCCAGTACACCTCGGTTGCGTTCGGATAGCGGTCCAGCGCCGTGGCCAGCCGCCGCTGGGGCACCGGATAGAGCTGCTCGACGCGCACGATCGCAGCATCGTCGATGCCTCGCTGCTGGCGTGCGGCGTTCAACTCATAGCTGATTTTGCCGCTGCATAGCAGGACCCGGCGCACTGCCGAGGAATCGATCACCATCGGATCATCGAGCACCGACGCGAACCGGCCCGAGGTGAAGTCCTGCACCGGGCTCACCGCCGCTTTCAGACGCAGCATCGACTTCGGTGTGAACACGACCAACGGCCGGTGCACGCCGTCTAAAGCATGGCGGCGCAGCAGGTGGAAATAATTCGCCGGCGTGGACGGCTGCGCCACGGTCATAGAGCCTTCAGCGCACAACTGCAGGAATCGCTCAATGCGTCCAGAGGTGTGATCGGGGCCTTGCCCCTCGTGACCATGCGGCAGTAGCAGGACGACGTCACAGCGCTGGCCCCACTTGGCCTCTCCGGACGAGATGAACTCGTCGATCACCGGTTGCGCCCCATCGACGAAATCACCGAATTGCGCTTCCCAGAGCACCAGAGCGTCCGGGTTCGCCACCGAATAGCCATATTCGAAGCCCAACGCAGCGAATTCCGACAATGCTGAATCGTAGGCCATGAATTTCGCCTGGCTTGCAGAAATGTTATTCAATGGCGTGTACTCGGCCCCGGTCTTGCGGTCGATCAGCACCGAGTGCCGTTGCACGAACGTGCCACGCCTGGTGTCCTGGCCGGATAGTCGCACCGTGCGGCCGTCAAGGCACACCGAGCCGAGCGCCAGCAGTTCAGCGAAGGACCAGTCGATGCCTCCCTCGCGGGCCATCTTCGCCCGCTTTTCCAGCACGGGTTTGACCCTGGGGTGTGGGGTGAAGCCCGCAGGCAGGTTGACGTGAGCGTCAGCGATCCGCTCGATGACGCTGCGGTCTACTCCGGTGGACAGCCCGGTGGGCACGGGCTGCTCGGTCTCCACCGATTCGCTCGGCGCCGCGGCCCGCTTTTCCAGCTCTCGCACCTCATCGAAGACGTGTTCAAGCTGCTGCGCGTAGTCCTTCAGTACGCGCTCGGCCTCCTCGACGGACATGTCCCCGCGGCCGATGAGCGCCTCGGTGTAGCCCTTGCGGACCGACCGCTTGGTGTCGATGATGTCGTACATTTTCGGCTGCGTCATCGATGGGTCGTCGCCCTCATTGTGACCACGGCGGCGGTAGCACACCATGTCGATCACGACGTCTTTTTGGAATGCCTGCCGGTACTCCACGGCCAGCTTCGCCACCCAGACGCAGGACTCCGGGTCGTCACCGTTGACGTGGAATACGGGTGCGCCGATCATCTTCGCGACATCAGTCGAGTACTCGCTGGACCGCGCGTATTGCGGTGCCGTGGTGAATCCGACCTGGTTGTTCACGATCACATGCACGGTGCCGCCGGTGCGGTATCCGCGCAATTGCGACAGATTGAGCGTCTCGGCCACCACCCCTTGCCCGGCAAAGGCGGCGTCTCCGTGCAGTGCCACGGGCAATACGGTGAAACCGTCCGGGCCCTTGTCCAGCAGGTCCTGCTTGGCCCGCGCAATGCCTTCGAGCACCGGGTCCACGGCCTCCAGGTGCGACGGGTTGGAGGTCAGGGACACCTTCGTCTCGCCGTCGCCGAACATCCGGTAGTACTTGCCCTCGGCGCCCAGGTGGTACTTGACGTCACCGGAGCCGTGTGCCTGGCCGGGGTCGACGTTGCCCTCGAACTCGCGGAAGATTTGCGAGTACGGCTTGCCCACGACGTTGGCCAGCACGTTGAGCCGCCCGCGGTGCGGCATGCCGAGCACCACCTCGTCCAGCTCGTACTCGGCGGCCTTGTCCAGCACCGCGTCCAGGAGCGGGATGACGGTCTCGGCGCCCTCCAGCGAAAACCGCTTCTGACCGACGTATTTCGTCTGCAGGAACGTCTCGAAGGACTCCGCGGCGTTGAGCTTGGACAAGATGTACTTCTGCTGCGCATGGCTGGGTTTGTCGTGCACCCGCTCGACGCGCTCCTGCAACCACTGCCGCTCATCGGGTGCCAGGATGTGCATGTACTCCACCCCGACGTTGCGGCAGTAGGCGTTGCGTAGCACGCCGAGGACGTCCCGCAGCTTCATGTGTGAGTGCCCGGCGAACCCGCCGACGGCGAACGTCCGGTCCAGGTCCCACAGGGTGAGGCCGTGGCTGAGCACGTCGAGATCGGGGTGTCTGCGCTGGCGGTAGTTCAGCGGGTCGGTGTCGGCCATCAGGTGGCCGCGGGTGCGGTAGGCATCGATCAGCTCGAGTACCCGGGCGGTCTTGGTGACCTGCCCCTCGGGGATGTCCTGTACCCAGCGCACCGGCTCGTAGGGCACTCGCAGGGAGGCGAACAGGTCGTCGTAGAAATTGTCGTCGCCCAGCAGCAGCCCGTGTATGCGGCGCAGGAACTCGCCGGACTCGGCGCCCTGGATGATGCGGTGGTCGTAGGTAGAGGTCAGCGTGATGATCTTGCTGATCGCCATCTCGGCGAGCGCCTCGTCGCTGGCGCCCTGAAATGCCGCCGGGTACTCCATCGCGCCGACGCCGATGATGGCGCCCTGCCCGGACATCAACCGGGGCACCGAGTGGTTGGTACCGATGGTGCCCGGGTTTGTCAGCGTGATTGTGGTCGCCGTGAGATCCTCGGCGGTGAGCCTGCCCTCCCGGGCCTTACGGATGACGTCTTCATAGGCCTGCCAGAACTGGGCGAAGGTCATCACCTCGCAACCCTTGATCGAGGTGACGACGAGGCTACGTCCGTTGGCGGTCTTGATATCGATCGCCACGCCCAGGTTGACGTGCTCGGGTGCGACGACCGCGGGTTTGCCCTGATCGTCGGTGGTGTAGTGGCGGTTCATCTGCGGGTGCTCGGCCAGCGCCCGCACCGTCGCGTACCCGATGATGTGGGTGAAGCTGATCTTGCCGCCACGGGTTCGCTGGAGATGGTTGTTGATCACAATGCGGTTGTCGACAAGCAGTTTTGCCGGTACCGCGCGCACGCTGGTGGCTGTCGGCAGCTCCAGCGAGGTCTCCATGTTCACCACCACGCGGGCCGCCGCGCCGCGCAGCGGGGTGGTGGTGTCATGGTGCTGATCATGCTGCGCTTTTGCGGGCCCGGCGGCGGGCGCTTTGCCGGTGGCACCGTTGGCCGGTGGCTGCTTGCGCGGTGGCTGCTTCGCTGGTGCCAGCATGCTGGCGCGCGGAGCGTTGCCGTTGACGGTGCCTTGCGATGCCGGGCGGTAGTCGGCGAAGAAGTCGTGCCATGACGAGTCCACCGCCGAGGGATTGGCGAGGAACTGTTCGTACATCTCCTCGACGAGCCACTCGTTCGGGCCGAACTGCACAGGGGGGTCGCTGCGGGACACTGCCGAAAGTCGCCTCAATCCGTTCTGTTGCGGGTCTGCGTCAGGGCACTGACGCGACTTCCAGGCTAGCCCCGCGCGGGGGGTGAGGCGTTCGGCGGACCCTTGGCGCGCCGGTGAACGGGTGATGGCTGGGTCGGCAATCACGCGGCGACGGTGCCGTCCGGCGAGCCTGCGGCCCACAGCTGGGCGTAGTGCCCGTCAGCCGCGAGGAGCTCGAGATGGCGGCCCTGCTCCACGATCCGGCCGCCGTCGAGCACCACGATCCGGTCTGCCTTGGCTGCGGTGGCCAGCCGGTGCGCGATGACGACGGTGGTGCGGCGCTCGGCGAGCCGATCCGCGGCGGCCAGCACTATCGACTCGGTGGCCGGATCCAAGGCCGCGGTGGCTTCGTCGAGTAGCAGCAGGTCAGGCTCGACCAACTCGGCGCGAGCCAGCGCGATTAGTTGCCGCTGCCCGGCTGACAGGCCCTGCCCACGCTCGTTGACCGGTTGGCGAAATCCGTGCGGTAGCGCGGCGACGGCCGCCAACGCGCCAACCCGGCGGGTTGCCGCCTCCACCTCGGCAGGGGATGCCTGCGCGACGCCGTAGCTGATGTTGCCGGCGACGTCGCCGCGGAAGAGGTGGGCCTCCTGCGGCACCACGCCCAGCCGGTGGTGAAACGCCGCCGGGTCGAAACGGCGCACGTCGATCCCGTCGACCAGCACCGTTCCGGCCGTCGGGTCGTAGAACCTGGCGACCAGTTTGACCACGGTGGACTTGCCGGCTCCGGTTGCCCCCACCAGGGCGACGGTCTCGCCGGGCGCGATCCACAGGGACACGCTGTCCAGCGCGGGCGCCACGGCGCCGGGGTAGCAAAAGCTCACGTCACGCAGCTCCACCTCACCGCGCAGCCGGGCCGGCACCGCCACGGCGTCGGCACCGGGGGACGGCACCGAGGTCGGTGTGTCGAGCAGCTCCCTGATGCGCCGAAGCCCGACCGCGGCCTGCTGGTAACCGTCGAAGACCTGGGACAGCTGCTGCACGGGCGCAAAGAACAGACCCAGGTAGAGCAAAAAAGCGGTGAGCACCCCGGCGGTGACGGTGCCTTCGGCGACTCGCGACGCGCCGACGCCCAGAACCGCGGCGGTCGCGAGGTCCGATAGCAGCGCCACGAACGGGAAGTAGGCGGCGATGTAGCGCTGGGCGCGCAGCCGGGCGCGCCGGTAGGCGTCGCTGCGGGCGGCGAAGTCCCGGGCCGAGCGCCGCTCCCGGGTGAACGCCTGCGTCACTCGGGCACCGGAGACGTTTTCTTGCAGGTCAGCGTTGACCTCGCTGACCCGCTCTCGGGCCTCGTTGTAGGCCGCCGAGGACAGCCGCCGGAACACCACCGTGGCTGCGATCAGTATCGGCAGACCGAGCATCGCCACGGTAGCGAGTCCGGCGTTGGTGACCAGCAGGGCAACGGCCACCCCTACGACCGTCAGCACGCTGATCAGCGCGGAGGACAACCCGGTCTGCAGGAACGTGGACAGCGCATCGACGTCGGTGGTCATCCGGGTCATGATCCGGCCGGCCATCTCGCGTTCGAAATAGTCCATCCCGAGCCGCTGCAGGTGCGCAAAGCTGCGCACTCGCACCAGGTACAGCAGCGTTTCCCCGGCCCGCGCGGCGACCACCGTCTGGGCGGCGATGACGAGCCAGTCGGCGGCTACTACCCCGAGCCCGACCGCCACCGCGATGACGAGTAGATGCGGCGCATGCCCGGTGATGGCGTCGACGGCCAGGCCGCCCAGCGCCGGGAACGCCACGGTCGCAAGCGCGTCGAGACCTACCAGGATCGCGGTGAGGCTGAGCCAGCCCCGCACCGGTCGCAGTAACCGGCGCAGCCGAAAGTCCGAATCCGGGACCGTCGGGTCGGCGCCTCGGATATCGGGCTGGGCGGTAGCCGGCGGCAGCGCGGCCACCGCGGCGAGCAGTTCTGGGGTTGGCCCGACGCTGCCGAGCATGCTGGCCCCAAGGCCGCCGCGCACCGCGCCGACCGCGTTCTGGGCCGTCCGTAGAACATCGCTGGGGTCGCCCTGTGCACCAGTCGGGGCGCTGCGGGGCCAGAGTTGCGGGGTGATGCCGTCCGGGCCCGGATGTAGTACGTCCGACGTGGTGGTGGTGACGTTCTCGATCACCTCATCGGGGCCGGCGAGCAGCGCACGGAATAGAGCGCACCGAGTGGCCAGCTCGCGCTGCGTCCCGACGTCGATCACCCGGCCGCCGTCGAGCACCGCGATCCGGTCGGCCAGCGCCAGCGAGGACCGGCGGTGCGCGATGAGCAAAGTGGTGCGCTGGGCCGTGACCCGACGCAGGGTGGCGTGAATGGCCGCCTCGGTGGTGGCGTCAACCGCTGAGGTGGCGTCGTCGAGGACGAGGATCCGTGGGTCTGACAGTAGTGCTCTGGCCAGTGCGACCCGCTGGCGTTGTCCGCCGGACAGGGTCAGCCCCCGCTCGCCGACCGGGGTGTCGTAGCCCTGCGGCAGCGCGGAGATGAACTCGTGCGCCGCTGCATCCCTCGCCGCCCGGTACACCTGCTCGTCGGTGGCCTCTGGGCATCCGTAGGCGATGTTGGCCCGCACCGTGTCGGAAAACAGGAACCCCTCCTCGAACACCATCCCTACCGACCGGCGCAGCGACTCCAACCGCAGCCGCCGAACGTCGACGAGGTGACCGAGCGGGCCGACCCGGATCGCGCCTTGTTGTGCCTCGTAGAACCGGGCCAGCAGCAGTGAGACGGTGGACTTGCCTGAGCCGGGCGTCCCCACCAGGGCAAGCGTCTCGCCCGGCTCGATGAGCAGTGATATCCCGTCGAGCACCGGTTCGCTGCGGGCGTAGCCGAAGTGCACCGCGTCCAATTGCACCGCCAGCGGGCCGTCGGGGACATCGATCGCGTCTGGAGCGTCAGTCACGTCGGGTTGAGAGTCGATCAGCTCGTAGACCCGCTCCACACCGGCTCGGGCTACCTGCGCCAGGACCACCAGATTGGCGATCAACCGAGCCGGCCCGACGAGCAGCCCCAGGTACGCGGCGAAGGCCACGAAGGTTCCCAAGCTGATATTCCCTCGCAGGGCCAGCAGGCCGCCCAGGGCGAAGACTCCCACCTGACCCAGCGAGGGCAACGCGGCCAGCGTCGGGGCGAAGGTGGCGTTGAGCCGGGCGGAGCGCATCCGTTCGGCGAACAGCTGCCGGGCCCGGTCCTCGAGCCGGGAAACGGCCCGGGCCTCCTGCCCGAAGCCCTTCACCACTCGCACGCCGGTGACGGTTTCCTCGACATGCTCGGCGATGTCGGCCGCGCGCTGCTGAGCCGACCAGGTCGCCGGAAACAACGTGCGTCGAGTCCGGGTGGTGACCAGTCCGGCAACCGGCACCACGACCAGCGCGATCAGCGTGAGCAACGGGGACAGCCACAGCATCGCTCCCAATGCGACGGCGAGCAGTACCAGCACACCCGCCGTCAGCGGGACCAGCGACAGCATGCCCTGCACCAGTTGCAGATCGGAGATGGCCCGCGAGACGACCTGGCCGGTGCGCAGGCTGTCCTGTTTGGCGCCGTCGAGCTTTTGCACCGCGCGGAACACGGCATTGCGCAGGTCGTGCTGCACGTCCAGGGACAGGCGCCCACCGAGGTAGCGGCGCACGAAGGCGGTTACCCACTGCAGGAGCGCCGCTGCGGCCAGCGCGGCAACCAGCCAGGCCAACCGCGCGGTGGTATGCGCGACCGCGTCGTCCACCGCGAGCCGGGTGAGCAGCGGGGTGATGGCCTCCATACCGACCCCGATACTGGAGGCGAGCAGAGCCGCTACGGCGACCTTCGGGTGGCGCCAGCAGGCTGTCGCGAGCCGGCGGATCCAGCCGACCCGCTTAGCGGCGATCTGCTCGGGCATGATTGCCAGGTTATGCGGCTGCCCTGACTGCGGCTGGTCGTGGAACTCCGGTCTCGGCTAGTGGATCAAACTTGATGCCTGGATGCTTTGCCACTCGGGCTGTGCACGGAGCTCTTCCGCGCCCCGGTCTGCTCGGCGACCGCCGCGCCGAGCTGACGCGGGACCACCAGCACCTGGCGCGGTCGGCAGAAGGGATTGGAATTCTTTGCGGGCCGTTCGATCGGCTCCGTGCCATCGCCAATGAGGTGACGGTGCGCGGTGACCCATACGTCGCAGGGCCAGCGGCGACGGCGCAGCCAGCCTGAGCAGACGGGGCAGCGGCCGGTGGGGTCCGGCTGGTGTTGGACGAGCAGCTCCCGCCACCCGTCGGTGATGGTCTGGATGTGCCTGCGCGCCAACGGTGCCGACAGCGTCGCGCCAGCCCGGGCGGCGATTTCCTCAACGGCCGCCAACCGCTCCAACACCGCACGCCGCACCCGACGATCCACTTACTTACCTCCTCGTCGCCCCCCGACCCTGACCGAGGGCGCACCTGGCATGCATAACGACTCGGTCGAAACCCCGTGACGCCGCTGTGCACTGTCTACCCGACTTCGCTTGCGGACTTAACCCCCCTCACCCCGGCATCGCGATGGGGTGAGGTGACCGTCCGGATCTGTGTAACGATCCCGCGGCGATCGTGTGACAAGCAAATCACGAGGTCAGCGGCCTAGGTATGGGAGCGATACGACCTGGGTAACCGTCCACATCCAGGTCCAGCGTCCGGGATCTGCCACCGTCGGTGATCGCGTCGCTGCGCAAGTGCACCCGGATTGCCTAGTATTCGCCGGGAGCCCACCAACTGGTCGGCGGCTCATCCCTGCGTGGGTGGTGCTGATTGCTGAGGCCGAAATAGGGTCGAGTCCCACTGCCGAACCGCCAGCTGAGGAGACACCGTGCGAGTCGAGGTCAATGCGCGCATCTGCGAAGGCCATGGGCAGTGCAACGCCGTCGCACCCGAGATCTACGACTTGGACGAGGGTGGCTACTGCGTGATCAACAACTCGGAGGTCCCCCGCGGTCTGGAGTCACAAGCCGACCAAGGCGCCCTGGCTTGCCCGATGCTGGCCATCACGATCACCCGCTGAGCGTTGCCTGCCGAGCCGTCCCGCCCGTATGTCGTTCTCTCGGTTGCGACGTCTATCGACGGCTACATCAACGACCTGAACGATGCCCGGTTGATGCTGTCCAACCAGGACGACTTCGACCGGGTCGACGAGGTACGCGCGAGCGTCGATGCGATCCTGGTCGGGGCGAACACGGTCCGCCGGGACAACCCCCGGCTGCTCATCCGCTCCGCGGCACGGCAGAAAAAGCGGCTCCGACGTGGTCTGACTCCGCACCCCATAAAGGTCACGCTTGTCAGTGGCGGCGGTTTGGACGCCACCGCGAGTTTCTTCTCCGGCGATGTCGAGAAGATCGTCTACACACCCGATCGTCAAGTGCCGGCACTTCGCGAGGCGCTCGGGGGTATCGCAACCGTTGTGGGGGCTGGCCAACCGATCGACCTGGGTCTCGTGCTCGATGACCTCGGTGAGCGCAAGGTTGGACGCCTGATGGTCGAAGGCGGTGGCATCATCCATACCCAGTTCCTCACCGCCGGACTCGTGGATGAGATCCACCTTGTGATCGCGCCGTTCTTCGTCGGCGATCGCGATGCCCCGCGCTTTGTGTACCCAGGTCGGTTCCCCCAGAACTCCGAGCATCCGATGACACTTGCCGAGGCGAGGCAGATCGGCGACGTCGTCCTGCTTCGCTACCTCGCCATCGTTGGGCCCTGACGTTTGCGCTGCTCCTGCCGTCGCCGGTAGCGCTCGGCTAAATAGCGCACTGTTCCGACGCTGAATCTGCGTCGTTCAGGTGATGTTTGAGCGGCGCAGGAACGAAAGGCTTATCATGGGTAAGACCGGTCCGTCGAAGTCCTCGATAGTCGTGCCCTGTGATACAAGTATTCGACGATGGAGAAAATGGTATGATTGTGCGTTGGGAGCGCCGATCATTTGCGGCTGCATCGAGCACGTCGATGCAATTTTTCCGGTGAACCAACCCACCGACAGGGACCGCGAGTATCTGCAGCGCGCCATTGAGCTCGCTGAAAGCTGCCCGCCCTCGACAGCAGCGTTCTCGGTGGGCGCAGTGATCATCGACGCAAACGGTGCGGTGCTCGCTACGGGGTACTCGCGCGAGGGCGATCCCCGTGCGCATGCCGAGGAGGCTGCGCTCGGCAAGCTCGCACCCGATGACCGCCGCCTGGTCGGAGCCACCATCTACAGTTCGCTGGAACCGTGCAGCACGCGCGCCTCACGGCCCCGCAGCTGCACTGAGCTGATTCTGGCCACCTCAATCTCGCGAATCGTCTTCGCGTGGCATGAGCCCGACCTGTTCGTCGACTGCCAGGGCGCCGAACTTCTCCGCGCGGCCGGTCGCCACGTCGTGGAGGTGCCCGATCTCGCGCATCTGGTGCGTCGCACCAACGGCCACCTGCTCAAGTCGTGAGTGCCGAAACAGTGTTATAGCGCTCAATCCCACTCACGAGCGTGCCGAGTCGGGTAGGCAGGAATGGTGGCTACCTCGTCGTCACCCGCAGGTGCTCGGTTGCTGCTCGGCCCGGTGCTGCGGCACGTGGGAGCGACGACCGCGACAGTGTGGGTGCAGACCTCTCGGCCGGCGCAGGTCGAGGTGCTGGGCTGCCGAGCATTGACATTCACCGTACGCGACCAGCACTACGCGCTGGTGGAGATCAGCGGATTGCAGCCGGGTTCGGTCACGACGTATCAGGTGCACCTCGACGAGCAGCTGGCGTGGCCGCCGCCGGCGTCGCCGTGGCCCGACAGCCGGATCCGTACCAGGGGAAGCGAGGTTACGGTTCGGGTGGTTTTCTGTTCCTGTCGGCGCGCCAAGCCCGATGACCCCAGATCGGCGGCCGCCCTGGGTCCGGATGCGCTGGACCTTTACGCCGCCCGGATGGCCACCATGGCGCCGCAGGACTGGCCGGATGCGCTGCTGCTGCTCGGTGATCAGGTCTACGCCGACGACCCAACCCCGCAGATCCGGCGCTGGATGGACTCGCGCCGCGACACCACCGTCCCCCCTGGGTACGAGGTGGCGGACTTCACCGAGTACGTCCAGCTGTACCTGGAGGGCTGGTCGGATCCCCAGTTCCGGTGGCTGATGTCTACTGTGCCCACCGCGATGATCTTCGATGACCACGATGTCCGGGACGACTGGAACATCTCGGCGGCGTGGCGGGACCGGATCACCGCCCAACCCTGGTGGCCCGAACGGATCCGTGGCGCACTGGCCTCCTACTGGGTGTATCAACACATCGGCAACCTGTCCCCGCAGCAGCGCCACGCAGACCCGACCTGGCGCGCCGTGCAGGACGCCAGCGGTGACGCCTGGCCAGCGCTACAAAAGATGGCTGACGCCGCTGACGGTGCCCTCGGGGCGATTTGGTGGAGCTTTCGCTGGGACATCAACGGGGTGCGACTGGTTGTGCTGGACACCCGCAGCGGCCGCATACTGACGGAGGGTCGGCGTGCGATGCTCGACGACGATGAGTTCTCCTGGGTGGAGCGTGCGGTCAGCGAAGACGCCCAGCAGGCGGCACATGTACTGATTGGCAGCTCGCTGCCGTGGCTGCTGGCGCCGGCGATCCATGACGTGCAGTCGGCCAATGCGGCGGCTTGCGCGCGGGGCAGCGCACTGGGCGAGCGCATCCGTCAAGCGCTCGATCTCGAGCACTGGGCGGCGTTCGAGGACTCCTTCCACTGGCTCGCCACGCTGCTGCGGCGGGTGGCGGCCAGCCCCCGTGCGCCCGCGACGATCAGCGTGCTTTCCGGCGATGTGCACCACAGCTACGTGGCACGTGCCGACGTCGAGGGCTCACCTGTTTACCAGCTGGTGTCCTCGCCGGTGCATCACCGCGTCCCGAGATATGCCACTGTGGCGTTGCGGGTTGCCTGGTGGGGTCCGCTGGCCGCGGCGGTCCGCACCGTGGTGCGCCGCCTCGGGGTGGCAGATCCGGTGCTGTCCTGGCGGCTGCTGCGCGGTCCGGTCTTCGGCAACGTGTTGGCCGTGCTGACGTTTTCGGATCGCAGCGCCGAGCTCATCTTCGAAAGGAGCGGTCTTAGCGGTCAGCTGGAACCGGTATCCCGGATCGAGCTGACCGGTTTGTCCACGACCGGCAGCAATCGAAGGCAGGAGAGTGATCGGCGGCGATGAGGGTTTTCACTGGAGCTGACGAGTTACGGGCCGCGGCTGGTGAACAGCTGGGCACCAGTGACTGGATGACCATCGAACAGCAACGCGTCAATGCTTTCGCTGACGCGACGGAGGATCACCAATGGATTCATATCGATCCGCAGCGCGCCGCGGCAGGGCCCTTTGGCATCACCATCGCGCACGGGTTTCTCACCCTGTCGCTGTTGCCGCATCTGATCGACCAGACTTACCGGGTCGAGGGCACCACAATGGTCATCAATTACGGGTTGAACAAGGTGCGTTTCCCCGCTCCGGTGCCGGTCGGATCCAGCGTGCGCGCTGAGGTCGCGCTCGCGGAGGCAACCGAGGTGACCGGCGGTCTGCAGCTAGTGGTGCGCGCTACGCTGCAGATGGAGGGCAACGCGAAGCCGGGTTGCGTGGCGGATTGGGTCACTCGGGTTTACTTCTGACGCGTGTGAATGAGGTCGCCGGGTCGCAGCCGGAACACCTGCAGATGCATCCCGTGGTACTTGCCACTCTCGCCAACCCACTCCATCCCGATTCGCCGCGCGGTAGCCGCCGCGCGTGAGTTGGCCGGGTTCACCAATGCGAACAACTCGACCAATGAATGCTGAAAGGCCCAGTGCGCCAGCGCCCACGCGGCCTCGGTAACGTAACCGCGGCCCCAATACTCCGGCGCCAGCTGGTAACAGATCTCGACATCCGCCTCGGGCACCGGCATCGGCAGCAGGCTGATACCGCCAACCAGCGTGCCACTGTCGCGCAGAGTCAGCGCCCATCGGCCAGTTCCGGGTGCCATGTCGCTGCGTTCGGTGTCCCAGCGTCGAAGCACCGAGTGCATGGTAGCCGCGTCGGCGATGCGGGCGCGGTCGTGCAGCCACCGGCTGACGTCGTCGTGGCCGTAGATTTTCAGCGCTGCCTGCGCGTCAGTGACCGACCAGTCGCGCAGCCGGAGCCGGTTGGTAGACAGCACCTCCACCATAGATGAAATCTACGCCGGCTTGATGCGTCCTGGCGGGTATCTTGGCTGCGGTGCTGGCTGGATGTTCGCGTTCATCCGGAAGATGTTGTCCGGGTCGTAGCGCGCCTTGATCCCAGCCAACCGTTGGTATTTCGCGGGACCGTAGGCGGCTTGCACGCGGTCCTGGTCATAGTCGGCCATGACGTTGATGTAGCCGCCCGAGTCGCTGGCATGCGGGACAAGTGCCTGCCACAGCGATCGGGCCCAGGCCCGATCGGTCGCCAGCGAGTCAGCGTCCGGGGCAATAGCCGCCACGTTGACCACGAACCGGGTCGTTCGGCTGCCGCCAAATGCGGTTTCCTGCTCACCCACGTCGGCGAATGCGCCGCCCAACGAGAAGATCGTGGTAAACGACATCGGTGACCTCTTACGCGGTATATTCTCGCTGAGCACCGCGAT
>JBHEMR010000137.1:0-11049 GCA_046262495.1 Pseudonocardiaceae bacterium | reverse complement strand
CGTCCCGCGAACCACGCCTTAGCGTCGTCTGCCGGTGGCAGGTCAGCCTGCTGCCAACCACCACGACCATGCCCGCGACCATCTGGGCGCATCCCGTGCGACCGTCCTCGTCCCACCATGACATCGTCCTCTCGCTCGCGCCTAGCTCAATTACAACATTACATCTGTTGTAAGACGAGCGCGTTGGATACGCCTACCGCGTACGGTTGATCGCCAGCGCAGCTACCCCGCTGGGCTAGGCCGCACAAGTCCCACAAACGCATGGGCGACGGGCAGGTCATTCGCCGTCGGCAGGATGGCAGACCCGGTGCGCGACGGTCAGCGCGACGCCGCGTTGTGCGTGGCTAGCTGCTCCGGAGCTGAGCCTGCAGATCTTCGACGGTTATCACTGGCCGATCACAGACGAACCCGTGGCAGACATATGCCGCCGGGACACCTTCGACCAGGTCCCGTCCGGCGAGCATCGGAGAATCCGCGCCCGGTTCTCCGGCCAACACCACCGCGCCGCCAGGCGCCGCCGCCCGGGCCGCCGCCTCGAGCGCCACGCGGGCCGCATCCCCGGCGGCGCCGATCACCGCGATCTGCACCGGCCCGTGCGCCAGCGCCTCGGCAGTGGTCAGCCAGTGCCCGGCAGCCTGCGGTGCCTTCGCCAGAACCGCCCCGGCCCGCGCCAACGCGGCCTCGGCCACCGCGCGGTAGGACTCCACACCGGTCAAGGCCGAGGCAGTGACCAGCGCGGCCGCCAACGCGGAGGCACCCGCGGGGGTGACATTGTCAGTCGGGTTAGTGGGGCGACGGAACAGCGCCTCCGCATCGCCAGCGGTATCGAACCAGGCGCCGGGATGGTCCGGGTCGCCGAAATGTTTCTGGGCCAGCTCCATAATTGGTAGCGCCGCCTGCAACCAGCGGTCCTCGCCAGTGACCTGGTGCAGTGCGAGCAGGCCCTCGATCAACCAGGCATGGTCGGCCAGCACCCCGGCGGCCTGGCCCACTACGCCGTCTCGGGAGCTGCGCCGCAGGCGACCATTGACCATATGCGTGTCCAGCATCAGCCCCGCCGCAGCGACTGCCGCGGCAACCCATTCCGGACGGCCCAGCACGCCGCCGGCCTCAGCCAGCGTGGTGATGGCCATCCCGTTCCACTCGGCGACCACCTTGTCGTCCCGGCCGGGCTGCGGGCGGGTGTCCCGGGCAGTGAGCAGCGCGGCGCGTACCCGCTCCCAGCGCTGCGGGTCATCTGGCTCGGCAGGCAGCTGCAACACCGACGCACCATGCTCGAAGGTCCCGGCCTGGGTCACGACCAGCAGCTCCGCCGCCCACTTGCCGTCAGCTGACCCCAGCACCTCGATGAGCTGCTCCGGCGTCCACACGTAGGCGGCGCCCTCCACGCCTGCGGTATCGGCGTCCAGCGACGCTGCGAAGCCACCCTGTGCGGTGCCCAACGCGTCGACTATGAAGGTCGCTGTCTGCTCGGCCACCCGTCGGGCACTCGCCGATCCGGTCAGCCGGGCCAGGTGGGTGTAGGCACGGAGCAACAGGGCGTTGTCGTAAAGCATTTTCTCAAAATGCGGCACCACCCACGCGGCGTCGACGCAGTAGCGCGCGAACCCACCCGCAAGCTGGTCATACATCCCGCCTCGAGCCATCGCCTCACACGTGCGTTGGGCCATCGACAGGGCACGCTTGGAGCCGGTCCGCTCGTGGTGCCGGAGCAAGAACTCCAGCAGCATCGACGGCGGGAACTTCGGGGCACCACCGAACCCGGCGTGCTGGTAGTCGAACTCTGCAGCCAGCTTCTCAGCCGCGGTGGCCAGCACCTGATCGTCGACGGTGGACTCGGCCAAGGGCACGGCCCGTTCGGCGAGCTGCTTGGCGATGCGCCTGGCCGCATCCCGGACCTGCTCCCCGCGGTTGGCCCAGGCCTCGCGCACGGCGATGAGCACCTCGGGGAAGCCGGGCAAACCGTGTCGAGGAGACGGGGGAAAGTAGGTGCCACAGTGGAACGGCTCACCGGTGGGCGTGAGGAAGCAGGTCATTGGCCATCCACCGTGGCCGGTGATGGCCTGAGTCGCCTCCATATAGATGGCGTCAACGTCGGGGCGTTCTTCCCGATCCACCTTGATATTGACGAAGTTGGCGTTCATCACCGCTGCGATGTCCGCGTTCTCGAAGGACTCATGCGCCATCACGTGGCACCAGTGGCAGGCGGCGTAGCCGATTGACAGCAGTACGGGAACGCGACGCCGGGCCGCCTCCGCGAACGCCTCCTCACACCACGGCCACCAGTCGACCGGGTTGGTGGCATGCTGCAGCAAGTACGGGCTGGTGGACCTCGCGAGCCGGTTTGCCATGTGGATATCCTCCCTGGCCCGCCAGCAGCGCGGAACCGTTACTCCTTACGAGGTGGAGTACCGGGATCGTTGTCGAAAGACTTCGGGACCCGGCGCAGGTGCTTGTTCATCGAACGCACCAGCAGCGCCACGGCCAGGAAGAATAGCAGCAGCACCACCAGCCCTAGCGGCGCGGCCTTGCCGAAATCTTCGCCCTGCCCACCTGGGTCCGGGCCCGGCTTCGGTGGCGGCACGAGCACTCCGAACCCGGTTACGACCGAAAAGCCTGGCGGCAACAGCAACTGCGTCATATGTGCACCCGCTCCCGAACCCCGGAGAACAGATCGTCCTCAGGCAGCGTGGTGTCAACGAGACAACGGGCCAGCTCATACTCCTCGGTTGGCCACAGCTCAGCCAGCACCGCATGCGAGACAGCGAACCACCGGCTCGCCGGGTCGATCTGGGTCGCGTGCGCGCGGAGCGCATCGTCGCGCACCGGGAAGTATTCGGCGCACTGCACCCGGGTGGTGACCCGCTCCATAATGTCGGGAAGCGAGGGGTCCCACTTCGCCAGCCACTCGCCGTACGGCGATTCCAAGCCGGCCGCGAGCAGCGCGTCATGCATCAGCTGCATCCGCTTGCGCGAGAAACCGTGGGTGTAATACAGCTTCAACGGCTGCCACGGCGGCCCGGCGTCGGGGAACCGCTCCGGATCGCCTGCGGCGTCAAACGCAGCGACCGATATCTCATGGCAACGGATATGGTCGGGGTGCGGGTAGCCACCCTTCTCGTCGTAGGTCACCACCACGTGCGGCCGGAACTCGCGAAACAACCGGACCAGATCCCCGGTTGGGACCTCCAGCGGCACCGTCGCGAAGCACCCGTCCGGCAGCGACGGCTTCGGATCGCCCTCGGGCAGCCCTGAGTCGACATAACCCAGCCACCGGTGCTGCACGCCCAAAATTTCCGCTGCACGAGCCATCTCCTGGCGGCGAACTGCACTTAATTCCGCCGGATGCTCAGCCAGATCGGCTGGCTCGAACGACGGGTTGAGGATGCTGCCGCGCTCTCCGCCGGTACAGCTGACCACCATCACATCGTGACCCTCGGCGACGTATCGGGCCATCGTCGCGGCGCCCTTGCTCGACTCATCATCGGGATGCGCGTGCACCGCCACCATTCGCAGCTGCTCAGCCATGGACGCCTGCTCATCCCTCCTCCACCGCCGGTTGGGCGGGCTGCCCGAGCGGTGGGACTATTCGAACCATTGTTCCTGCCGGACCCGCGGTGCCATCCGGTGGGCCGTCGGAGTAGGTACCGCGTGGTACCCCATCGGGGAGGTACAACACCGTGACCGCTGGCCAGCTTCCCGAGGGCCGCTACGGACCGCGGGCGATCGGGAGCCGCCGCCGTTGGGCAGTGCCGGTAGGACTGCTACTCGCCGTGCTCGCCGGGCTGGCGATCGCGGTGATCGGTTACCGCAACCTCGGCACCACGCCGATCCGGACCGAGACGCTGGGCTTTACCCTGCTGACCGGCAATGCCGTGCAGCTCCGGCTGACCGTGATCCGCGACGAACCCTCTCGACCTGCGGTGTGCATCGTCCGAGCCCGTTCGCGAGACGGTGAGGAGACTGGTCGCAAGGAGCTTTACGTGCCCCCCGCTGCCGGTCCGATCGCGCTGGCGACCGTGGTGCATACCTCGAGGCCACCGGTCACCGCAGAGGTCTACGGGTGCTCGTTCCAGGTGCCTGGGTACCTCAATCCACCCCGGAAGTACTGACTTAATAAGCCGCTGAGCAGGCACGATCCATATCTCGTCACCCATAAGGCCGAGGCCAAACCGGACACGTCGTGTTACCGTGGAAGGTGCGCACGGCCCCGGGGCAGGGCCGTGTTTTTCCGTTCCGGCCGCTGGCTGCCATGCCAGCGGCTCGGTTCGGTCCGCCCCGCGGTTTAGCGGACGTCGGATCAGGAGGAGTAGTGATGACTGTGAGCGATACCCAGGTAGCCTGGCTGACTCAGGAAGCCTATGACCGGCTCAAGCATGAACTCGACGAGTTGGTTGCGAACCGCCCAGTCATTGCCGCAAAGATCAACGACGCTCGTGAGGAAGGCGATCTCAAAGAAAACGGCGGTTACCACGCCGCCCGGGAAGAGCAGGCTCAACTCGAGGCGCGGATCCGCCAGCTGCAGGAACTTCTTCGGGTGGCCAAAGTCGGCGAGGCCCCAGCCGAGTCCGGGATCGCTGCGCCCGGAATGGTCGTCACGGTTCGCTATCAAGGCGACGACGAAATCGAGACTTTCTTACTCGGCTCGCTGGAGGAAGTCGCGGCCGGAGACTTGGAGGTCTATTCACCCAACTCTCCGCTGGGTAAGGCGATCATCGGCGCGCATGAGGGCGAGGACCGCCACTACGAGCTGCCCAATGGCGGTTTGATGACCGTCGCTGTCGTCAAGGCCGAGCCCTTCCGGCGCTGACCACCCTAAACGCAGACAATCCGGCTCAGCGCGTCACGTGGTAGCCAGCGGCGTCCAGATCGGCAACCAGCTCCGCGCAGTGCTGCGCGCCCCGGGTTTCCAGGCTCAGCGCGACCACCGCATCGCCGACCGCGAGGCTGCCGGCGATGCGGGAATGCGCGACGTCGACGACGTTGGCGCCTGAGTCACCAATCCGGGACACCAATCGGGCGAGCTCTCCGGGCCGGTCGGGCACCGTCACGCGCAGGGCGAGGAACCGCCCGCCCGCGCTCAGGCCGTGCCGGATCAGGTGCATCAGCAGCAGCGGGTCGACATTGCCCCCGGACAGCACGGCGCAGACGGGTCCGGGGAAACGCACGGACGGTTGCAGCAGCGCTGCGACGGCGGCGGCACCAGCCGGCTCGACGAGCATTTTGGTCCGCTCCAGGCACAACAGGACCGCCTGGGACAGCACCTCCTCGCCCACCGTCAGGACCTCGTCGACCAGGGCGGACACCTGGGCGAAGCTCACCGGGCCCACTTCGGAGACCGCGATGCCGTCGGCCATCGTGTGCTGGCGCCGCAGCCGCACCGGCGTCCCGGCGGCCAGCGAGGGCGGCCAGACCGCGGCTCCCTCGGCTTGCACACCGATCACTCTGACGTCCGGTTTGACGCCCTTGACCGCGGCGGCGATCCCCCCGACCAGCCCGCCTCCGCCGGTGGGTACCAGTACGGTTGCGACGTCGGGCAGCTGCTCGAGCAGTTCTAGGCCCACCGTGCCCTGGCCGGCAATAACGTCGGGATGGTCGAATGGGTGGATGAAGACCGCCCCGGTGTCTTTCGCGAAGGCGCGCGCGGCGGCCAGCGATTCTTCGACGACGTCGCCAACGAGATGCACCTGCGCACCGTATCCGCAGGTCGCAGCGACTTTAGGCAGCGCCGCGGTCACCGGCATATAGACCGTTGCGGTGGCGCCCAGCATCGCTGCGGCCAACGCCACACCCTGCCCGTGGTTGCCCGCGCTGGCGGCGACCACGCCCCGGGCCCGCTCGGCGGCGGACAGCGCACGAATTCGGACGTAGGCGCCCCGGATCTTAAACGATCCGGTGCGCTGCAGGTTCTCGCATTTGAAATGGACCGGTACCGTGCAGCGCTGCTCGAGCACCGCACAGTGCTGCACCGGCGTGCACCGGACGACACCGTGCAGCGTCTCTCGGGCGACTCTGATCTTCTCGAGGCCGACCAACTCCATGGCTGAAGATCCTGCCAGCCGGGACGGCCCGAATCGGCAACGGCGTGACAGCTGCGCGGGGGGCGCAACGCCGGGGTAAGGTCGGGAGCAAATCTTGGGAGGTGGGATGGCCCGCCGCTGGATGCCGGTCGTGGCTACGGTTGGGGTCGCCGCGTTACTTGCTGGCGCCGCAGTCTTCACCGCCGACCGGGCGGGCTGCGCCGACCGGGGGAGTTACGTGCCGGTGCCCGGTGGCCTGCAACTCATCGGCGGATGCCTCAACAGCTCCGACCTGCCCGTGGCGCCACCGCCCCGCAAGCAACCCCCACCACCCCCGAAAAGCCTGCTAGGCGACTAGCGGCTAGCGCAGTGCAGTGAGGATGTCGTCGACAAGGTCTTCGGCGTCTTCGATGCCCACCGACAGCCGGATCAACTCGGCGGGTACCTCAAGCTGGGTTCCAGCGGTGGAAGCGTGGGTCATACGTCCGGGGTGCTCAATGAGCGACTCCACCCCACCTAGCGACTCGGCCAGGGTGAACACCCGAGTGCGGGCGCAGACCGCCAACGCCGCCGAAACACCACCTGCGACGGTGAATGAGACAATTCCACCGAACCGGCGCATCTGCTTGACGGCGATCTCGTGGCCTCGGTGGGTGGCCAAACCGGGATAGCGCACACCGGTGACGGCCGGGTGCGCCTGCAGCGCCGCGACGACCCGCTCGGCGTTGTCGCAGTGTCGCTCCATCCGCACCGCCAGGGTCTTGATTCCCCGCAGGGTCAGCCAGGCGTCGAACGGTCCAGGCACCGCGCCGGCACCGTTCTGCAGGAAGGCCACCTGCTCGTCCAACTCGGCGTCATCGGTGATCAGCGCGCCGCCGATGACGTCGGAATGTCCGCCGAGGTACTTGGTGGTCGAGTGCAGCACCACATCCGCGCCGAGTGTCAGTGGGGTCTGCAGGTAGGGCGTGGCGAACGTGTTGTCCACTACTAGCCGGGCATCCGCCTCGTGCGCGACGGCGGCCAGCGCCGCTATGTCAGCGATGTTGAGCAGCGGATTGGTCGGAGTTTCGCACCACACCAACCGGGTGTTCGGGCGCATCGCGGCCCGCACGGCGTCGAGATCGGACTGCCCGACGGCGGTGTGCTCGATCCCCCAGTGCCGGAACACCTTGTCGATCAGGCGAAATGTGCCACCGTAGGCGTCGTCGGGGATGACGATGTGGTCACCCGGGAGGCACGTCGCTCGCAGCAGCACGTCGCTGGCGGCCATGCCGGACGCGAACGCGCGACCGTGCAGGCCTGCCTCCAACGCCGCCAGGCAGGTTTCCAGTGCGGTGCGGGTGGGGTTGGCGGTGCGGGCGTACTCGTACCCCTCGCGTAGCCCACCAACGCCATCCTGGACGAAGGTGGAGCTGCTGTGAATCGGGACGATCACCGATCCGGTATGAGGGTCCGGGTCTTGACCAGCATGGATAGCGCGGGTGGAGAAGCCTGTCACCTCGCCAGCCTACGGTGTCGTGCTGCCGGTGCGATCTTCGGTTGTCGTGTCTGCCTCGGTCCGCGGATCTACCCGGATCACCACTGTGTTGCCGATCTTGTCCGCGAAAGTCTGGCGCTTGCCGTCCCACAGCGGCCACAGGTAGCCAATGCCGAACTCCACACCGTGGCAGATCTGGCGCGCCATGGCGCTGCCGAACCCGACCGGCTGACCGGTCTCGATCGCGACCAGTTTCGTGTGCGCCACCCGGCGGCCGAGGCTTCGCCCCGTGGTGCCCTGCAGGTAGCCCGAGTTCCAGATCCCGAAACCCAGCAGCCCCAGGTAGCCGACCGCAGCGAGCACGGGGGACCACGTCGGGCTGCCGAGCACTACGCCGAGGTAAAGCAGGAGGCTCAGCCCGATCGCTGGAGCCACGTAGTCGATCAGACAGCTGATCACCCTGGCGCCGAAACCCGCCAGCGGCTCCGCCACGCCAACGGCCGGCAACTCACCGCCGGTCTGATCACCGGTATCGGTCTGGCGTACCTGGGTTAGCGCCGCCGGTTCTGGCAATCGCGCCGGTTCTCTCAATTGAATAGGATTCGGGAATCGCCCGAATTGCGGGGGTGGTAAGAATTGAGCGTATCGTCCGAATTGTGCTGGCCCTGGCGGCTGCGGCGGCTGCCCGTGCAACGGCGGCCATGTCGTTGGTAGGGACGGGGGCGGCGGAGGTACCGGCCGCGCTACCGATGCGGGCTGGTCATCGGCCGACTGCGTGGACTGGGAATTCGACTGAATCTGCTGAGGAGTTGGCTCGGCGCTTGTCACTGCGGCTTTAACCCCTTCGTTAAGACAGCCTGGCGCATGCGCGCGCGGTCACGTTAGCGGATCCGCTCCGGCGCCTCTCACCGCCCAGCCATGAACCCCAGTACATCTTGACGAGTCACAACCCCTGCCGGTTTGCCGTCGATCAGGACCATGGCGCCGTCGGCGTTGGCCAATGCCCGCATCAAGGACCCGATCGACTCTCCCGCCCCGATCGTCGGAAGTGGTGCCGCCATGTGCGCCTCGATCCGATCGGCGAGTTGCGCATCACCAGCGAACAGCGCTTGCAGCAGGGTGCGCTCGCTGACCGCGCCGACCACCTCGGCCGCCATCACCGGCGGCTCGGCGGCCACCACTGGCAGCTGCGAGACGCCGAACTCGCGCAGAATCATCACAGCCTCGGCGATCGTTTCGTTCGGATGGGTGTGCACGAGCTTGGGCAAGCCGCCGTCCTTGCCGACCAGCACATCGGCGACCGTCGCTCCGGAGGAGTCCGCGGGTAGGAAACCGTAGGTGGCCATCCAGCTGTCGTTGAAGACCTTGCCCAGATAACCGCGCCCGCCATCGGGCAGCAACACCACCACCACTGAGTCGGGATCGGCCCGGGCCGCCACCCGCAGGGCACCCACCACGGCCATCCCGCAGGACCCGCCCAGCAACAATCCCTCCTTGCGAGCCAACCGCCGGGTCATGGTGAAGGAGTCCGCGTCGGAGACCGGGATGACCTCATCGCAGATGTCGGGGTCATAACAGCGGGGCCAGAAGTCCTCCCCGACACCTTCTACGAGGTAGGGCCGACCGCTGCCGCCTGAGTACACCGAGCCCTCCGGATCGATACCGACCACCCGCACCTGTCCGTCGCTGACCTCTTTGAGGTAGCGCCCGGTTCCGGAGATCGTCCCCCCGGTGCCGATGCCGGTCACGAAATGGGTGATCCGCCCCTCGGTTTGCGCCCAGAGTTCCGGACCGGTGCTGTGGTAATGGCTGGCCGGGTTCTCCGGGTTGGAGTACTGGTCCGGCTTCCAGGCACCGTCGATCTCCCGGGCCAACCGGTCGGACACCGAGTAGTAGGAGTCGGGGTGGGCGGCAAGGACGGCGGTGGGGCACACCACCACCTCGGCACCGTAAGCCTTGAGCACATCGAGCTTGTCCTGGCCGACCTTGTCGGGGCAGACGAACAGGCAGCGGTACCCCTTGCGTTGGGCGACCAGCGCGAGCCCGACACCGGTGTTGCCTGAGGTGGGCTCCACGATCGTGCCCCCCGCTTGCAGCTCACCGGATCGCTCCGCCGCTTCCACCATCCGCAGCGCGATCCGATCCTTCACGCTGCCGCCCGGATTGAAGTACTCGACCTTCGCCAGGACCAGGGGTGCGACCCCGTGGGCCACCGCGTTCAGCCGCACCAGCGGGGTATTGCCGATCAAATCGATGATGTGCTCGGCGTAATGCACCGGGTTCTCCTGGCGGGGTAGGGCGGATCTCGCTCGTGCACGCGCGCTCCCGAGCTTCGAGGCGTATATCAAGAGTATGGGGGTCACACCGCGCAGCGCGGCGTCGAGGACGTCTTCAGCGATGCAACATCTGCTTCGAACGATGGCGGTCGCGGTCGGTGCTACCGGCGCCACGCTCGGTGCGGCCTACGAGATGTTCAGCCAGCAGGGCCGGCGGGCCCGTCGCGAGATCGTAATTCCGGGCTGGTTGCCCTTCCGGGCAGACGGGGTGTACCTGCCGGACGGGACCGGTCCGCATGCCCCGTCGGATCCTGATATCACCATGCACGCGTCCGCGGTGGGACACTCCCCGGTGCTGCGATTGGCGATGCTGGGTGACTCGTTGGCGGCCGGCCTCGGCGTAGATCAGCCCGAGCAGCTTCCCGGCGTAGTGCTGGCCCGCGGGCTAGCCAACAACTCTGGCCGACCGGTCCAGCTGGACACCCTGGCGATCTGCGGCTGCACCAGCCGTCGGCTCGCCGGGCAGGTCGACGCTGCCCTGATCGACCCTCCGCACGCAGCCCTGGTCGTGATCGGGGCCAACGACGTGGCCCGGCGGATTCCGCCATGGGAATCGGCGAGACTGCTCGGTGAGGCGGTATCAAGATTGCGCGCCGCGGGTACCACGGTGATCGCCGGGACGTGCCCGGATCTCGGCACCATCCCGCAGATTCCGCAGCCGTTGCGGGCCATTGCGCACACCTCCAGCTGGGCCCTTGCCCGCTTGCAGCACGACGCGATATGTGCGGCAGGCGGTCTGCCGGTCTCGCTGGCCCAGCTGCTCGCTCGGGATTTCCGCACCCAGCCCGACATCCTGTTCGGCCGGGACCATTTCCATCCCTCGACCGCCGGCTACAAAACCGCCTGCTCGATGTTGCTGCCCACGCTGTCATCGGCGCTGCGCGATGGCTGCGCCGATGATCGGGCGGCTACTCGCGGAAGTAGGACAGCAGTTGCAGGATCTCCAGGTACAACCAGACCAGAGTCACCGTGAGGCCGAAGGCGATGTACCAGGCGGTCTTCTCCGGCGCACCGGCCCGGATCGCCTCGTCGGCGGCGTCGAAGTCGATGAGGAAGCTGAACGCCGCAATCCCGATGCAGACCAGGCTGAAGACAATCGCCAACGTGCCGCCGCTGCGCAGACCGAGGCCGACACCGTGGGTGAAGAAACTCGCGATGAGGTTCACGATCATCAGCCCGACGACACCGACCAGCGCGCCGGTCAGCCACTTGGTGA
>JBHEMR010000136.1:0-6255 GCA_046262495.1 Pseudonocardiaceae bacterium | reverse complement strand
TCGCTGATCTACATCACGTGGTTGTGGTCCACGATCCGCAACCGCGACGCGCGCGACACCGCGCGACGCGCCACCATCACCGACCCCGACCGCACCCTCACCGATCTGCTCCTGCTCACCGCGGCCGTCGCCAGCCTGGTCGCGGTCGGGTTCGTGCTCGTCCGAGCCGGACAGCAACACGGCATCCAGGAACTGCTCCGGGTCGGGCTGGGGCTCGTCTCCGTCGTACTGTCCTGGGCCCTCGTGCACACCGTCTTCACGCTGCGCTACGCGCACCTCTACTACGCCGGGGAGGTCGGCGGGATCGACTTCAACCAGCCCGACCCGCCCACCTACACCGACTTCGCCTATCTCGCCTTCACCATCGGCATGACCTTTCAGGTCTCCGATACCCCGCTGAGCAGCAGGGTCATTCGGCACACCGCGCTGCGTCACGCTCTGCTGTCCTATTTGTTCGGCACCGGCATCCTCGCGACCACGATCAACCTGGTCGCCAGCCTCAGCAGCAAGTAAGCCCGGTGCGTCCGTGTGACATAACGCAACTAGACTTGGGGTTGGCGCGTCTACCGTCGGGGCACAAGGCGCAAGGAGTGGTGTGGCTGGCGGAGAGGGGCGCTCGGGTCCCGGTGAGGATGCCCGAGGTGATCGTCGGCGTCGGGCGCCTATACCGCCGCGGTCTGACGTCCCGCGTCGTCGAGTGACGCCGGATCGGGCCGGTCAGGCGGGGCGCAACGCGCGTAGTGACCGGCCGCGCGCCACGGCGCCGTCGGGGCAGGCGCGGACGCGGGCCGGTGCCAACGGCTACCGGGGTGGTAGGGATGGTCGGCGGTCCGCGCATCGCCCAGCGCGCCGCAATGACCGCCGGTGGGGATCAATCGCGCGGTGGACGCTCGCGCTGGTGTCGTTGCTCGTGTTCAGCGTCGCCGGGTACGGCTGGAGCCAATACGAGGCGCTCCTGACGGGGATCGGTAAGTCCGACGCCATCCGTGGCGACGCCCCCAAGTCAGCTGGCGGGGATACCAACATATTGATCATGGGATTGGACAGCCGGCTCGACGGGAACGGCAAACCGCTACCGCCAGAGATCTACCAGGCATTGCACGCCGGTGACGAGCAGGTCGGCGGCTACAACGCCAACGTGTTGATGCTGGTGCACCTTCCCGGCGATGGGACCAGGGCCACTGCCATCTCCATCCCGCGCGATGACTATGTCAGCCTGCCTGGCAGTCCGGACGGCGTTGCTAAGGGAAAGATCAAGCAAGCCTACGGCTTCGCGTTCGACCAGGAACATAAGAGGTTGATGGCCGCCGGCGTGAGCGACCAGACCAGCCTGGAGCAGCTCAGTCGCGACGCCGGTCGCCAGGAACAGATCGACACGGTTGCCCAGTTCTTGGGGGGCGTGCCGATCGACCACTTCGTGGAGGTGACCATGGTCGCCTTCTACCAACTCGCCCAGGTGGTGGAGCCGATCACGGTGTGTCTGAAGGAGGACACCCGCGACAACTACTCCGGCGCCGATTTTCACCGCGGCTACCAGCAGATTAACGCCGCTCAGGCGGTGGCTTTCGTGCGCCAGCGCCGCGATTCGGTCCACCCGCAGCTCAACTTCAGCGATCTGGACCGGGAACGCCGCCAACAGGCCTTCATCGCCTCGCTGGTGTTCCAACTCAAGCAGGCCGGGACGTTCCTCAACCCCGCGCGACTGCGCGAATTGATCAATGTGGCCAAGCAGAACATAGCCGCTGACACCGGCTTGGAGCTGCTGTCCTTCGCCCAGCAAGCCTCAGCCATGACCGGCGGGAACATCAGCTTCACGACCCTGCCGATCGTCCGCTTCGGTACCGACCCCGCCGGCGAGGACGTCAACATCGTCGACGTGCCCGCGGTCCAGGCGCTGGTGCACAACCTGATCGGTGGCCCCACCCCCACGCCGGTCGCCGCCGCACCCGCCCCGGTGTCCGGCAGCCAATCCGGCATCGTGGACGTGATCAACGCCACCAGCCGAAACGGCTTGGCGGCCACCCTGGAACACGCCTTAACCGCTACCGGGTTCACCCAGGGCGTCACCAGTACCGCCCGCCGACACCGGAGCACCACGACGATCTACTATCCCGATTCCGGCGCCGCCGAGGCGGCGAAAACCCTCGCCTCGATGCTCGGTGAGCTACCCACCGCACTGGACTCAACGGTAGCGAACGGGCATCTCCGGGTGGTCCTGGGTGCCGACTTCACGATGCCCGCCAGCTTCGGCACCGCCGACTCCGCCACGGCCGGCGACCCATCGCCGAGGCCCGCGACGGCGCCGACACGGGGCGCTGCACAGCCCGCCGACGCCGACCCCGACAGTATCTCCGGCGCCGGGGTCCAGTGCGTCAAATAGTGGGGTTGGAACCGGACGGATTCTGACCGCGAAGAAAACGCCTCGTTCTATTCCGGGTGCACCGTAGTCCGATTACGGGCGTGAACTCGACGCGGTGGACGTTTTCCCCCGACTAGAGGTCGGTACCGTCGAGTTCACGACGCCGAGCGCCACGAGTGGAACGCTCGGTGCGGCCGGAACAAGGTGATCAGAAGCGCGGCGATGCCGACCCAGGTGAGTCCGAGTGCCGCGCCGGCGGCGACATCGCTGGGGTAATGCACGCCTAGCAGCACCCGGGAAGCGGCGACGGCGCCGATGAGCAACGTCCCCGCGGCCAGTAGCAACGCCCGTGCCCAGCGAGCGGCTCGCGGTAGGACCAGCACCACCAGTGCCCCGTAGACGGCGGCGGCCCCGGCCGCGTGTCCGGAGGGAAAGCTGTAGCCGGCTCCGTGGTCAACTGGGTCGAGCAGCGCTGGCCGGGGTCGGGCGAGTAGGTCCTTGACCGCGGTTGTGCTGGCCAGCTCGCCGAGCCGAGCGACCACCACGAGCACCGCACCGCGCCACAATCTGATGATCAGCAACGCGATGGCCACGACGGCGGCGACCACGTTGACGACCAACGAGCTGCCGGCAGTGGTGGCGGCGCGGGCTGCGGCCAGCAGCCACGGCCGGGCAAGGACGTCGACGTGCGCGGCGCTGTCGGCCGCCTGGTCGCCCGCCAGCAACGGGGGCCAGTGCGCAGCGACCAGCCCGAGCACCACGGCGAAGGCCACGACGCATACCGCGATCGTCCAGCCGAGCGGACGGGCGGCGATCATCAAGTGCTTCGCTGGTGTGGTCACCGGTGATTTTCTACCGTATCCGGACTGTCACCGCTTCCGTGCCCGGCGGTCAGCCAGCCGACGTGGCCGCGGGGAGGTTGCTACGCGCATGTCCGGTTTAAACCTGATCACCGTAGGGAACCCTCGTGATCAGAGACCTCACTAAGGGGTCGGCGGGATCAGAGGTGGTGCCATCATGGGTTTGATTCTCGGTTTGCTGGTGCTTTGGGTGGTCTTGGTAATCATCGGTTTCACCATCAAAGCATTGTTGTGGCTGGCGATTGTCGGCATCGTACTGTTCGTCGTCACCGGTGTGTTCGGGGCGATCCGAGGCCGTAGCGGCCGGGCCCTGCGCTGACACCGACGCTAGTGGTCGTGAACTCGACGCCACGGACGTTCGAGCCGAAGACGATATCCGTAGCGTCGAGTTCACGATGATGTCAGGCTCGCCTGCTGGGCTTTCTGGCGCTGGCCGACCCGGTCCGTCCGGCCGCGCCGCCGCCCGGCCGCGCCAAGCGCGCCCGCACCGTCGCACTGGCTGCACTCGTCGGCGCGCAGCTCGCAGTAGCAGCCTCCGACTGCGCTGGCTGGGATTGGCTGTGGCGCGAGTTTGCGCTGCTGAACAAGCGTATATCCGATCAACGTCAAAAGAATCGCTGTCAGCGCCGCGGATGAGCCCACGGTGCCCAGGTCCAAGCCACCCTTGGCGAGTGGTTTGCTGAAGAAGTCTCCCACGGTCGCCCCCAACGGACGGGTGAGAACGAAAGCCATCCAGAACAGCAACGTCGCCGAGATCCCGCTGAAATAGTGGGCCGCGAGAAGCAGGGCCATGACGCTGCTGATCACCAGTGCGCCGCCCGCGTAGCCGAGGCCGGAGTTGTCGGCCAGGTAGTCGCCGAGTGAGGTGCCCAGGGTGTTGGAGAACAGGATAGCCACCCAATACAGCAATTCGCCCCGGAAGGTCGTGATCTGTTCGACGGAGAACGTCTGACCGCTGCGGTACCAGATGGCGAACACGCTGGCCAGGCAAATGATAAGGATCAGGGCGCCCTTGGCGTACCCGAGCCCTGCTGAGCGATTGATGAAGTCCGACATTGTCGTGCCGGCCGTACTCGTCGAGACGATGACCGTCCAGTACAGCGCTGGATGGAATTTCGTCGCCTTGAGTTGGGTGACAAGACTGACCAGGAACAGTCCGATGAACAGCAGCGAGCTGATTGCGTAACCGATTTTCAGGGTCTGAGCGAGAAGGTCACCTCCGGTCTCCCCGAGGGTGGTGGCAGCGATTTTCATGACCCAGAAGAGTGTGGTGATCTGCGGAAGCTTCTTCACTCCTATCCCTTCTTAGAACGCGTTTGTGTCGCGCTGCCTGAGTCGCCAGCCACCTACCCTCCTGGGGACAAGGTTATGAAGCAATGAGTAGTCGTACTTAACTCCCCTTGGCGACCACCTAATCCGCGAGGTCGACTGCCTGAAAGTCCGCACGAGCGACGACCGGCACCGACGGGGTCGCAAGGAGCAGCAGGATACCCTCCCCGCCGACGCTGGCAGCGGCCTCAGCACGCCGACAACTCGGAGGAGGTACTTGACATGCACGCCAATCGCCTCCAGCGCGGAGCTTGGCCCGCCACGACGTTGGCCGAACACCGCGTTGGCGTGCCGCGGCGGCGCCCCATGAGTGCCGCCGCCGGGTTAGTCGCGATCGTGTTCATGGCGTCGTGCAGTGGGGCGGGAGCACCGGGCAGTTCAGCCGGTGCGAACAGCTCCTCGCCGCCGCAAGCGGCACCCCAAGTGCAGCCCGACCCGGATCACGTCAAGAAGCTCACCGCTGTCCTGGACAATATGGCCAAGAACTACGCGCAGTTCGCCGAGGCATCCCCGGGACCGCAGGACATCGTGGACTACAATATCGGCGACTTGTGGAAGAAGGGCATCGACGGCACCGGAACGACCATCGCGCTGGTCGAAGGCTGGGACGATCCGCAAATCAACGATGTCATCAAGAAGTTCGACCAGGAATATGGTTTACCTGATCCGGAGATCCACACCATTTATCCTTCCGGTAACGGTCACCTGCCCGCTCAGTGCCCGCCTGGAATGGTCGCGCTGGGCAGCTACGGTTCGTGTGAGGCATGGCACAGCGAGCTTGAGCTCGACGTGGAAGCGGCCCATCTGATCGCGCCGTACGCAAAGATACTGATTACCGCCACGCCAGCGGATAGTGAAATCACCGATGACGCAGCGAGCCAGGTCGCGCCCCCGGAGATGATGCAGGCACTGGAGTACATCGGCAAGAATCACCTGGTCGATGCCATCTCGATCAGCGATGGAACGGGCGAAAGCACCTATAGCTACGGCAAGGCGGAAATCACCGCACAGGACCCAGGTCTGCTGTCCGCGGCGGCTGCGGGAATCCCAGTGATGGTGGCGACCGGCGACTGTGGCGTGGTCCAGAACCTCGCGGTGGCCAGCGCGCAGTGCGGGAACACCACGAAGACGCCGGATACGGGGACGTGGGATGACTCCCCCTGGGTCACCGCGGTAGGTGGCAGCGTCCCCAATATCGATACCTCGGGACGGCGTCTCGGGCCCGACCCGTTGTGGGCTCGCGGCAAGTTCTCCGAGGGCGCCGGCTATTCGGCGGTGTACCCGCGACCGGCCTACCAGGACCGGGTCGGTTCCCTGACCCGGTCGGTTCCCGACATCACCATGGACGCCCAAGATGGGACGTCCGAGGCGGCGCCCATGTTCGCCGGCGTGCTCGCCCTCGCAGCGCAACTGAACCATGGCAGCGTCGGTCCCATCAACAAGGTGCTCTATGACGTAGTGGGTCCGCGCGGAGCACCCGCCGGAATAGCCGACGTCGTGACCGGGAATAACTCAGTGCCCGCGGGAACGGGGTCCATTTCCGGATTCACCGCAGGTAGCGGATTCGATGTGGCCAGCGGCTGGGGAACGATCGACGCGAGCAGGTTCGTCCCGGAGCTCGTCGCAGCAATCCGCGCACATAACGGGGCTGACTCCCAACAACGTGAGGCGGCCGACGCGTTGGCGCGGTTGCAGCACAGCATTGCG
>JBHEMR010000135.1:0-8254 GCA_046262495.1 Pseudonocardiaceae bacterium | reverse complement strand
GGCGGTGGGTGCGGTCACCATCCGCAACATGGTGACCGGCGACCAACAACAGGCCCCCACCGACGCAGCCCTCTCGGTCGTCACCACCATGCTGGGCTAGCCGCCGCTCTCGACGATGAGCTCGAGTTCCTGCTCACCGGTCAAATTTCCGGCGAACCGGCGTGAACTCGCAGAAGGACAGTCTGTCAAGCCCAAGGGCGGTCCGTTCCCCCCGAACTCCTTAGTCTCCGAGGGCGGTAGCAAGACCAGCACAGCGGCGAGCATATACCGACGGTTAGCACTTGACCGCGTTCGAGTGACCTCGCCAGCTGCCACGCCAACTGGTCAGCATCACGATACTTTATGCAACACGAACGGCACCTTAACCGGGAACAGGCATTCATCGGCGCACGTGCGCTCATAAGCGACCGAGTGAACGACCTCCTCGCGGCCGAGCAGCGCCTGCCCGAGGGGATCGATACCCTGCAACTGGATACCGCCTCCCAAGCAGGGGTATACCGCTACGTGGCCGCCTCGGAGGCGCCCATGGTGCCCGTATGTTGGCCCTCAGTGGCCCAGTTGATGGCGCGGGCGGATCGCGGGACGCCGAGCTTCGGCAGAGACGGTCTCCCGCCGATGTCTCGCGGTAGACCATGTGGCTGATGAGCAATCATCACGTCTCACCTAGAGTGATGAGAACTCGAGTGTAACTCGCCCACCTTTGGGCGACTTACAGGTTTTGGTATATACTGCTAACCTTCCGTCATTAGAAACTTCCGAACAGCTGTTTCTTAGAGGGCGCGCGCGGGCACGCCTCACGGCATCCGATTGTGCTGGGCAAATGCAAAGATGTCGACCTTAATTCCCGATCGGTGGACATTATTTCCCAGCTCGGATATCGACCTGAGGTGCCGACAGTCCATTTGAAGCGGCGACGGTACAGTCGGTACGCTAATTTGCACGCGACTGTTGAGACGTGACGATGGCCAGCGCTGTTAGCTCATTGTGCCACGTGGGCAGCAACCGGCGTCTCGTGTCGGAACGCGTCCGGGAACTCGGTGTGTTGCGAGCCGAACAGCAACGGAGCACGCTCGGTGAGCTGCGAGTGGCCTTGGTGCTCGGCCACGCGGGGCTGGGGAAAACGCGGCTCGCGGCTGAACTGGTACCTCACGGCAATGAGTTCGCCGTCGGGCTGATCGCGCACAATTGTCTCTTCAAGGGTATGCCGCCCCTCGGTCCCTGGGCCGACGCTCTTAATCTGCACGCCGATGGCCTGGATCCAGATCGAGTCTGCCGCGTATGCGGGAGCGGGCTTGGTGGTCTTCCTGCGCTCGTCCGCCGCATCGATATCGGCCACGACGCGGCTTCGTGCGCGGAAACCCTTCGCTACCACTTCGTCGAGTGGATCCCCGGCCTGCTCGCCACCGCTAGCATTGACCGGCCCATCGTCGTGATCCTCGACGACGCTCACCGCAGCGACGATGCAGTGTGGGAGATGCTGCTGCGGCTTGCGCGAGACTGTGCAAGCAGCCGTCTGTTCGTACTCGCCACGGCCCAACCGGCAGAGCTGGCCAGGAACCGGACGGCCCTTGCGGTGCTGCATGCCCTGGAGCAGGAAGCGCGGATACACCGGCTTGCGCTCGCGCCGCTTTCCCGGCAGGACATCGGGGAGCTGACGGCAGACACCCTTCGGCAAGACCGTGTGCCGCCAGCACTGGCGGACTGGTTGACGGCTCGCGCGCAGGGCAACCCCCGGTTCGTCGTGGGCCTGCTGGAAGCATTGATCGGGTGCGACGCAGACTTCCAAGCGCCGGCCTTGGGTCGGATTCCGGAGCGACTGGCCCGATGGATACGCACCGAGCTGGCGCAGCTCGACTCGTTGGCCCTGACCCTCCTTGAGCTGCTCGCGGTTGCCGACGGCTCGGTGGATCCAGACGACCTCGCCCGGATCTCCAGGTCGCCGATCGAGAACGTCGCGGTGGCCCTGGAGCAGCTCGCACGTGCTGGCACGGTGGTCGAACAGCAGCATGAGGGCTCCCTTGGCTACACGCTCGCCCATGCGCTCACCCGGGAGGTGCTGTATACCGACATCGGTGCCGCCAGGCGGCGGATGATGCACCGGCAGGTGGCCGCGGCGCTGCTTGAGTCCGGACGGACGGAGGCTGCGGCATCGCACTACATTCGCGCAGCGCAGACAGGGGACGGCGAGGCGATCGTCGCGCTGATCAAGATGGTCCGTCGAGCCCACCAGCGCGGGCTGAGTTCCCTGGAGTGGCAGACCGTCTCGACGTTGCAGGATCTCCTGCCGGCGGGTGATGAGCGCTGGTGCGAGGTGTTCGATGCGTTGGCCCTGTGGACGAATTGGGGCATCGTCGATCGGACCGAGCACTATGTGGCCGATATCGCCGCAGTGCAGCGGATGCGGCAGCTGCTCGCCGGGGTGGGCGACCTGCAGCGCCAAGCCGACGTCCGGTTGTGGCTCGCGGGTTTGTTCGCCTACGGGGCGGGTGACGTCGATGCGGGCGCACGGGAGTGCCGGCAGGCCCTCGTCCTATGCCGGCAGGCCGGACGCCACGGCGCGGCTCGAGCAGCGGCGCTGTGGGAGGTCCTCATTACCGGGGCCCTCCTGACCATAGCCCTCACGTGGCTCCTTCCCGTGAAGAGCTTAAAAGCCACCTCCTACTATCGATAATGTCCTCTTTGATAGTTAGTCTATTGATTTTTATCACCGCAGACATGGACCACCCATTCCGTGGTGAATTTAGCGTAGATTCACACGCATTCGAGATCATCCAGCACGATCTAATGCGCTGATGAGCTTCTCAGCTGTCACCCGAGGCCACGGCGCGGCGGGTGTCGAGTACGGCAAGGTCGGCGGCGGCACGGCCGGCGTACCACCCGGCGGCGTTGCCGACGCTGTAGGAGCGCGACACCGATTGCGGGAACATCGACTCGAACAGCTCCTCCACTACCCGTTCCCGAGCAGCCAGTACCGGTAGCAGCCGAGCTGAATCGGTCACCGCGGCAGTGCTGACGTCCCGCGCCGTGCTCAGTCGCTCGCCGATGCGCGTCGCGTAGGCGAGCAGGAACGACTGGCGGTATGACCGGGTCCGGGAGCGCCCGGTGCGTGAGGTCTGGCTGCCCGCAGACACCATCGCTCGGGTCGCCTGAACCAGCAGCGACGTGCTGAGCAGCTCAACGATCTCCAGGTCGATCTCGTCGCCGAGCACGGTAGTGAAGCCCAGCCCTTCCGACAACACCGTCCAGCACCGGTTCGCCTCGGCCACCGCGCCCACCAGCAGCGCCTTGGCTGCCACGTAGGGGTTGTCCAGCCACAGTCTTCGGGCCGCCGCGGGATGCGGATCCGACCCGGGGTTGTCGGCGCTGTCTACCACGATCCGTTCCAGGGAGTACCGGCTCATCAGTTCCTGCGCCTTGGTCGACAGGGCCTCGGCCTCGTCGGGAAACGTGGTCGACTCGGCTTTGGCCAGCAGCGCCCGAACCCGCGCGAGCATCTTCTGATCGACGCCGCGTCGCGGTGCCGCGCTGGCCGCCGCAGAACCGGGCGGCGCCATGATCCTGGGCAGCACCGGCAGGGCCAGCAGCAGCGCCAGCACCTGGATCACGGTGGTAAGCGCATCCGCCAAGCTGCGAGCGTCCCGCCGGACCCACTGCAGGAGGTGACCACCGGTCTGGGCGGGCTCCCACCACACCACCGCCCCGATCTGTCCCAGGTCCTCGCTCCACCGCTGCGCCACGGTGGCCTTGGCGTAGCGCTGGGATTCCTCGGCGATCGCATCGACGAGGTAACCAACAGCTACGGCATCGAGTCGCCGCCGGGCCACCTGGTGTAGGTCCTCCGGTGCCCAGCCGTGTTCCCACGCCGCCGTGACCAGCGGCACCACCGCGCAGTGAACTGCCGCTGCGACCAGGACTGGCTGCTCGGCGAACCGCTCGGCCACCAAGGTCGCGATGCGCGCCCCAGCCTCCGGGTCGCCGGCCCCGTGCTCACGCGCCGCGCTGAGCAACACCGTCGAGATCGTCTCCGCTGACGGCTTCGCCCGCGAGGTCCCGGGACCCGCGGTTCCGGCACCGGCGGACCCCGCTCCGACCATTCCGAACCCAAAGCTCCCGAATCCGAAGCTGCCGGACCCGAAGCTGTCGGATCCAGGGCTGCCGTATCGAGCATGGGCGCGACGATGCGCCCGGCGGCGCGCCGCCGCAGCAGCCCGTTGCTCCCGATTCCGCTGTGCCACCGCGTCCTCCCGCCTCCAGGTCCACCGGTCGGCGAGCAGTATGGAACGCCACGCTGACAATTCGACTCAGCTCGCGTTTCGACATGCCGGAGAAAGGCTATCCGTGGAAATGGGTCGGGTCACGGTGCGGCGGCCGGTACTGACGCTGTCCGCACACGGCGAACGTCGTCGGCTCGACGCGCTCGCCGGTGAGGAGCCATTAGAGCTACGGGTAAACGGCCGCTCCTTAGCGGTCACCATGCGCACCCCCGGCCACGATGTCGAACTAGCCCACGGCTTCCTCCTCACCGAAGCGGTGATCAGCAACCGATCCCACGTCCGCACCGTCCGCTTCTGCGACTCCCCCGACATCCCGCAGGGCAGCTTCAACGTGCTCGACGTGGAGCTCGCGGGGGGTGTGCCGGCACCAGGGGCCGGCGCGCAGCGCAACTTCTACACGACGTCGTCGTGTGGGGTGTGCGGTAAGGCCTCGCTGGAGGCTGTCCGGCTGCGGACAAGGTTTCCCCCAGCGGCCGACCCGGTGACCGTCACGCCCGCCACGCTGGCCACGCTGCCCGACGCACTGCGCGCCGCGCAGCGGGTGTTCCAGACGACCGGGGGGTTGCATGCCGCCGGACTGTTCACCGCGACCGGTGAGCTGCTGGTGGCCCGCGAGGACGTCGGGCGGCACAACGCAGTGGACAAGGTCCTCGGCTGGGCCCTGCTGACCCAGCGTATCCCCGCCGCCGGGTGCGTCCTGATGGTTTCCGGGCGGGCGTCCTTCGAGCTGGTGCAGAAGGCGGTGATGGCCGGGATCCCGATTCTGGCGGCGGTGTCCGCGCCGTCCTCGCTGGCCGTCGAGCTGGCCGTGGAGTCCGGCCTCACGCTGATCGGCTTCCTGCGCGGCCACACCATGAACGTCTACGCCGGCCAGCACCGCATCGACCGTGCGCGCCCGCATCGGAGTGCGTCGTGAACTCGACGCACCGACGTCCCCGCTAACCGAAAGTTCGGTACCGTCGAGTTCACGGCGCTTAGCCACCGCGGTGTGCCGTGGGCGCGACGTCGCCTGGGGCATGCTCAGCTGGCGTGGGGCGGGCTTGCCGTAGCCCGCCAGCTGACCGTGGGCCGCATGGCGGCGAGGTCAACCCGGTGGCGGTGCAGCTCCACCGTCGCGAACAGCGACGTGATCAGGGTGTCGCACAGCCGGTGTGGCGTGAGCCCGAGATCGACCAGCCCGGTGTGTACGACGTTGTAGTAGTGGGCGTCGAGTTCCACCCTGGGGTTGTCCAGGTACTCGATCTCGGCTGGCCCTGGGTAGCATTCGGCGACTGTCTTGGCGATCTCCTCGACCGACATCGCTTCGGTCATCTGGTTGAAGACCCGGAATTCGCCCGCTGCCGCGGGATTCTCGCAGGCCAGGCGGATACATTCCACCGTGTCGCGGATGTCGATCAGGCCGCGGGTCTGCCCGCCGGAGCCGTAGACGGTGAGCGGGTGACCGAGGACGGCCTGCACCACGAACCGGTTGAGCACCGTGCCGAAGATCGCGTCGTAGTCCAACCGGGTGGCCAGCCGCGGGTCGGCTTCGGTGGCCGGGATCTGCTGGCCGTAGACGACGCCCTGGTTGAGGTCGGTAGCGCGCAACCCCCAGACCCGGCAGGCGAACTCGATGTTATGGCTGTCGTGCACCTTCGACAGGTGGTAGAAGGATCCAGGCCGCTTCGGGTAGAGCATCCGGTCGCTGCGCCCGTTGTGCTCGACGGTGAGCCAGCCCTCTTCAATGTCGATGTTCGGGGTGCCGTATTCACCCATCGTCCCGAGCTTGACCAGGTGGATGTCGCGATCGGTCTCGGCGATCGCGTACAACAGGTTCAGCGTGCCGACCACGTTGTTGCGCTGGGTATAGACGGCATGCGCCTGATCGAGCATGGAGTACGGCGCGGAGCGCTGCTCGGCGAAGTGCACCACCGCCTCGGGACGGAATCCTTGCAGCAACTCGCGGGTGAACGCGGCGTCGGTGATGTCACCGGAGAAGGTCTCGATGCGCTGGCCCGACAGCTCCGACCAGGCCCGCACCCGGACCTGCAGCGGCTCGATCGGTACCAGGCTGTCGACACCGAGCTCGTGGTCATAGCCGCGGCGAGCGAAGTTGTCGGCAACAGCGACGGTGTGCCCGCGATCAGACAAGTGCACCGCAGTGGGCCACCCCAGGTACCCATCCCCGCCCAGTACCAGCACCCGCATAGTGGACCCCCTCGTGGTTACGGGCTGGCCACGGTGGCCGGACCTGAAACGGGCCCCCGCGGTGCCGCCCCATGGACATAGAGCTGTCGACGATCGCGCGGTGCCACGTCGTGATGCCTTGGCTGGGGCAGCTCGTAGCGAACCGGTCGAGAATGATCGGCGTACTGGCGTTCGGCAGTATAGATCTGATGGAACTTCCATAACATGTTGGCAGCCGCCTCCGGGAAGCCCGCCGGTAGCTGCGGCCGTAGAAGGTCCACGCCGAGCAGTCCCATGGGCAACCGCGGGGAACTTGAATGACGCGGCCGCGTCGAGCACCCCGATGAAGTACCGCTTGCGGCGTCGCGCCAGGTCACGGCCCGGCAGCGGGTGTCCATGCTGTCGAACATGCCGGGTGCGCCGGTGCCGCTCCCGGTGCCAGTTAGCGTCACCGCAGCGGGTACCTCTCCGGAGCAGCCGCAGCACCCGCTCCAGCCCCAACGGCTCACCCGCAGAAACAGCTCCGAATACATCCGTGCACTCGGGTGCCCGCACAGCATCCGCATACTTGATGGCAGCTGTGGTGAACCCCCGAGATTGTCAGGGGTGGGTGCGACAATGGTGCCGTGATTGAGACGCAGCTGGATCTGAGGCAGGCGATGGTCGCTTGTCTTGACCAGTGGCGTCAGGCGATCGTCGAATGCGATGACGCAAGGTTGCCGACTCAGGTCCGGGACATTGAATCAGTGTCGCGGATGGTGTATTCGGTGATGCTGGATACCGTCGCGGAACTGGAGTCCCGCAATATCGCGGTCACCGCCGGGTTCCGTAGTACCAAACAGCTTCTTGCCGGGATGCTGAACCTCTCACCTACCGAGGCGGGCACTCGAGTCGCCTACGCCGAACAGCTCGCTCCGCGCCGCACGCTCGGTGGTGAGATGCTGGCCCCGTTGCTGCCGGCCACCGCCGCGGCGCTGGCCACCGGACAGATCGGCCCGGCTCAGGTCAAGGTGATCACCGAGACGATCAACGCGATCCCCGCCGGCGTGAGCACCACCGACCGCGATGCCGCACCGGCCTCGGCACCGCGACCCTCGACTACGCAACGCACATCAGCGCGTCCGAAGCGAGACGGTGGGCGTGTGACGCGAAAAACATCCCGGTCGTCCTGGGTGGGAAATCCGATCCCCTCGACGTCGGGCGGGCCATGCGAACCATCCCACTATCCATCCGCAGAGCGCTGGTCGCGCGAGATCGCGGGTGTGCGTTTCCCGGCTGTGACCGGCCACCGGGACTGTGCCAGGCGCATCATGCTCGGCACTGGGTTGATGGTGGTGAAACCACGCAGACAACTGCGTGCTGTTGTGTGAAGCACACCATCGGCACGTACACCACACCGGCTGGGACATCCTCATCCACCACGGTGATGTCGAATTCATCCCACCCCCAATCATCGACCCCACCCGAACCCCACTACACAACCCACTGCGCTGCTAAACGGCGTCGGAGTATGAGTCACTTCCGCACGGGCGGATCCTGACCATGACTATATGGTGGACTCTCCAGCAGCGTTGCCACCGTGGTCGCCCCATCCCACACCGGTATAGACGGGCAACATGTTGGTGGTGGCAGTCCGTAGTCGTGTCGCGCTTGTCGAGGCGCAGTACGTAGTGCTCGACGCGGATCTGTCGGCGGCGCACGCCTGCACTTCGCGAGGCTGCGTCCTTCTGGTGGTCGTGGCGGCTGCTTCCGGCTGTCCCTTGCTCGGCCGTGGAGGCGGGTGCGTAAGGTGTCGGTCCGTAGCCCGGAGACCA
>JBHEMR010000134.1:0-21883 GCA_046262495.1 Pseudonocardiaceae bacterium | reverse complement strand
GTCCGCAGCCGCCGAGCGGCGGCCGTGGTGTCGACCTCGATATTGCGCTCGGCCCGCACTTCTTCGGCGTCGCGGTAGCACAGGCCGTAGCGCAAGTACCAGCGCACCGAGGCTGGAGCACAGCGGAGCTACTTGAACGTGGCGACGGCGCATCGGATCACGATGCCCGAGCTACGGTGTCGGTGGGATCGGGCTCGTCGCGGCCTAATCAGGAATCACAGCGTGAAAGACCTCGCAGATGGGGTCAGCACGGCTAGCGTGGCGTTACGGCCCGGCTCGTTCGCCCGGTGCGAGGACGGTGGTACCGGGCGGTGCGAGAAGCCGTTGAGCCAGACACCTGACGGGGAGGGTCGGTGCCCGATCCCACTAAAGCGATCTTGGAGGAGGCCGCGAGCATCGCGGTCGTGGGGCTGAGCACCAACGAGACAAAGGCGGCTCACGCGGTGCCGGCGTTTCTGCGGCGATCGGGTATCGGGTGATTCCGGTGCATCCCAGCGCCGTCGACATCCTGGGCGAGCGCGCGTACCGCAGCGTGACCGACATCGGCGAACCGGTCGATGTGGTCAACGTGTTCCGCCCGGCAGAGGAAACTCCGGAACTGGCCCGGCAGGCGGTGGCGATCGGCGCCAAGGTGTTGTGGTTGCAGCAGGGCATCCGCTCGGCCGAGGCGCGGCAGATCGCCGAGGAGGGCGGGCTGCAGTACGTGGAAGCACGGTGCATGGGCAAGCTGGCGGCGTTATACGGGATCACCAAGACGCGGCAGGTTGCTGCGCGATGATCAAGCCGGTGCTGCTCACAGTTGACGACGACCCTGGCGTGTCGCGTGCAGTGGCTCGTGACCTGCGCCGCCGCTACGGGGAGAACTACCGCGTGGTGCGGGCCGACTCCGCAGCCCAGGCGCTGGAGGCGCTGCGGGAGCTGAAGCTGCGCGGCGAGCCGGTTGCGGCGATGCTCGCCGACTACCGGATGCCACAGATGAACGGCATCGAGTTCCTCGAAGAGGCCATGGACATCTTTCCGCTGGCGCGCCGGGCATTGCTCACCGCTTACGCCGACACCGACGCCGCTATACAGGCGATCAACGTGGTGGACGTGGACCACTACCGGCTCAAGCCGTGGGAACCGCCGGAGGAAAAGCTGTACCCCGTCGTCGACGCGCTCATCGAGATGTGGCGTGCGCTGGGCGACCGGCCGGTCGAGGAGACGAAGCTAGTCGGGCATCGCTGGTCCAGCGAATCGTATTGGGCACGGGATTTCCTGGCCCGCAATTCCGTTCCCTACCGGTGGTACAGCGTCGACGAATCGGAAGGGCGGCGGCTGCTCGACGCTGCGGGCGCGAGCGTCGAAGACGTTCCGGTACTGATCACCTCGGACGGTGCGGTGTTGCGGAATCCCTCAGATGCCCAGATAGCTGCCGTGGTTGGGTTGTCGACCGAGCCAGCCACCGACTTCTATGATCTCATCGTCGTGGGAGCCGGTCCGGCGGGGCTCGGCGCGGCGGTCTACGGCGCTTCAGAGGGACTGCGTACCGTCTTAGTGGAACGGGCGCCCACCGGAGGGCAGGCCGGTCAAAGTTCGCGCATTGAGAACTACCTCGGCTTTCCCGACGGGGTTTCTGGTGCCCAGCTCACCGACCGCGCCCGCAGGCAAGCGCAGAAGTTCGGTGCGGAGGTGCTGTCGGCTCGTGAGGTCATCGGCCTGCAGGCCCGAGGTTCCGCCCGCATCGTGCGCTTCGGCGACGGCACCGAACTTGCGGCGCATGCGATCATCCTCGCGACCGGGGTGTCGTACCGGACGCTGGAGGCGCCGGGTATCGCGGAGCTCACCGGGCGCGGTGTGTACTACGGGTCGGCGATGACCCAGGGCCCTTCGTGCGAAGGCGAAGACGTTTACATCGTCGGCGGCGCGAACTCCGCCGGGCAGGCCGCGGTGTTCTTCTCGCGCTACGCGCGTACGGTGACGGTGTTGGTGCGCGGTGCGTCATTGCACGGCTCGATGTCACACTATCTGGTCAAGCAGCTGGACGGGATCGACAACATCATCGTGCGTACCAACACTCTGGTCGGGGCCGCGCACGGGGCCGAACACCTGGAGCGGCTGACGTTGTGTGACCGCAGCAGCGGTCAAGGAGACACCGTGCCCGCCGGGTCGCTGTTCATCTATATCGGTGCCGCACCTCGCACCGAGTGGCTCGGCGAGGCCGTGCGCCGGGATCCCAAAGGCTTCCTGTTGACCGGTCCTGATCTGCTCGTCGACGGACGGCGTCCCCCCGGGTGGCCAGTCGAGCGTGACCCCTAACTACCTGGAGTCCAGCCTGCCCGGGGTGTTGGTGGCAGGAGACGCTCGGGCGGAGTCGGTGAAGCGGGTCGCCTCCGCGGTGGGGGAGGGCGCGATGGCCTCACCCTGGTTCATCGCTACCTGGAGGACCGGTGAGCACACCCGAGCGCGTCAGCCCAGCAACGTTGCGCACGCTGTTCCTGTTCGAGGATCTCCAGGACGATCAAATGGAGTGGGTGACCGAGCACGGCCATGTCGAGAGATACGGCGCAGGCGCGGAGATCGCCACCGAGGGACAGCCCGCGGAGTGGTTCTACATCCTGCTGTCCGGCGCAATCACGCTCTCCCAGCTGGTCCGAGGCGATGATGTCGAGATAACCCGCGGTGATCAGCCCGGCGTGTACGCGGGAGCCACGCAGTTCTACTTGGGCACGCAGGTCTCACAGGTCTACACGACCTCCGTACGCACCACGGCGGATAGCGCTGTGCTGGCGCTGCCGGCTGCTGACCTTGCCGTGGTGTTCGCCAGTGGTATCCCCTGGCCACCCATCTGTTGCAGGGGATGTTCGTCGGGCTTCGCAACGCCGATGAGCTTGTCGGCCAGCGTGAGCGGCTCCTTTCACTGGGCAAGCTCACTGCCGGCTTGACGCATGAACTGAACAACCCGGCGGCAGCGGCGGGCCGGACGACCGTGGCGCTGCGGGAGCGGGTTGCCGGGATGCGACACAAACTCGCTGTGCTCGCCGGGTCCGAGCTGCGAGCCGACGAGCTCAAGCACCTCACGGCCATCCAGGAAGAGATCGTCGAGCGGATGCCGACCGCGCCGGAACTGTCCCCGCTGCAGACCAGCGACCAGGAGGACAAGCTGATTGACTGGCTCGACGACAACGGTGTCACCTCCGGATGGGAGATCGCGTCGACGTTCGTCGCCGGTGGTGTCGGCGTCGATGATTTGCAGCGAATCGCGGACGCGCTGGACGCCAGCTACCTCGACGGTGCCGTGCGGTGGCTGGCTTACACGGTGGAGACCGAGACGCTGCTGAGTGAGATTGAGAACGCCACCGGTCGCATCTCCGCGTTGGTCGGCGCGGCCAAGCAGTACTCCCAGATGGATCGCTCGCCGCACCAGTCCGTCGACGTTCATGACGGCCTCAACTCAACTTTGATCATGCTGAGCCGGAAGATCGGTGATCAGGTCCGGGTTGTGAAGGACTACGACACCAGCTTACCGCAGGTCCCCGCCTACGCCGCCGAGCTGAACCAGGTATGGACCAACCTCATCGACAACGCCATCGATGCCATGCACCGCTCAGGAACCCTCACTCTGCACACGGCGCGCGACGGGGAGCAACTGCTCGTCGAGATCCGTGACACCGGCCCCGGGGTTCCGGACGATATGCACCAGCAAATCTTCGAACCGTTTTTTACCACCAAACCGGTCGGGGAAGGCACTGGCCTCGGATTGGACGTGTCCTGGCGCATCGTGGTCAATCGGCACGGCGGCAGTATGCGCGTGATCTCCGAACCGGGCGACACCCGGTTTCAGGTACGCCTCCCGCTTACTAAGCAAACACATCATCGAGGGACAGCCGCCTCGTGATCATGCGCTGGCGCCGGTTCGTTTTGGCTGTATTCGCCGCGCTCCTCGGCTTCTGCATCAGTGTCGGCATCGGCGCCTGCGGCATCTCAGCGCGACAAGCGGCTTCGGAGCCGGGTCCGGTGCAAGAACCGGCTTTGGACCAGGTCCCGGTGCTCAGCAGTGCTCATCCCTGCGCTGCGCCTACCGCTCCTGGTTCGGAGGGCGGTCCCGCGACCGACAGCCCAGCCAGGGGTCCTGGAGGCACCACGTTCAGCTGCGCGACCCTGACCGTGCCGCTGGACCATGTCGGGCTGCATCCCGGTCCGAAGCTTGCCGAGCAGGTGTCGCTGCAGGTCGCGATGGCCGACAACGCGGACGCGCCACACGGGGTATTGGTCTTCCTCACCGGCGGCCCGGGTCAACCGGGGGTGCCGTTCGCGACCTTGGTCGCCAGCCGGCTGCTCGACCCGGCGGTGACGCGCGAGTACCGGTTGGTTCTCATCGACCAGCGCGGCACCGGCGGCGGGGCGCTGCAGTGCCCGCAACTGCAGCAGGCGATGGGCAGCTCAGACCTGACTGTCCCACCGGCCGGCGCGGTGACGGCCTGCGCGCAGGCTATCGGGGAGCGCCGACAGTTCTTCACTACCGCCGACACGGTCGCCGACCTCGACGAATTCCGCCGGGCGCTGGGCGTGGACAAGCTCAGTTTCGACGGCGTCTCCTACGGCACGTTCGTCGCCGAACGATACGCCATCACCCATCCCGACCGGGTTTCCCGCCTGGTGCTGGACTCGATCGTGCCGCACGACAACCTGGATCCGCTGGAGCTAGCCGGAATCACCCGCACTACGGACGTGCTGCGGATGGTCTGCAAAGAAAGCGGGTGCACGACCGATCCGGCGCAGGACCTCTCCGAGGTGGTCCGGGCCCGCCATGACGGTCCAGAGCTGTACGACACCCTCACCTCGCTGAGCGTGGGAAAGCCGCGGTTGACCGACATACCGGCCGCACTGCATGCTGCCGCGCGGGGCGACTACACCAGGCTCGATGCAATCGTCGCTGCCGAGCGACAGAATCAGGCCGCCGAAGCCGACGAGCTCAGTCAGGGGCTGCACGCGAGCACGTTGTGCGAGGACCTGCAGGGGCCGTGGGGAGACGCCGCCACACCGGAGGGCGGCCGGGCTGCGGCCACCCGCGCCGCGGTAGCCGGGCTCTCGGACGCGACGGTCTTTCCCTACGACCGAGAGGCAGCGGCTGCCAACGGAATTGCGGTGACCTGCGAGCAATGGCCATCCACGCCGGTGGTCCCGTTCTCTGCCGGCCAGGATCTGCCCGCAGTGCCGATGCTGCTGCTGGCTGGTGACCACGACCTTTCCACTCCGCTGCTGTGGGCTCAGCAGGAGGTCGCCCGCGCTCCACAGGGCCACCTCGTCGTCATCCCCGGCTCCGGCCATGCCACCCAGTCAAGCGACAACGGCCCTGTGGGTCGCGCAGCCGTCACGGCTTTTTTGATCGGTCCATGAGCGAGGTTGCGCCCAGTAGGTTCGTGACCGCCGGCTGTCACTTCAACGTGGGACCGGACCGGCTCGAGAAATTGATGGCTCCGGTCGAGCTGATGGCGGCGCTGCCATCCCCTCGCCGACCTCAGTGCCCTGCAACGCCTCACCCTGGTCATGGCGCGGGGCCGGTGTCGTCACGTCCGAGTCGTCGAGCGGAACACCGTGACGCGGAGTCCGGGAGTTCGCTAACGCACCGTGAGCGCTCCGCCGGCCGCACCCTGAGGTGCCTGCTCCCGGCCCGGCGATTACCGCAGCGACTCCGGGCAGCACTGCTCATGGTTCACGTCGTGGCGTCGGCGGGATGGCTTGGGCTCGACGGGGCGCTGGTCGCGTTGGAGGTGACCGGCCAGTACTCAGGTGACCCGGCGGTGCGAGCCGGGGTCGTCGCCGCTATGGCCGTCATCGCATGCTGGGTGCTGATCCCCGTAGTGTGCGCCTTGTTGTGATCGACCAGGTACCCCCTGTGGACGGGCTGCTTGGATGCATTCGAGGACATGGACAAAAGGCTCCGCGATCGGGCTCAGCTTCATGCCCTTGCGCAGTCTTCGTGCCCACCCCGGTTTGCCCGGGGCCGGGACTGGTGCGCGGATCCCGGACCTGGATCGATACCACCCCAGCACCGACGCTGTTTCGGTTGTTCGACCGCAAGGTCAGCCGGCAGCCAGGAGCCGACGGCCGCCGCGGCGAAGCCGGTCGGTTACCCGAGCGCGGTCATGATCGTGACACCGCGCGACGGTATCCGGTCAAGTAACCAGTCGCCCCACAGAAAGTTGGCATCGCCACGAAGCGTGTTGACGCCCCGCCCGCAGGTCTGGCCCTACGGTGTCGTTCCGTGAGTCAGACGCCGATTTACGACGAGCTCCGTCGCGAGCGAATCAACGCCGATGTGCCGGCCGCGGGGGCTAATTCGCAACGGGTCGATCAGGCTGGGCAACACCGTCTTTCCGCGGGGGCGCGCCTTCATGGGCAGACTTACCCGGCGGATAGTGGCCACGGTTCCGCGACCATACAGGGAGGCCGGCACAGCCCGACAGTTCGGGACACGGGGCAGTTCTCCTGGTTCGAACTCCCAAGATGATATTGATCGATTTTAATAGAGCATTGTGTACCGCCATGTTCCTCTAGGCGCTGACGGTGATGTCCATGGGTTGCTGTAGCGGGTAGTGACAGGCGGCTTGCTGGCCCTGGTCGCTGAACTGGCGCATGGGCGGTTCCTCCGCGGCGCACTTTTCGGTGGCTATCGGACAGCGAGTACGGAATCGGCAACCGGACGGCGGGTTCATCGCCGATGGCAGCTCGCCGCGCACGCTGGCGTTGTCCTTGCCCTGTTCTCGCTCGGGATCGGCGAGCGGGATCGTATCGATCAAGCCTCGGGTGTAAGGATGCGCCGGGGATGTGTACACCTGCTCGGCTGGACCGATCTCGACGAGCTTGCCAAGGTACATGACGCCGATGGTGGTGGACAGATATCGCACCACGGATAGGTCATGGGAGATGAACACATAGGTCAGCTGATGTTCGCGCTGCAGGTCGCGCATCAGGTTCAGGATCTGCGCCTGCACCGAAACGTCCAGTGCCGACACTGGTTCGTCGGCCACGATCAGCTTGGGGCGCAGGGCCAGCGCACGCGCCAGGCCGATGCGTTGACGCTGCCCGCCGGAGAACTCATGGGGGTACTTGTCGAGCGCTGCGCCGGCCAGTCCAACCTCGTCGAGCAGGTTGGCGATGACCTTTTCCTGTTCGCCGGCGGATCCGCGATGTTGGATGGCCAATGGCTCGCGCAGGATCGAGCGCACTCGCATGCGCGGATCCAACGATGCGTAAGGGTCCTGGAACATCAACTGGAAGTCCCGCCGACGTTTGCGTAGCTCACGATGGGACTTGCCGCTGATCTGCGTGCCATCGAACGTGATCGAACCCGATGTCGGCGTGTCCGCGGCCACGAGCAGCCTGCCGATGGTGCTCTTGCCGCAGCCTGATTCGCCGACGAGACCGAAGGTCTCTCCGGTGTGGACGGTGAACGACACGTCCGCCACCGCGCTGACCGCACCGATTTTCCGTTGCAACACACCGTTGGAGATGACCGAAAAGGTGCGTACCAGGTTGCGTACCACCAGCAATGGTGCGGTTTCCTCGGCGACAGCGGGAGGGGTGTGTGGGTTCGGCGTGGCCTGTTGCTTCGTGCCGAGGGGATGGAAGCAGGCGAACGGATGCCCGTTGCCGGTGAGGGTCGGTTCCTGGGCCCGGCATTCTTCAGTGGCATAGGCGCAGCGCGCGGCGAACCGGCAGCCTTGCGGAGGGCTCGACAGGTCAGGTGGCAGGCCGGGAATGGCGTAAAGTCTGCGGTCGGCGTCCACATTCTCCGGCAATGCACGAAACAGTGCCTCAGTGTAGGGATGCCGTGGGTTGGCGAACAGTTCCCGCGTCGAGCTGGTCTCCACGATTTTTCCCGCGTACATCACCGCGACCCGGTCGGTGTATCCGGCGATGACGCCGAGATCGTGGGTCACCAGAATCACGGCCATACCGAGGCGGTCGCGCAGTTCGTCGATGAGTTCGAGGATCTGTTTCTGGATGGTCGCATCGAGCGCCGTTGTCGGCTCGTCGGCGATCAGCAGTTCCGGTTCGCAGGCCAGCGCCATCGCGATCACCACGCGTTGGCGCATCCCACCGGACAGCAGGTGCGGGTAGGAGTCCAGCCGTTCCTTGGCGCGCGGCAGCCCGACCAAGTCGAGCACCTCCGCGGCGCGCTCACGCGCTTGTGCCCGGGTCACGACGCGGTGCAGCAGAACAGTTTCCGAGACCTGGTCGCCAATGGTCATGCACGGGTTCAGTGACGTCATCGGATCTTGGAAGATCATCCCGACCCGGTTACCACGAACCTTGCGCATACCGGCTTCGTCGAGCGTGGCGAGGTCGGTATCGCCAAGCGTGATCGAGCCACTGGCAATGCGTCCGCCGGCGGGTAACAGGCGAATGATCGACAGCGCGGTCATGGTCTTACCGCAGCCGGACTCGCCGACGATGCCGAGGCTCTCGCCTTTGCCGACGGTCAGCGAGACGCCGCTTACCGGGTGCGCCGTGCCGTTGCGCAACGCGATGTCGGTGTGCAGATCGTCAAGGGTCACGACAGAATTCACCGAGATCACCTGCTCTGCAACCGAACTTCGAACGAATCACGCAATGCGTCGCCGATGAGGTTGAACGCGACGACCACGAGTACGATGGCCAGGCCTGGTGGATAGATCAACCACCAGTAGCCGTCGTAAGTGTAGTTGATGCCGTTGGAAAGCATATCCCCCCAGTTCGCGGCTGGCGGCGGTATACCAAGGCCGAGGAAGCTCAGCGTGGCCACGATCAAGATTGCGTCGGCCACCTGGAAAGTCGCGTTCACCACCACGGTACCGATGGCGTTCGGCGCGATGTGCCGCAGGATTGCACGCCACGGGCCGCCACCCATCAGCCTTACCGATGTCACGTAGTCCCTGGTGCGCAACGTCAATGTCTGACCACGTACCAACCGAGCCGGACCGAGCCAAGAGATCAACGCGATCACCAGAATCAGTAGCCCAATGGTGGGCCGCGCGATCGACGCGAGGAACAGCAACAGGAACAGCGCCGGCACCGCGAGCAGCGCATCGACGATGCGCATCATCGCGGAGTCGATGAAGCCACCTGCGTATCCCGAAATAGCGCCCCACAAGGTGCCGAAGAGGGTGGCCAGCAGCGCGGCGGCGACACCCACCTCGAGTGAGGACTGTCCGCCGGCCATCAATCTGCCCAGCTGGTCGTAACCGACCTCGTTGGTGCCCAACGGATGTGCACCCGACGGCGGTAGCGTGGCTAGGGACAGGTCGATGTGGACCTGGTCGGTGTGATAAACCAGGGGACCCAGGTAACAGAATACAATGAACGCCAGGACGACACCGAGACCGACCACGGCGAGTTTGTTCTCCATGAAAGCCGACAGTGACCGCACGATTGTGCCGTGACCCTTGGGGCCACGAACCTGTGGCGAGTCGCCCAGCGCGGCATCATCGGCGGGAATGGCGGTCATGCGTACCTCACTCGGGGGTCGAGGACGGCGTAGGCGAGGTCGGCCAGCAGTGAACCGACCACAGTGGCAACACCGACGAGTACGGTGATCCCGAGCATGATCGGGTAGTCCTGCGTTTGGGCGGCGGTCCAGAAAAGTTGGCCCATACCCGGGAAGTTGAACACCGCCTCAGTGATCAACGCACCGGAGAAGATCGCTGGCAGCGACAGCCCAAGCAGGGTGGCGACCGGGATCAGCGAATTGCGCAGCACGTGGCGGATCAACACGCTGCACTCGCCCGCGCCTTTGGCGCGGGCGGTGCGAACATAATCCTCGGCGAGGTTTTCGATCACCGAGGACCGCATATACCGGGAGAACTGCGCAATGGTCACCAGGGCCAGGGTCAGTACCGGCAGAATCAGTCCAGCAGGCTGCGAGAGGATCATTCCTAGCGAGGAACTCTGGGGCGCTTCCGCGGGTAGGATCGGCAAGTAGACCGAGAACACCACGATGAGTACGACGCCGAGGAAAAACGGTGGCGTTGCATAGAAAATAAAGGCTCCAGAGGTGATCGTGTAATCTGCGGCTTGGTTGCGCTTCACCGCTTGCAGCATGCCGAGCGGGATCGCTACGACGAGCGCGAAAAACGTGGACAGAACCGTGAGTACCAAGGTTTTGGGGAGTCGCTCACCGATCAGCGAAACAACCGACTGGTTGAGCTTCGTAGAGAAACCCAGGTGGCCGGTGATAAGCTGTTTGAGCCAACTCCAGTACTGGATCGGGACGGGGCGATCATACCCCATCTGATGGTTGAAATTCGCGATCGCCACCGACGTGGCGCGAGGCCCGAGTTGTGCGCGGGCTGGTCCACCGGGGAGCAGGTGCAGCAAAACGAAGACGATCACTGTCACGAGCAGCACGACGACAACGGACTGTAGCAGTCGGCGGGCGATGAACCCGGTCATCGGACACCTGCCCCGGTGGTGAGCTCAGCAATCATTTCACGTAGTACCAATCCTCCGGCGTGATATTTAGGTACGGGCTCTGCGGAGTGACCCCTTTGAGGTTGTTCGCGATTTCTGTTTCCTGGTAGTCGACACTCGGCTGCCAGATGACCGGCACGGTTTGCGAGCCATACCGAGCGTAGGCCTGCAAAGCCTCTGGAGAGTCGCTGTGCTGGGTTGCGACGATGAGCCGGTCCAGCTCCGGATCGGAGAAGCTACCCTGGTTGGATCCGGCACCGGTGCCGAAGATCTGTTCCCCGGTGGGATAGAAGTCCGGCGCGAACACCCAGCCGCCACCCCAGTTACCTATTTCCCAGTTGCAGTCCGGTTTGCCGGCATCGCAGGGAATTGCGGTGCCGATCACGGTGTTGAAGGGAGCCCCTCGCAGATCGAGCTTGATTCCGGCCTTGGTAGCCGAGGATTGCAGCTGCTGCATTGACAGCGTGATCCGAGGGGAGCCGGAGGAGTACATCACTTGGAATGCCAGTTGCGCGCCGGCTGCCACCCCAGGACCGCATTGGCCCGGCCCGGTGCCCGGGCGCTCGCAGCTACCTACACCGTCGCGCGGAGTGCTCCAACCGTGATCCGCCAGCAACTTCCTGGCTCGATCAGGATCGTAGGTGAACGGATTGGGCTCGGTTTCGCCGCTAGCGTACGGGTTCGTCGGCGTCGTCGGCACCGGGCCGTTGGTCGTCGCGCCGTACCCGTGTGCAGCCGCCTTGATGATCGACTGCTGGTCGACGAGGGATTCCAGGGCTTGCCGGAAGTACTGCTGCTTAAAGGTCGCGCCGACCTTCGGGTTGTGGCTGTTGAGCACGAAATAGTTGACCGCGAAGCTGTACCACCGGTCGAGCGTGTAGTTGTTCTCCAGCGGGTTGTGTCCAACCTTCTGGTTATCCGGCTTGGCCGGCGCGTCCTCCGGTGGTAGGTAGCCGACTTGAATCGAGTTGTCGCCGGAGCGCAGCACGTTGTACTCGGCGGCGTTGTCGGAGAACGGTGCTTCGTCGAACTGAGCGAGATGTGGCTTGTTCGGTCCCGAGTAAAACCGGTTGGGAATGAAACTGATGTTGCCGTCGGCGTTAAAGGACTTCAGTCGCCAGGGACCGTCCACCACTTGCCACAGCGGGTTCGTAGCGTAGCTGTTGATGCTTTTCGCCTGGTCGGTGAGATAGTTGTACACGGCGGTGCAGTCACCGACATTGTGTTCGCAGTCGCTGACACCGGTCGCCGTGCGGTCCCAGGCGTGCGGAAGCGGCGTAACCTGAGAAAGTTCGTTGTACAGGAACCACTTCGCGCTGTAGTTCTTGTTCAGATGGAGGGTCACCTGGTTCGGCGAGTCCGCGGTCACCGAGTCGATGTCGTCGGGAATCCCTCCCGGCACGTAGACTGCCCAATTGATCTTCTCCGCCTTCATCATGTTGATCCAGAAGACAATGCCGTCCGCGGTCACCTTCGTGTTGTCAGACCACGCGTAGTCGCGCAGCTTCACCGTCACGGTTCGGTTGTTATCGGAGAAGGTCGGATAGTCAGCGAGACTGAGTCTGTCGTTGAGTACGGGTTGGCCATTGTCGCCGAACCAGTACAGAGGTCGGTACATGAGCTGTTGCAGGTCTGAAACCGTGGTCACGCTGAAGTATTCGGTCGACATGAACGGGAAAATGTAGTTCGGGGTGGTGTTCGCCGGTTCGGCGAACGTAGCGATTCCGCCTTCCACCGGCCGGCCAGAGCTGGGTGTCGTTTGACCGGCACAGCCGGCCCCGATCAGTACGGTAATTGAGAAAAGAACCGTCCAAATCGACCTTCGTGCGCGGAACAAGGCCAGCCGACGTGGCCACATTGCACCCTCCTACTCGCGGTGCGCCCATGAGGCAACGTGAGAGCCTTGATCAGCCGATGATAGTAGGCACAACGACGCCGAGACGTCGCCCCTACGGTTGTCAGGCGCTGCGCTCGCCGAGATCGAGCAGGTGCCTGATCAGCCAGTGCACGACTTCCCGCAGGTAAACCGCACGGCTGGTGGCGCTCAGGATCTCGTGCCCTTCGTCGGACAGCACTAGGTAACCGGGTGACGCGCCGTGGGCCCGTAGCGATGCGACGAGTTGCTCAGCCTCGATGATGGGCACGTTGGTGTCCTGCGCACCGTGCACCACCAGCAGTGGGGCACTGAGCTGGCCGATGCGGTGAATCGGCGACAGTTCACCCAACAGCGCTGAGTCTCGCCGCGGATCGCCGTACCTGGTCACCGCCGCAGCCGCGATCCACGGCTCCGTGTGGGCGAAGAAGGTCTCAAAGTCGCTAATGCCGCAAACGTCGACGCCAACCTGGAACAGGTTGGGATAACGCACCATCGCAGCGACGGTCAGGTAGCCGCCGTAGGAGCGGCCGGCGCAGCCAATCGCGGCGGGATCCGCGAGTCCGGTGTCCACCAGATAGCAGGCCACGTCGGCGACGTCATCGACGGCGGCGAACCGGCGATGATGGACGTCGGCGTCGACAAATCGACGCCCGAAGCCGGTCGAGCCACGGACGTTCGGCGCGAACACCGCGACACCGTGGCTCAGCAACTCCTGGTAGAGCGGGTTGAACGTGGGGCGCTCCTGGGCCTCCGGGCCGCCGTGCAACCACACCAAAGTGGGTACCGCGCCGAGCGCACCGGCCGGCCGGTAGAGCCAGCCGCTGAGTTTGAGGCCGTCCCGAGCCCGCCACCTGTGTAATTCCGGCGTGGACAGCGCCTCCGGCGGCCATGGCGGCGGCAGGGCGGGCGCCAGCCGCACCGATTCGGCCGGCGGCAGTGGGTAGCGTAGGACATGCGGCGGCTCGGTGCTGGATTCCACGGCGAGTACCAGTGATCCACCGTCGGAGGTGAAAGCGCAACCCGTCACCACCTCCGCAGGTGGCCTCGGCAGCCGACGATGCTTCTTTCCACCCACGTCGACGAGTTCGAGCTCGCTATGTCCCTCGACATTCCAGATCGTGAGGGCCATCCGACCTGTCGGGTCGAGCGCGAACCTTTCGAGCTCGACCCGGTCGCGCGCAGCGATCAGCTCGGCGGCCGCTGGATGGCCAGCAGCAACTCTCGGAAGCGCGAATAGCGCGGCGAACTGGCGATTGGCATCGGTATGCAAGTAGATCATGCGACTGTCGGGGGCGAAGCGGGCATCGGCGACGGTCGCATCGGCGTCGAGCAGCTCAGCGCTGCTACCGCTGCGGGTGTCGACCAGCAGCAACCGGCGGGCGCCGCGGGCACCGACGCGCAGTACGGCGTAGCGCCCGTCGTGGCTGAAGGTGCACACCGTTGCCGCCGGGCCGCTCGCCAGGTAGCGACGGCGACCGGAGCGGACGTCTACCGCGTACCCGTCGAGAGTGGCCGGGTCGCTGACGCTGCTCTGCACAAGACCCACGATGTGCCCGCCGGGCTGCCAGCAACTGATCGACGCGACCCCAGTTGGATTTCCGGCGACGATCCGGGCATCGGAGCCGTCCGGGTGCATCGCACGGACCAGGGTTCGCTCGCCGCCGCCGGGCGCCGTCGTCAGGCATAGCCACTCGCCGTCGGGTGACCAGCTGACCATCCGCGCGTAGTCCCCGCCGGTGTCCAACCGCACCGGCGGTCCAGTCTGATCCAGCGGGATCAGCCAAACCCCGGGTGTGCCGTCGCGATCGGAGACCACAGCCAGCGTGTTGGCGTCCGGGGATAGCGCGGGGGAGGTGCAGGTGTCGGCGGCAAGCCAGTCGGGGCCGGGCAACTCCGCGGCGAGCCGGGGGGACCTATGCCGCGCGAAGCCGCTGACCTGCTCGAAGCTCGCCGGGTTCACCTCGCTAAACCCCCCTTTTTTGCAACCACATCTCCAACAGGGCGACCTGCCACAAGGCGTTGGATCCCAGCGTGGTGCGCTCGGTGTTCGGATCGGCAAGCATGCGCTGCAACCAGTCCGGGCGGAAGAGTCCGCGGTCCTTGGCCACCGGATCGGTGACCGCGTCGCGCACCCGGTCGAGGAACGGGCCGGACAAATGCCGGATCGCCGGGACCGGGAAGTATCCCTTGGGCCGATCGATGATCGCATCCGGGACCAGGCCGCGACTAGCCGCCTTGAGCACTCCCTTCCCACCCGCGGCGAGCTTCAGCTCGGGTGGGCAGGCGGCGGCGAGCTCGACCAGTTCGTGGTCCAGGAATGGCACCCGCGCTTCCAACGCCCACGCCATGGTCATGTTGTCCACCCTTTTGACCGGATCGTCAACCAACATGACCGTGGTGTCCAGGCGTAATGCCGCATCCAGGGCTGTGTCGACGCCGGGCGCACCGAAGTGGGCATCGATGAATGCCCGGCTGTGGTCGGAGTCGGGCAGCCACTCGGGCTCGAGTAGGTTGCCCAGCTCGGCGTGCGGGCGGTCGACGAAGACCTCCGCGTAGGCCGCCGCGGCCCGGTCCCGCGGCACGCCGGCAAGCGGCGGGTACCAGTCATAGCCGGCGAACACCTCGTCCGCGCCCTGCCCGGACTGCACCACGGTCACCGTGCGGGAGACCTCCTCGGAGAGCAGGTAGAACGCGACGCAGTCATGGCTGACCATCGGTTCGCTCATCGCGTCGATAGCCGCGTCCACCGCCGGGAGCAGCCGCTCGGACTTGACCATGATCTTCTGGTGATCGGTGCCGAAGTATGCCGCGACCTGGTCGGAGTAGACGAACTCGTCCCCGGACTCGCCGGCGGCGGCCTCGAACCCCACGCTGAAGGTACGCAGCCCGTGCTGGCCGCCTTCGGCCAGCAACGCGACCACAAGGCTGGAGTCGATGCCACCGGAGAGCAAGATGCCCACCGGGACGTCGGCGACCATGCGCCGCTCCACAGCAAGCCGCAGCGCATCGAGCACAGCGCCCGGCCAGTCCGCGGTATTCAGACCGGCACCAGAACCGCCTCGCGAGAACGCCGGCCGCCAGTACTCTCGGTCCTCGCGGCGGCCATCCGGATGCACAGTTCGCACTGTGGCCGGTGGCAGCTTCTGCACGCCGGCCATGATCGTGCGCGGAGCCGGAACCACGGAGTGGAAGCTCAGGTAGTGGTGCAGCCCTACCGGGTCGATCGCGGTATCCAGGTCGCCCGCGGCGAGCAGCGCCGGCAGCGTGGAGGCGAACCGCAACCGGCTGGGAGTCTGCGAGAGGTACAGCGGCTTGATACCGAGCCGGTCACGGCCGAGCACCAGCCGCCCGCTGTCGCGCTCGAGCACGGCGAAGGCGAACATGCCCAGGAAATGGTCGACGCAGCTGGTGCCCCACCGGTGGTAGGCCTTGAGCAGTACCTCGCTGTCGGAGTCGGAGAAGAACCGGTAACCGGCGGCGGCCAGCTCCGAACGCAGCCCGCGGTAGTTGTAGATTAAACCGTTGAACACGGCGGCCAGACCCAGCTCCGGATCGACCATGGGCTGCGCGGCTCGCTCTGACAGGTCGATGATTTTCAACCGGCGGTGGCCGAGGGCGGTGGCGCCGCCGGCGTGGATACCCCAGCCGTCAGGGCCGCGACGGTGCAGCGCGGCGGTCATGGTGGTGACCGCGTCGATGTCGGCGGGCGCCTGATCAAATCTGATCTCGCCTGCGATACCGCACATCACCAAGCTCCTCTCAACGCAGGATCCAGGTGTCCTTCGCGCCGCCGCCGCGCGAGGAGTTGACGATCATGCTGCCGTGCGACGCTACTCGGGTCAGCGCGGCTGGCGCCACCTCGGCGCATTCGCCGAGCAGGACAAATGCGCGCAGGTCGACCGCCCGCGGCTCCAGCCTGGTGCCGGCGAAGGTGGGGTGGGTGGACAGTGACACCAGGTCCTGGGCGACCCACTGCTCAGGGTGTGCTGTAACCGTGGTGGCGAGTTTGGTCAGCTCAGCGCGGTCGGCATTCGGCCCGATCACCACGCCGTGACCGCCGTAGCCGTCCACCGGCTTGAGTACCAGCTCGTCGAGCCGGTCGAGCACCTCGGCGAGGTGGCGCGGCTCGGCACACGGGTAGGTGGGCACGTTGTCGAGCAGTACCTGCTCGCCCAGGTAATAGGTGATCATGTCGGGCACGTAGGTGTAGACCCGTTTGTCGTCGGCGACGCCGTTGCCGAGCGCATTGAGCAGGCTCACCTGCCCGTCGGCCACTGCCGCACAGATCGCTAGCCCAACAGGCCGGCCGTCGGCTCCGGTCGCGTCGAGCAGGGTCTGCTCGTCGAGCCGCCGGTAGAGCACGCCGAGGCGCCTACCGTGCGCGTATACCCTGCCGTCGGTAACCGTGAGGTCCCCGGGAGTTACCAGCGGCACGTCCATTTGCTCCGCCAGCAGCCGATGCTCGTAGAATGCGGCGTCGATGGAGCCAGCGCTGAGCAGCGCGATCCCGCCACCAACTGTATTTGCGGCCTGCAGCGTCTTGCGCAGCAGCTCGGGGACACCTTCCAGCGGCACCACACCGGCGGGAGGCTCCAGATCGGGCAACACGCTGCGCACCAGTCGCCGGCCGATCATCGCGTAACCGATGCCAGAGGGCACCCGCAAATTGTCTTCAAGCACGAGCCAGCCGTGCGCGCTGTCACGCACGAGATCGATCCCGCTGACGGCGGCGCGTACCGTGCGCCCGCTGATCATCGCCCCGAAGCGGCTCCAGCCGAGTGAGCTGATGATCACCGACGCCGGCAGGACACCTTCCCGGACGGCCTCCTGGGCGCCGTAGACATCGTGCAGGAAGGCCTCCAGCGCGCGGACCCGCTGGATCAGTCCCGGCGTGAGCGTCGCCCAGTCCTCGGCGGTGATGATGCGCGGGACCAGATCAAGGGGAAACAGCCGGTCCGGCTCGTCGTCGGCCACCTGGAACGTCACCCCCCGCGCTCGCTGCTCGGTCCGCAGCGCGGATACCGCCGCCGTCATCCCGCGGGCTCCCAACCGATCAAGCATCCGGAACATCCAGCCGTAGTGCGGCAGGACCGCGCCACCGGTCCCCACCGCCTCGTCGTAGCCGGCGAAGCAGTATCCGTCGAGTAGGGCCGGGGCCGCCGGCACCGCGGTCGGTGGGTCGTGCAGCAGCGAGTCACCGCGGGTCAGTGCGAGTAGGCCGTCGACCACGTCGGTGAGCTCGCCGCGCCGGCCGAACATTCGGCGCTGGCGGGCAGCGGAGCTGCCCCCCGCGAGGGCTCGCTGGGACAACTCGAACACCTGTTTCCAGTCGCCGGATTCATCTAGCTCCGGCCGCAACTCGCTGACCAACCGTTCGACCAGCACCGACGGAGGCACCAGGATGGGTCCGCCCGGGTTGGCCAGGTCGACGAGGTCACCCTCCAGCCCGGACCGGGCCGCCCGCCAGGTTGCCGCTCGCAGCAGCTCGTGGCGGGTCTGGGGGAACGGTCTGTCCTCTTCGACCCAGCCGCGGGCCCGCTGCACCAGCGCCCGGAACAGACCGGCGATGAGCACGACGTCGTCGACCGCGGGGCAGGCGTCGCAGATCCGCAGTTCGACGGTGGGTAGGTGCGCCGACGGGCGGATGTCGAAATAGACCATGCCGGGGTCGCTGATCGTTCCCGAGGCGACCAGATCGGCCACCAGGGCCTCGTAGTCGGCGGCCGTACGCATCGGTCCTGGTGGCCCGGCGGTCGGCCAACGCTGCCAGACCATGCAGCGGTAGCTGGCGTAACCGCTGTCGATCCCGCGCCAGTACGGCGAGCTGGCCGACAGGGCGAGGAACGTCGGTAGGTGCAGCGCCACGTGCTGCACGACGGCGACCGCCACGTCTCGATCGGGCACGTCCACGTGCACCTGTGCCCCACAGATGTGCTGCTCGCGGACCAGCAGCTGGTAGTCATGCTGCATCCGCTCGTAGCGGGCGCCGGCCGAGATGTCAGTGCCGAGCAGGTCGACCAGCGGAACCGTGCCGGCTGCCACCACGCCTAACCCGAGTGGATCGGCGACCTCGTTCAATCGGCGGCGCAATCGGCACAGTTCAGCGCGCAGCTCGTCAAGGCTCTCGCAGGGCACCGTGTTGGCCTCAACCAGGGACCGCTGCAGCTCAGCTGCAAACGACTCGCCGTCTAACTGGTCGAGCATGGCATCGACCGCCGGCGCAGCCCCCCGGGTCTGCAGGTCGACGAGATGGAACTCCTCCTCGACACCGATCCGCGAGGTTACGAAGTCGCCCATGGGCGTGACGCTAGGCGACTGTTGTTACGGTTACTTTGCCTGGACGCTAGTTCTCTCAGAGTCGAACCACCACTTCGCCGTCCTCCACAGTCACCTGATAGGCCTGGACCGACCGTTCGCCGGTGGTGCATTGTCCGTCGGCCAGCTGGAACGCGTGATTGTGCAAGGGGCACACCACCAGCGCTGCGTCGATGAGACCGTCGGCGAGTGGACCGCCGCGGTGCGGGCAGCTCGCCTGCAGCGCGTGCAGCCCGCCACCGCGTGGCCGGAACACGGCCACTTGCTCGTTGCCGACGGCGAAGGCGCGTCCTTCACCAACCGGGATCTGCTCCATTGGGCCGAGCCGCCACAATCTGAGCCCGCTCACCGGACCGGCACTTTCGGCAACTCGACCAGCGGCAACGCGTCGCGGAACTGGCCTTCGGTCACCGGTTGCCGGTACTCCTGCCACGGATCACGGTAGGCGTCCACCGAGTCCTGCATCGCCTTGTCGAGCCGACCCGCAATCGCGTCCCGGTCTTCGACGACGATCGCTCGCAATTCGGTCAGTCCGATGCGAGGGACGAAGTCGTAGGTGCGTTCCAGCCACTTGGCGTTCTCTCGGTAGTACTGCATGAACCGCCCGGTGAGAGTGACGGCCTCGTCGCGGCTGTCCACGGTGGCCAGCAGGTCGCCCTTGCGGACGGTGGCCCCGGCCGCACCGCCGACGTAAATTTCCCACCGGCCGCCCTCCACCGCGACGATGCCCACATCCTTAACGTAGGACTCCGCGCAGTTGCGGGGACACCCGGAGACGGCGAGTTTAATCTTCGCCGGGCTCTCCAGCCCCTTGTAGCGCTGCTCGATGTCGATGCCCAGTCGCGTGGAGTCCCCGACACCGAAGCGGCAGAAGTCGCTGCCCGCACAGGTCTTGACGGTCCGGAAGCTCTTGCCATAGGCATGACCCGAAGGCATATCCAAATCAGCCCAAACGCTGGGCAAGTCCTCCTTGCGCACTCCCAGCAGGTCGATGCGTTGGCCACCGGTGATTTTAATCAAGGGGATCTCATAGCGCTCGGCGACGTCGGCAATCCGACGCAGCTGCGCCGCGGTGGTGACGCCGCCGGCGATCTGCGGCACTACTGAGAATGTCCCGTCCCGTTGGATATTGGCGTGCACTCGATCGTTGATGAACCGACCGTCCCGCTCGTCGAGGTACTGATCACCCCACATCATCCTCAATAGTGAGCTCAGCGCCATCTTGCTGCCCGCATGCTCGGCACCGTCCGGCGCGAGCGAGGCGAACACCGCAGACGTCGCGCGCAGGCCGCGTTGCCGGATCTCGGCCATGAGCGCTGCCTTGTCCATCGGGATGCACGGCACGTAGTAGGCCTCGGCCGGGTCGCTTTGCAGATCGTCACCCAGAGCCGCCTCGATGATGTCGGCGACCAGGCCCTTGCACGATCCGCATCCCTTGCCCGCACGGGTAGCTCCCATCACCCCGCCGACGGTGCGCTGCCCCTCGCGCACGCAGGCCACCAGCTGACCCTTGCTCACCCCGTTGCAGTTGCAGACCTGCGCTTCATCAGCCAATTCCGCTGCGCCGACCTCCGCCGACGGTGCACCGAGGTCAAATAGCAGCCTGATCCGTTCCTCGGGCAGGGGCACCCTCCGGTCAAAGGCCTGGGTCAGCGAAGCGGCCTTGCTGACGTCACCAAGCAGCGTGGCGCCCACTAGCACGCCGTCACGGATGATCACGGTCTGGTAGATCCCGCGGCCAGGCTCGCTGAACTGGACGAACTCGTCGTCGGGACGCTCGGGTTCTTTCAGCCCCATGGCCGCCACATCCACGCCTGCGACCTTGAGCTTCGTCGCTAGCCGCGAACCGTGATAGGCAGCCCCCGGGTCGGCACCGGTGATGTGGTCGGCCAACACCGTCGCTTGCTCCCACAGCGGTGCGACCAGCCCGTACACCTCGCCGCGATGCTGCACGCACTCCCCGACGGCATAGATGTCGTCATCGTCCACCGACCGCAGCTGGTCGTCGACCACGATGCCGCGCTGCGTCTCCAGGCCCGAGACCATGGCCAGCCCGATGTTCGGGCGGATGCCCGCCGTGATCACCACCATGTCAACGTCCAGGGTGCTCCCATCGGTGAAGGTGACACCGGTGACCGCGCCGTCGGTGGCGCGCCGGATTGCGGTGGTGCGGGTGCCGGTGTGCACGGTGATGCCGAGTCGTTCCAGCGAGCGCCGCAGCACCCGGCCCGCCTGGGCGTCAAGCTGCTGGTTCATCAGCCCATCCGCGGAGTGCACCACGTGCGCTGCCAGACCGTGCGTCTGCAGGCCGCGGGCCGCCTCCAAACCGAGTAGGCCACCGCCGATCACCGCGGCGCGCCGCTTGCCGCGGGCATAGCGCATCATCGTCATGGTGTCGTGCAGTGTGCGGAACCCGAACACTCCCGGCGTCAGGGTCTTGTTATCCGCCCACAGCCCCTCCGTCGGCGGGAAGTAGGAGCGGCTGCCGGTGGCGAGCACGAGCTTGTCGTACCGGACGATCGACCCATCATCGGCATAGACCCGGTGGGAGAACCGATCGACGCGCACCACCCGCACCCCAGCGTGCAGCGTGATCCCGTTTTCCCGGTACCACTCCCAGGGGTTGAGAAAAAGGTCCTCGTCCAGCAGCTGCCCGTCCGGGTCAGCGCCGCGGGCCAGCAACTCCGACAACAAAATGCGGTTGTAGTTGCCGTGCGGCTCATCACCGAACATTGTGATGCGAAATTTTCACTCCCGCCGCGGGTCAAGATCTCCTCGACGGCGCGGGCCCCCGCCATGCCGTTGCCCACCACAACCAGTTCTTGCACGGCGTTCACACCTCCAGCAGGCCGAGATCGATGACAACTGCCCCGGCGCACCCTTCGGGCGCGGCGACATGCAACTCGATCTGGGTATGGCTGATCAGGTCTTCCACCACCCGCAGCGGCACATGGATGCCGTCGCGAGCGCCGATCGGGAAGTAGCGCATCGGCTGGCCGTCCCGCACCAGCACAATCGTGATCATTTCTTCGGTGCTGTTCCCACCGCGGAAGTAGAGGGCCTGGCCGGTCACCCCCGGGGGAACGGTGTAGGTCAGGGCAGGATCGATCGGGACGGGTTTGCATAGGCCCTGTCCTTCAAAGGGATAGATGCCCTGTAAGAACCGGGACGTGGTGTGCATGCGATCTCCTTTGGTCCGCGACTTCAGGGGGATTCGGTCACCGCAGCTCTCGACGGCGCTGGCTCTTCGACGGCGCT
>JBHEMR010000133.1:0-7159 GCA_046262495.1 Pseudonocardiaceae bacterium | reverse complement strand
ATGTCGCCGGTACGGCCCGGGTACTCCACCGTCTGATCGCCGCTTCCCGGCGCTGCATGCTGCTCCGTGGGATCTTGTTGAGTGAACTGGTCCTGCTTCACGTGTCCGCCTCCGCTAGGTTGCGCTCGGGATGACCGGCTCCTTGAGGGACAATCTCCGATGCACGCCGCGACGTCGCGGCAACTATTCGAATATCTGCTTATTGCCTTGCGTGAGATGAACTTCGCTGCGGGTTACCCTCGGTGAGAGCGAGCCAAACGCAGACCGCCACTGAGCAAGAGGAGAACCCGCGCCTGAGGCCTCACCATCCAGCTGGATGGTGTTAGGATGGTCCTTGGATGGTGGAAGGACGCAGATGGCTGAGGTAGACAAGAGCGAGAAGATCACCATCAACGTCGGGTTGGTCGACCTCGGTCAGATCGATCTGCTCGTCGATGAGGGTTTCTACGCCAATCGCACGGACTTCATCCGGACGGCGATCCGGCGCCAGCTCGAGAGCCGGGCAGCCGCGGTGAACGACACGGTGGCGCGCCGGACATTAACACTCGGCACGCACCACCTCAGCCGCCGTGACCTCGAGGGACTTCGCAGCGCGGGCCAGACGATCGAGCTGCGCGTCCTCGGCCTGGCGACCGTTGCCGACGATGTCAGCCCCGAACTCGCACTGGCGACGATCGCTTCGGTCGAGGTCCTTGGCGCCTTCCGGGCGCCGCGGGCGGTCAAGGCTGCTCTCGCGCCCCGCACCACCACTTGAACAGCACACAATCGCCCGGCGCCGGCCGACCGGCCGGCGTCGACGTGACACCCCCGAAGGGCCTCCCCATGGACGACCATCGCATCGCTGGCATGTCCGAAGCACTGCGGCTCACCCGTGCAGGGCAGCTGACTGAGGCGTCCGCGCTCCTGCAGCGCACGCTCGGTGCCGCACCTCCCGCCCAAGGCGCCGGACCGGGCGACCGCCACGGTCCGCTCGACAGGCTGCGAGAGGCGTTGACCCGGAAGCCGGCCGGGGGTCTGCCCGGTGGGCTGGCTAACCTGCCCACCGCCGCACTCGGCGGCGCGATCCACCACCTCAGCCACACCGAGCCGGCCGGGACCCGAAGTTACGATCTGTACATCCCGACTGGCTACTCCGGGGCTCCGGTGCCCTTGGTCGTCATGCTGCACGGCGGCAAGCAGGACGTCGCCGATTTCGCCGCCGGCACCCGGATGAACGACCTCGCCGAGCAACACACGTTCCTCGTCGCCTACCCGCAACAGTCCGCTGCGGCCAACAACGGCGGATACTGGAACTGGTTCTGCCCCGCCGACCAGCAGGCCAGCGCCGGCGAGCCAGCGATCATCGCCGGCATCACCCGCCACATCATGGCCCACCACGCGGTCGATCCCGCCCGGGTGTACGTCGCCGGGCTGTCCGCCGGTGGAGCGATGGCAGCGGTGCTGGCCGCGACCCACCCGGAGCTCTATGCCGGAGTCGGGGTGCATTCCGGAATCGCCTACCGCGCGGCACACGACGTCGCGTCGGCATTCGCCGCCATGCGGACGGGCGGCTCGCCGCCGCCTGGCGGTCCGGTCCGGTTGATCGTCTTCCATGGCGACCGTGACCAGATCGTGGCACCGGTGAACGCCGAGAAGCTCGTCGCCGCCCGGCTGGCCACGACCGGCACCTCGGTGTCGGACACAACACACATCGACGGGCAGATCGGTCATACCTGCACCCGAACCGTGCACACTGACGTCGACGGCAGGGTCCTCGCCGAGTCCTGGATGGTGCATGGCGGCGGGCATGCGTGGTACGGGGGCAGCCCGGTGGGGTCCTACACCGACCCGGCGGGTCCCGACGCGTCCGCTGAGATGATCCGGTTCTTCCTCGGCCAAAGCCGAGGGTACTGAGCAGTGGCGACAGCACAGTCCGCTTCTAGGTAGTCGATCTGGGAAACCACGTAACTGTCGCTTAAATCTCCGAAGTTTTCTCGCTTGACTAAGTAGCTGCGAATAAATCCACCGTACAAATCGGCCGTGGAAAATAGGGGTCCATACATCTTGCCAAGCAATCCTAATCCGGCCATGGTAGCGATTAAGCCGAATCGACACTGCCGTCGATGAGGGTGCGCTGTTGCCCGCTTACTGGGCGCCTAAGGGGGATTTATGTCTGACACATTGAGCTTTGCCGAGGTTGACGGCCAGCACGTGGAGCTACTTCCTGCCCGTACCGTCTTGTCCCTGTTCAGCGCCTGTGGCTGCGGGAATGGCGGTGGTGGTCATGGCGGTGGTGGTCATGACGGTGGTGGTCATGACGGAGGCGGCGGCCGAGGCGGTGACGGTGGTTACGGTGGCAACGGTGCCAACGGTGGCTACAGTGCCAACGGTGGCTATGGTGGCTATGGTGGCGACGGTGGCAAGGGCCGAGGCGGCATCGGCCTCAACCTCTTGAACATCGACCTGTTCGGTGACCAGGAGAACAACGCGGGTAGCGGCTTCGGTGGTGGTGGCGGTAACGCCAATGGCGGCAACGGTGGAGACCGCCTCAGCTGAACCGATCCGCTGGTCGGGGGGTGCCGTTAGCTGTGGGGTAACGGCACCAGCGGGACTGGCAGAGCGCCGCGCGTTCACGACATCGACAGATAAGATGGACGGCTCGGCGCGCGCGAGGTTGATGTGCGACTGCTGGTCGGGGGGATCTGCGGAGGCCGACCGGGTGATGCGGCCGGCCTCCGCGCCTTCCTCGGGCTGGTCGACCCGATGGCGTCCTGGGCTGCGAGGGCCTCTTCGCGCGATGTGCCGTGCGGGATCACGAGTCGGCCACTGTATCGAGCAGGGGCTCGATGAATTGAGATTCGCTTGGTGGGCCGAACAACGCCCCGATTGCCCAGTTGGCGCCGATGCACGCCCATTCCGCAGCCTGCTCGGCGGTGTCTACCGGAGCGACTACGTCGACCCCGGCGTCGCGAATGATGTGCACCAACGCCTGCGTCGCCTGCGTCAGGATCCCGGACGGCTCCTCGGCTAGCTGGTGGGACACCGGCTGAGCAATTCGGAGCACGCACACCGAGAGGTCTGCCACGCAGCGCAGCCCGCGGATGCCGCCACCGAAGTCGTAGAGTCCGGTGCGCACGCCCAACTCGGTGAGCACGCGCAGGTTGTCCTCGGCCTGTCCACCACCTTCGTCGGCGACTTCCCCAGTGACCGTGCGGATGGCCGCCACCGGTGCCGTGAGCGCTAGCTCAGTCGGCGCCAGGTTGGTCTCCTCCAGAACGGCTCTGACCCGCGCCACCAAATCAGGATCCTGCGCCTGGGACGGCGTGAGGTTGATCATCACCGGCGGCGCGCTGCCATCCGTGCGTTGTCGCCAGGACACTGCCCGCTCAGCGGCAGTGCGCAGCAACCAGTGACCGACTTCATGTACGACGCCGGTGCGCTCCGCGGCCTGTACGCACTGTTCATTGGACAGCACGCCGAGCTGGGGGTGCTGCCAGCTCAACGCCGCCTCGACGCCGACCAGCCGTCCGCCGTCCAGCGTGGCCACCGGCTGGTATGTCACCTGCAATTCGCCGGTCTCCAAAGCGCCGGGCATCGCCGCGGCCAGCTGGAGCTCCGCCCGGTTGGCGGCATCGATCTCCGGGTCGAACAGGGTCCACTGCCGCTTGCCTCGGCCACGTATCCGGCGCAGTGTGGCGCTGGCGGCGCGCATCAGCTCCGCGGGCTTCGCCCCGGCGACCCGGCGCTGCACGATCCCGATGGTGGCGGTGACCGCCACTCCGATCCCCTCGACGTAGAAGGGCTCGGCCAACGCGGTATTGATGGTCTCGGCGAAGGCACCGACGTCCAGGACCGGATTCCCAGGTTTGATGAGGATGGCGTACTCGTCGGCGCCGAGTCTGGCGACCATCGCCTGGCGGTCGGCGACTGCCCATTCCAGCCGCCTGGCGACCACGTCCAGCAGCCGTTCGCCGACGTGATGCCCCAGCCCGTCGTTGATCGCTGAAAAGCCGTCCAGATCGAGGTGCATCAGCGTAACCATGGCCGACGGTTCGAGCTGTCCGAGCACCTTTTCCAGATGGGTGATGAAGTACTGGCGATTCGGCAGACCGGTCTGCACGTCATGCAGCGTCTGGTGGTGCAGCCGCTGCTCGATCAGACGCAGATCGGTGATGTCATCGATCATCGTCACGATGCACTGGGGCACCTGCTCGTCATCGAGCAGCACCGCGGCGTCGAGGTAGATCACCGCGGTCTCGCCATCGGCCAGGCGTAGCGGGAACCGGACTCGGAACCGCGAGTGCCGACCGGTCGCCAGGCCGCGGTAGTGCTCCTCCACGATGGGCCGGTCATCCGGTGCGAACAACTCGGTCAGCTCACGTCCGAGCAGCTCACCGGGGGCGTACCCGAGAGTGGTGTCGAGGGACCGGTTGGTTTGGACGATCCGGCCGTCGGGGTCGCTGATCGCGATCGCGACCGGAGATGCGTGAAACACCCCTCGGAAACGCGCCTCGCTGGCTGTCAATGCCTGTTCAGCCTGCCGGCGCGCACGCAGTCCAGCCCGGTAGATCGCGTCCTGCTCATCGAGGCTGCGCTCGCGCAGCGCATTGGCGTAACCAGCGGCCAGGTTGCCGGTCAGCCGGGCAACTCGGGTGCTGAGGTCGACGCCTGTAGGGACCTGCCCCAACAGATCCGGCAACTGCTCGACGAGGAGCGTCACCGTCGCGCCGAGCGTCCCCGTACCGGTGAAATGCGCGGCGACCATGTCGACGCCGATCCGGCGTCCGACTGAGGGGTCGAACTCGGTGGCCAGCGTTGCCTCGACCAGCTGATGGGTAAGCCCGAGTAGGTGCGCTACGAGCTCGTCAGAGCCCAGTGACACATAACTCGCGCCAGCGATCGCGTCCGCCCATCTCCGGGCGAACAGCTCGTGCGCTGCGCGGTTCATCCTCGCCGGCTACCCCTAACCGTATCGTCCACTGTTCGGCAGCGGTTCTTAGTGCCCGGCAAGGTGTGCGCTCACGTGAGGTGAACCGCAGCGGTAGCACCCGCCGATAGCTGCGCATCTTGCCCTAGCCGGTCTGTACAACATGGCTCGGTCCGGCTAGTTGCAGCCTGAGCTTACGTCCCCGTGATGGACGTCACATGCAGTGTGGCGAGCGCTTCACCGAACGCTCAAGTCCCACGGCAGGCGGTAGCGACCCGGCTCTGCAAAGCGACATAATTTAACGGTCCACGCCTGCATCTCGCACCATCTCGCCGGAGACGGCCATGCCCGACGCGACTCCCGCTCCGCGCTCGCACGAGTCGATCATCTCTGGGGTAGTCACCCGTCCGATCCTGGTCGGTTACGACGGGTCCGCACCCAGCCGGCACGCGCTGGCCTACGCCGCTGGCATGGCGCGCCGGATGGACCAGCCCCTCATCCTCGCCCACGTTCGGCCAACTCCGGCCTGCTACTCGATCGATTACGGTTTCACCCCACCGGCTGAGGATCCCGCCGAGTTGCTGGACTGGCTGCGCGCTGAACTCGCCGAAATCATCGACACCACCGGATTGACGGTGCAGCTGGTGCAACGCTGCGGCGATGCCGCGCGCCAGCTTGCTGAGCTGGCCGCTGACACCCAGGCCGACGCGATCGTCCTCGGTGCGCCCGCCCGCTGGGTGCACCGAATCGCTGGATCGGTGCCAGTGTGGTTGACCCGGCACGCGCGTTGCCCCGTCGTCATCGTGCCCTGACGACGCCACCGTCTGGCGCGTCCACACCCTGTGCACAGCTTGTGCACATCCGGATCCGTCGATCCACACAGTGCTCCCCACGCCGTCCACACCATGTTGATGCCGACGCCGCGGCGCTGCCCCTACGGTGTCCTCTCGTGAGCCAAACGCCTATCTATGACCAGATCCGTGGCGAGCGCATCAACGCTGACCTCCCGGCTGCCGGATCTGAGCCGCCACCGATTGATCCCCCAGACAAGCTCCGGCTCCCCGCTGGCGGGGCGGATCCGACGGTGTTCGCCCGGCCACCGGAAGTAGCCGCTGATCGGGCCGCGGACTGGTCGTGGTTCGCCGCGGCCGACCCAGCGGTACAGGCCGCGGCGAACGCGACGCGGCGGCAAAACCTGTAAGAACGGGGATTACTGTGAGTTGATACGGGGTAACTAGCTGCAACCGACATGGTCTTGACACACTCAGGAGAGGACCTACCGCGATGAGTCTCGCGTCCGACAATCTCACCGCCAATCTGCCCACCGGGATGAAACACAAGGTGCGCGACGCCAAGGAAACCGCGCAGGCAAAGATTCAAGACATCAAGCAGCACCTGCATGACGGCTCCGAAGCGGTGCAGGCCAAGGCCGACGAGACGACGCAACAGGTCAAGGATCGGACCAACCAGGCCGCAGCAAAACTCCCCGCCCCGGTGATTGGGCGTATAACACAGGTGATGGCGGCGGTGCGGCAACGGCCGGTGCCAGCCGTAGTGGCTCTGCTGGCTGTGTTGCTGGTGCTGAGGCGTCTACTCCGCAGGAGCAGCTGACACCGCAGGTCCATCTGACTAGGCAATCCAATCTGACGAAGGAGCACCCGATGGGTATCGGAGACAAAATTTCGAACAAGGCCGAAGAGCTGAAGGGCAAGCTCAAGGAGGCCACCGGCAAGGCCACCGGCGATGAGCACCTCGAAGCCGAGGGAAAGGTCGACCAAGCCGAGGGCAAGATCAAGCAGGCCGCCGAGAAGGTCAAGGATTTTTTCCACGGCTGAGTCACCCCCTACCCTGCCGGACGGAATGCACCCACCGTCCGGCAGGGCACCCTCCCGCTGTCGCCATGCGAGGTCCGCAATGACGTCGTCGCGCAGTGCTCAGTGGCAGTCTCGACAGGGCGGTCGTCATGGCGTCAGCGGCGCAACCACCACGCAGGCTTGACGCGCTAGCGCGGAATCAGGGTTACCTGATCATCCGGTTGGTCCGCCGGCCGTCGCTAATGCCTCCGCCTTTGGCGAGGTGAGCTCTACGGCAACGTCTGGCATCGAGAGGCTCGGAAGGTTTATGGTTCGGATCTGTACGTACCGAGCTCAGGAGGCGCAGGCGTGCGGACCATGGTTAGACCGTGCTCTACCGTCCGTACGTTGAGTGATCGCGCTGGGTACCCCGGAGGAGTGGCGTGGCCACAATAATTGA
>JBHEMR010000132.1:0-4628 GCA_046262495.1 Pseudonocardiaceae bacterium | reverse complement strand
CCGATGACGGCGCCAAGGTCGCCGCGGATCCGCCCGAGGCGGTGTCCGGCGCGGACGTCGTGGTCACGATGCTCTTCGACGTCAATGCGGTGGCCGAGGTCATGCAACGGGCGCTAGCCGCGACGCCAGAGCACGCGGTCTGGGCGCAGACCAGCACGGTCGGTCTCGCCGGCACCCAGCGTCTAGCCGAGCTCGCCGGCCGGTACGGCCGTGGCTACGTCGACGCGCCCGTGCTCGGCACCAAGCAGCCCGCCGAGCAGGGTGAACTGATCGTGCTCGCATCGGGACCGCGCGAGCTGGCGCCTCGGGTGGAGCCGGTGTTCGAGGCGATCGGTAACAAGACGGTCTGGGTCGGTGAGCGGGTCGGTGACGGGCACCGGCTCAAGCTCGCCCTGAACTCCTGGGTATTGTCCATCACCGCCGCCACTGGGCAGGCCATCGCGCTGGTCCGCGGCCTCGGTGTGGACCCGCAGCTGTTCCTGGACACCATCGCTGGCGGCGGCACCGACAGTCCGTACGCCCAACTCAAGGGCAAGGCGATGATCGCAGGTGACTTCGCGCCGGCGTTCGGGTTGGCTGGCGCGGTCAAGGACTCCGCGCTCATCGTGAACGCGTTGCGGGAAGCCGGTGACGATCCGGTGCTGATGCAGGCGGTTCACCACCTCATGTCGGCCGCGGCCGACGCCGGGCACGCGGACGAGGACATGGCTGCGGTGGTGTACGCCTTCGACTGACCGGTCTGGCCGCAGTTGTGCCAGGCTCGACGGTGTGACCGATACTGCCCCGCGCTCCCGGTTGAGCGCCTGGCGCTATGCCTTGAGCACCACCAACCCGCCAGAGGGCCCGATTGACGCGGTGACCCGCTGGATCGTGGTTTCCCGCGCCGCTGTGCTGCCGATGACGCTGGTCGCCGGGCTGGTGGCGGGGCTGCTCGCCGCGCGCGCGCCCGGCGTCGACTGGCGCTGGCTTCTGCTGGCCGTCATCGGGATCACGCTAGCGCACGTCGCCAACAACCTGATGAACGACCTTTACGACACCAGCACCGGTTCGGACACCGCCAGCTACCCGCGCGCGCTGTATGCCCCGCACCCGATCCTGTCCGGACTGGTCACCCGCCGAGCGTTGGTTGTATCGGTGCTGGTCGTCAATGTCGCAGACCTGGCGATCCTCGTCGTGCTCGCGATGGTCCGGGGCTGGCCAGTGGTGGTGTTCGCGCTGGCCGGATTCGTGCTGTCGGTGGCCTACACCGCTCCGCCGCTGCGGCTGAAGAAGCGTGGCCTGGGGGAGCCGGACGTGTTGTTGGTCTGGGGACCGCTGATGGTGGGGGGCACCTACTACGCGGCGGTCGGTTCGATCACCTGGCAGGTGTTGTTGGCGTCGCTGCCCTATGCACTGCTGTGCACGTCGGTGCTGATGGGCAAGCACACCGACAAGATCCCCTACGACGAGCCGCTGGGAATTCGTACGCTACCGGTGATGCTCGGCGAGCGGTGGGCCCGGGCCGCGACGCTGGGTCTGATGGTCAGTTTCTACCTGCTCATCGTGATCTGTGTGCTGATCGACGCGCTGCCGTGGCCAGCGCTGCTGGCGCTTGGCGGGGTCTATCGGCTGGTCACGGTGTGGTCGTATTTCCGCCAGCCGCGACCTGAGCAACCGCCACGGCCGGTGCCAGTGTGGCCGCTGTGGTTCGCCGCGCTGGCGTTTGTGCACCTGCGAGTCGCCGGTCCCCTGCTCGTCGTCGGCCTCGCTGGCGCCGCCTTCGCCGGGCTGTGACCAGGTCGGCAAGCGGCGCGCGAACGATGACACGGTGGGTGCGGGCCATCAGGCGCGGCTGGGTGCTCACCGACCGCGTGCCGGGTCCCGACGTCGATGAGTTCGCCGAAGCCAGCGAAGTGGTGGCCGCACTGGCCGGGCCGCACGGCGGCCGTGACACATTGCTGGCCATTCAGCACCCGCATCGCACGCCCCGAGCGTTAGCGCAGGGACTGTGACGCCGCACTCGCCACTGTGGACCGCGGGGCCGCTCCTCGTCGCTGATGGAAATCATCGGGTTGCCGCCGCGGCGGCCAGCGATCGGTCCAGCCTGCTCGCGTTGGTGACCGGCGGTCCGGCGCTGCGGATCGGCGCAATCCACCGGGCGCTGGTCGGTACTGGACTGACCTCCGGTGATCTGGCAGACGCCTGGTTGCGGGTTGGGTTGACGGAGCGGCAGGGCAGGCAGCTCCACCCACCGGGCCGCCCCGGCAGGGTGGCGGCCCGCGCATCCGGCGCTGATCTGATCGTCACGCTGCCCAGACCCGAACCCGGTGAACCGCTTCCCAGGATTGACCATGGGCTGGTCGAGCGGTTACTCCTCGCCGACGCGCTTCGCATCGACCCGGCAGGACCCCACGTGCGGGCCCTGCCAGCAGGGCATCCCGCGGGCCCGCAGGTCGACGCCGTCTTGCAGCTGGCCCCCGTGCCGTTCGCCCACGTGCTTGGTACACCAGCAAGGCCGACGGATGCCACGCAAGAGCACCTATTTCACCCCGAAGCCCCGCAGTGGACTGCTGCTGTCCGATCTCACCGAGTGACCGCTGACGGTCGGTGCAACTGCACCCGGTCGAGCTGCCGGCCGATGATCTCGGCGGTCATCCAACTGCACGCCGGCTGGCGGCGCCGATCGGTCGGGGACCCAGGGTTCAACATTCGCAGGCCGGTGGGAGCTACGGTGTCCCACGGGATGTGACTATGCCCGAAGACCAAGACGTCGGCGTCGGGGAAACGGGCGGCGCACCGCTGCTCCCGGCCGCGCGCCGATCCAGTCTCATGAATGACCACCAGCCGTATCCCGACCAGGTCGACGGTTGCCACCTCAGGCAATCGTGCGCATAAGGCCGGCCCGTCGTTGTTACCAACCACCCCGATCAACCGGTCCGATCGAGCGAGCAACGCATCTAGCAGCTCTACACACACCCAGTCGCCGGCGTGCACCACGACGTCCGCTTTATCGACGGCTCGCCACAGCTGCTCCGGCAGGTCCCGGGCCCGCTGGGGGACGTGCGTATCGGACATCAACAGTAGCTTCACGCGTCCATCGTGCCGGGCCGCTGCCCGGGCTGCCCGGCCGATGCAGCATCGCGACTTTGCGGTACTTCCCCCGTGTGGTGGAGGAGTTCCATTCTGCGGTTAGTGAATACGGTACGTGTGCGGCGGCGCGGTAGTCCGACGGTGGCACGTTCGCGATGGAGGCGTCCCCTACAGCGGCAGCGGGGGCTCCCCGGAAACGCTGTGCGCGCCGCGCGCGGCGGCGTCGCACTACCTAGGCTCACCCTGGCCATGCGCACTGACCAGCATCATCGCGGCTCGGATGGCGACTGGGCAAACGCCGGCGGTAGATGTCCATGTTCAGCACGGGCGGTTGTGAGCCGGCGACGGCGGCAACGCCCTGGCTGGCCTGGGCATCGGCATCCTGGGCACTGGTGCGAGGCAAGCTCGTTCGCGTGTCTAGCCCGGGCACGCCCACGTGATCAATACGATGAAAGCCCGAGGCTAGCCAGGCACGCCGCGCTTGATACTTGCGATCGCCTGCTCTGGCGTGGGCGGCATTGCAGACTTGAGCTGATTGATGCCAAGCAACGCCAGCAGGCCGGCGAGCAGTAGCGCGGCACCGCCGATGATCAGGGCGGCCGCCCATAACGGCAACAGCCGGGCCAGCGCGACGATCGCTCCGATCATCAGTGCGCCCAGCCCGAGCAGCGCAACCGTCCCGGCAGCACCGATCATCCCGCCGCCAATCCCGGCTCGCTTGGCCTTCTGCTTCAGCTCCGTCAGGGCCAGCTGCAGCTCATCCCGGATTAACCGCGAGATCTGCTCGGAGAGCCGAGTGACCAGCTCCGCGGCCGACGGCTCGCGGTGGCCAGACACATTCATCTCGCTCATGGCGCGGGCATACCCCGGACGGTGCACTTTGACACCCCGTTGCGGATGTTCGCCTCGGCGGCGCGATCGCCAGAAGCCCGAGATCTCAGATATCGGGGTATGTCGGGCTGGACTGTGGTAACACGGCGTAGTGCGTCGGCGTTGATTAACACCGGGCGGTAGGGCAGGGCGGCCAACCGATGCACCATCAGCGGCACCGGGTAGGCGATGGTGTCTGACGGGTCTGCGAGCGCCTCCCTCATGCTCATCAGAGCAGTAGGGGACGACAGTGGGCAACACTTCGCGCTAGCGCCGCGATGCCGTCCGCAGCGTCTCCTGGGCGTCACATGGTGGGACAACCGGCCTGGCTCGCGACCACCCCCGGCGAAGCGCGTCGGCGCAGCGGCGTGGGAAGTCGGTGCCATAGAAGCGGTTGTGCTGGCCCCTGGATCCTCCGGTTACTCGTCGGACCCGTCGACGACCACAAAGTCGTAGTCGCGGGCGTCGTTAACGTAGGTGCAGGAGGTAGTCGGGGAGCAGTTCGAAGAGGCCTTCGACGTCCACGATGGCGGATCGGGGGGAGTGCAGACCCATCCATCGCAGCGAGTCCGATCTCTAGCTTGCAAGTGGTTGCGCTGGACTCTCGTACCCATCTGCCCAGCTAGTGCCCCCGGCAGGATTCGAACCTGCGGCCTAGCGATTAGAAGTCGCTTGCTCTATCCGGCTGA
>JBHEMR010000131.1:0-20532 GCA_046262495.1 Pseudonocardiaceae bacterium | reverse complement strand
GCCGCAGGTCAGCCCGATCCGTGGCTCAAGCTCGTCGAGGTCTCGCTCGGCGTCATCACCCAGCAGGCCATCCGCCGGGGGACCTTCGCCTCGGTGCGCAACCTCATCGACGCCATCGGCTCTCTTACCGACGGCTGGCAGGATCACCACGAGCCGACCGGGCAAACCGGTGCCGTTGCGAAGGCAACCGAGAACATCGAGGCGAGTGGTCACCGTCAGGTGACTTCAGACGTGTCGGATGGCCTGCACCGACGATCTTCACGATTGGTGGAAAATGATCCACAACGGAACCCAGATCGGTCAGCCGGTTGGCCCCGAGACACGAAATCGGTGCGGGCGGAGTTCCACGGAGTCCGAGGCCGGCGGTCCACGCCGACCGGCAGACCGGCCGACTAGCGCGGCTTGACGTTCATGTCGATCGAGCGAGTGGACCCACTGCAAGCGGTGGTCTTCGATGTGGACGGCACCCTCGCCGACACTGAGCGAGACGGGCATCGGGTGGCGTTCAATGCAGCCTTCGAGGCGGCCGGTCTGAGCTACCGGTGGAGCGTCGAGGAATACGGTGCACTGCTGGCCACGACCGGGGGGCGCCGGCGCATCGAACGCTACCTCCAATTCAAGGGACACGCCCCCACCGAGGCTGCTGCGCTGGCGGCGACACTGCACGCGGACAAAACGCGCCGATTTGTCGCGCTGGTCCGCACGGGCGCGATGCAGGCACGGCCGGGCGCGGCAGAGCTGATCAATGCGCTGCGCGCCGAGGGGGTGGCCGTCGCGGTCGCGACGACTGGGACCTCCGACTGGGTGCTGCCGTTGCTCGACATACTGTTCGGTATCGATGCATTTGACGTGGTCGTCACTGGATCAGACGTTACTGACCTCAAGCCCGACCCGGCCGTCTATCTGGAGACTCTGGTTCGCCTGGACGTGACCGTTGCCGAGGCGGTAGCGGTGGAGGACTCGGCCAACGGCGTGCAAGCCGCCGTTTCTGCAGGGCTGCGTTGTGTGGCGGTAGTCAACGGATACACCCGTGATCAGGACATGTCGGGTGCCGTAGCAGTACTCGACGATCTGGCCCGGCCAGATGGAGTCTCGGTACTCCGGGGCGATCCGCAATTGGCTAACGGCCTGACCGTCGCGGCATTGCGGCGCCTCGTACGTGTGGTGGCGTAACGTCGAACGCACTAGTGATCCTTGGTTACCACGTTCGTGCGCAGGAGGTGCATCAGCCGTGTCCCGGTCGGTTCGAGTGGCAGTGATCGGGTCCGGTCCTGCCGGACTGTACGCGGCCGATGAGCTGAGCAAGCATGACGCGGTGTCAGTCGATGTCATAGATCGGCTGCCGTGCCCGTACGGGCTATTGCGTTATGGCGTGGCGCCGGACCATCTGAAGATGAAGTCGCTGGAGATCACGCTACGCAAAATCCTCGAGCGGCCCGCCGTGCGGTTTCTTGGCGGAATCGAGCTCGGCTCCGGTATCAGCGTGGCGGAATTGCGGGAATACTACGACGCGGTGGTCTATGCAACCGGGTCGTCGGTGGATCGTCGACTATCCATCCCCGGCGAAGAGCTGCCAGGCAGCTTCTCGGCCACCGAATTCGTGGCCTGGTACTGCGGCCACCCGGATGCGGCGGTGGACGCGTTCACCTTGAATGCGCGCAGCGCTGTGGTGGTCGGGGTAGGCAACGTCGCGGTGGACGTCGCGCGCATTCTGGCGAAGACGGCTCAAGAGCTGGACGTCACCGACATGCCCGATCACGTGCTCGAAGTGCTCGGCGCCAGTGCCGTCAGTGACATCCATATTATTGGCAGGCGCGGCCCGGCGCAGGCGAAATTCACCACCAAGGAGTTGCGCGAGCTGGGTGAACTGGCTCATGCCGATGTGGTGGTGGACCCCGCTGAGCTGGTGCTGGATCTGGCCGGCAAGGAGCTGGTGGAAAACAACAAGGCCGTCCGACGCAACGTCGAGACATTGCAGGAATGGTCGACCCGACCGCAACAGGGCCGGGCTCGACGGATCCACCTGCGGTTCCTGCTCGCCCCGGTGGCCGTGCTCGGCACCGGTCGGGTGGAGGCGGTGCGGTGTGAGCGCAACGAGCTGGACGGCTACGGCGGCGTCACCGGCACCGGCAAAGTGGAGACCCTGCCCACCCAGCTGTTGCTGCGCTCGGTGGGATACCGCGGGCTGCCGTTGCCCGGCGTGCCGTTTGACGAGCGCTCCGGGATGATCCCGAACGTGGCGGGCCGGGTTCAGCACAACGGTTCGGCCGTCATCGGCGAGTACGTGGTCGGCTGGATCAAGCGCGGACCTACCGGGGTGATCGGCACGAACAAGGGCGATGCCAAGGAGACCGTGGAGCAACTGCTGGATGACCTCGACTCGCTGCCCCGCGCACCGTACCGGGACCCCGACGCGATCATTGAGCGGCTCAACCAGCGGGGCGTCGGGGTGGTGAACTGGACCGGTTGGCAGGCCATCGACGCTGCCGAGCGCGCACTGGGCGTCGCGGCAGGACGTGCCCGCATAAAAATCACGGACCGGGCGGCGCTGCTCATCGCCGCCGCGAATGCCATGCGGGGTTGATTTGCGCGTTCACCGGCTAGCCCAGGACCGCAGTTCGTCGGCAGACCACGTGTCGACCACTCTCTCGGCCGCCACGGCGCAGGCAGCGGCGCGCTCGCAACCGTAGGGCAGCCAGTCGAGCTGTCCGGGGGCGTGCGCGTCGGAGTCGATCGCTACCAGACAGCCCGCCTGCACCGCGAGCCGCAGTAGCCGTTTCGGCGGGTCCAGCCGCTCCGGACGGCAGTTGACTTCCACCGCGACGCCATGCTCGGCGCAGGCCGCGAAGACCACATCGGGGTCGAACTGGGACTCGGGGCGTTGGCGAGAACCAGCCACCAACCGGCCGGTGCAGTGCCCGAGCACGTCGACGTGCGGGTTGGTCACCGCCCGCAGCATCCGCTTGGTCATCTCCGCGGCCGGCATTCGCAGCTGCGAGTGCACCGAGGCGACCACAACGTCTAGTAGCGCTAGTAGCTCTTCGGTCTGATCCAGCGCACCGTCGGCGAGAATGTCGACTTCGATCCCAGTGAGGATGCGGAACGGGGCGAGCGTCTCGTTGCACGCGGCGACGACCTCCAGCTGGCGGCGCAGCCGTTCCGGTGATAGCCCGTTGGCCACGGTAAGCCGTGGTGAATGGTCGGTCAGGACAAGGTATCGGTGGCCGAGTTCGCGAGCGGTGACCGCCATCTCCTCAATGGGTGAGCCGCCGTCGGACCAGTCCGAATGGGTGTGGCAATCGCCGCGCAGCGCCACCCGCAGCGCCGCGCCGGCTTCACTTGCATCAGCTGCGCCTGTTTGCTCCGTCTCCAGCCGACGCAGGTATACCGGCGCCTGCCCGGCGAGGGATTCGGTGACGCAGCGGGCCGTGACCTCACCGACGCCGCTCAATGCGGTCAGGGTTCCGGCGCTGGCGCGCTGCACCACGTCGTCGCGCGCCGAAAGCACCGACGCGGCAGTCCGGAAGGCCCGAACCCGGTAGGTCTGCGCGGCAGCGCGCTCGAGCAGGAAGGCGATCCGCCGTAGGTCCGCGGCAGGATCCCGGGGTTGCGCCACGCTGGCCCTCCAGCCTCGTGAATGGACAACGGTGTCAGGTGTCAGGCGTCCCTGCCACTCGACGTGCCCCGGATGGGTGGCTTCCCGCTTCTGACGGCGCAGGGGGACTACGGTGCGAAAGCGAACAGCTCAGAGAGGAGCCGCCGTGTTGCTTAGCCGCGTTGCCCGTCCGCTGCTTGCCGCCGTGTCCGTTGCCAATGGTGTGGACACCCTGATGAACCCGAAGCCAAAAATCGAGGCGGTCACCCCGCTGTTGGCCAAGGGGCAGGGAATATTGCCCGCGCCCGTCAGCCCGGCGTTGGTCGTGCAAGCGGGTGCTGCCACGAAGATTGCCGCTGGGTTGTTGATGGGTCTGGGGTGGGCCCCGCGGCTCACCGCGACGGTCCTCGCCGTGGACCTGATCCCGAGCACCGTGGCTGAGCAGCCGTTTGGATCAGCAGGTTCCCCCGACGCCCGCAAGGCTCGCCAAGAGCGTTTCCTGTCCAACTGCGGCCTGCTCGGTGGGTTGCTACTAGCGGTTACCACTCCCCGCGGCAAACGGAGCAAGCGCGCGAGGAAGACCGCTAAGAAGATCGCCGCCAAGCGCCGGGCGCGTAGGGCGCGCTGAGCACGAGGTCGTCGTGATCCACGAGGTCCGTGGGGTGGTAGCGGGTAGCAAGGGCACGCCAGTTACCGTGGAAACGGTGCTCGTCCCGGACCCTGGCCCGGGTGAGGCATTAGTCGCGGTGCAGGCGTGCGGCGTGTGCCGCACCGACCTGCACTACCGGCAAGGCGGGATCAACGACGAGTTCCCCTTCCTTCTGGGCCACGAGGCCGCCGGCGTGGTGGAAGCCGTAGGCGATGGGGTCGACACCGTGGCGCCCGGTGACTTCGTCATCCTCAATTGGCGTGCGGTATGCGGACGCTGCCGTTCGTGCCGGCGGGGCAAGCCCTGGTACTGCTTTGACACCCACAACGCCGCCCAGTCCATGACCTTGTCCGACGGCACCGCGCTAACGCCCGCGTTGGGCATCGGCGCGTTCGTCGAGAAGACGCTGGTTCACAGCGGCCAGTGCACTAAGGTCAGCCCGGCGATCGCGCCAGAGATCGCCGGGCTGCTCGGCTGCGGGGTGATGGCCGGGCTCGGCGCTGCGATCAACACCGGCGGCATCACCCGCGGCGACTCGGTGGCGGTGATCGGCTGCGGAGGCGTCGGCAGTGCGGCCATCGCCGGGGCCGCACTAGCGGGTGCGACCACGATCATCGGGATCGACGTCGACCCCGGCAAACTGCAGTGGGCCACCGACTTCGGCGCGACGCACACTGTCAACGCCCGGGAGTCCGACGTCGTCGAGGCGGTGCGGTCCTACACCGGCGGCTTCGGAGCCGACGTCGTGATCGACGCGGTGGGGCGCCCGGACACCTGGCGACAGGCATTCTTCGCCCGCGACTTCGCCGGTACCGTGGTGCTGGTCGGGGTGCCGACTCCGGATCTGATGGTGCCCGAGATCCCCCTGCTAGAGATCTTTGGACGGGGCGGATCGCTCAAATCGTCGTGGTATGGCGATTGTCTACCCGAGCGAGATTTTCCCATGCTGGTCGACTTGCACCTGCAGGGACGGTTACCGCTGGAGAAGTTCGTCTCCGAAACGATCACTCTGGACGACATGGAAGCGGCCTTCGAGAAGATGGAGCGCGGCGAGGTACTGCGCAGCGTCGTGCTGCTACGCAGCCCGTGAGTGCGGCCGAAGGGAGCGCACCGTGATCGAGCGGGTGGTCACGTCGGGCACCTTCAGCCTGGACGGCGGCACCTGGGCGGTCGACAACAACGTCTGGCTGGTCGGTGACGAGCGGGAGGTGATCGTCGTCGACGCGGCGCACGACGCCGAAGCGATCGCGGCAGCCGTCGGCGACCGGCGGGTGCTGGCCATCGTGTGCACCCATGCCCACGATGATCACGTCAACGCCGCGCCGGAGCTGTCCCGCATACTCGCCGCGCCAGTGCTATTGCATCCCAACGAGTATGTGCTGTGGCGGCTTGCGCACCCCGACACACCACCACCGGCTGCCGAGCTCGCCGACGGCGACGTACTGCCCGTGGCGGGCACCGCGCTGCGGGTATTACATACCCCTGGGCACTCCCCCGGCTCGTGTTGCCTGTACGCCCCCGACCTCAACGTGGTGTTCAGCGGGGACACGTTGTTCCAAGGCGGCCCGGGCGCCACCGGTCGGTCCTATTCGGACTTCGATGAGATCGTTGCCTCGATTCGGACCCGGTTGCTCACGCTGCCCGCCGCGACCGAGGTTCGGACCGGGCACGGCGACTCCACGACCGTCGGTGACGAGGCCGAGCACATGGGTTGAGCCCGGGTTCAGTACGACCGGGGTCACCTACGCACGGGTCAGTAGGCACCGACCAGCCGCATTGCCGGGACCGTCACCGGGTGCACCACGCCCGCCGGTTCGGCGACTCCAGACGGCTCGATCACCCGAGATTCGGTGACGATGGCGGTGACCAGGTCTGCAGGGGTCACATCGAAAGCGGGATTGAGCGCGGTGGTCTCGACCGGCGCCATCCGCCAGCCGCCCACCAGCAGCACCTCGTCGGGATCCCGATACTCGACGGTCACGTCGGCGCCGGTGGGCGTTTTCGGGTCGAGAGTGGCGGTCGGGGCAGCCACCACGAAGGGGATGCCGGCCCGGGCCGCGGCCAGCGCCAGCGGGTAGGTACCGACCTTGTGCACCACGTCGTAGTTGGCGGCGATCCGGTCCGCGCCGACGATGACCGCATCTATCTGCCCGCTGGCGATGAGACCAGGACCGGCGGCGTCGACCACCACCTGATGCGGCACGCCTAGGCCGGCGAGTTCGAACGCGGTGATCCGAGAGCCCTGCAGCAGCGGGCGAGTCTCCCCGACCACCACCATCGAGATCAATGAGTCGGCGTGCAGGGCCCGAACGATGCCCAGCGCGGTGCCCCACTCCACGCAGGCCAGCGCGCCCGCATTGCCGTGCGTGTGCAGCACCATCGGTCGGTCGCCGACATAGCTGCGCAGCAGGGCGGCACCGAGCCGGGACAGCGTCGCACAGGCCCGAACGTCGGCCTCGACCAGCGCGGCCGCGACATCCAGCACCGCGGCGGGTCCGTGCGCCACCGCGGGCAGCACCTGGCGCACTGCCCACCTCAGGTGCGCCGCGGTGGGGCGGGCGGCGGCGATGCGACGGGCGTCGGCCCGCACGACTTCGGGGTCGTACCCTTGGTCCGCTGATCGCGCCGCGGCGAGCGCAACGCCTAAAGCGCCCATCGCACCCAGCGCGGGCGCGCCACGCACAACCAACCGGTGGATCGCGTCCACCACCTCGCTGACGGTGTGCAGGGCGACTCGCCGCTGTTGTGGCAGCGCTGTCTGGTCAACCACATCGATGTGTCCGTCGATCCACTCGATGGTGCGGCGCATAGGTACCTGGCTTCCCGGTTCGGTCTGCGGGCAACGTACGCGGCGGGAGGGAGGTCGAGCACCGCTCAACGGATGATGCTCCGCTCCGGAGAAATCAACGCTGGGTAATCGCGAGGTACTCTCGTTCGGAGTAACCAGTGTAGACCTGGCGCGGCCTGCCGATCTTAGTTTCCGGGTCACTCATCATCTCGCGCCAGTGCGCGATCCAGCCCGGTAGCCGCCCCAGCGCGAAGAGCACCGTGAACATCCTGGTTGGGAAACCCATCGCCCGGTAGATCAGACCGGTGTAGAAGTCGACGTTGGGGTACAGCTTGCGCTCGACGAAGTAGCCGTCGGCCAACGCCTTGGCCTCCAGCGCCAGGGCGATGTCCAGCAACGGGTCGTTGACCCCCAGCTTGTGCAGGATCTCATCTGCTATCTTCTTGACGATCTTCGCTCGGGGGTCGTAATTCTTATAGACCCGATGCCCGAACCCCATCAGCCGCACCCCGTGGTCGTGATTTTTTACCTTCGTGACGAACGCGTCTACGTCACCTCCGTCGGCGCGGATGCGTTCGAGCATCTCGAGCACCAACTGATTCGCCCCGCCATGCAGCGGGCCGAACAACGCATTGATCCCCGCCGAGATCGACGCGAACAGGTTAGCCTGGGATGAGCCGACCATTCGCACGGTGGAGGTCGAACAATTCTGCTCGTGATCGGCGTGCAGCATGAACAACAGGTCGAGCGCGTTGGCCACCACCGGATCGACCTCGAAAGGTTCCGTGGGTAACCCGAAGGTCATCCGCACGAAGTTGTGCACTAAGCTTAGGGAGTTGTCCGGGTAGAGAAACGGCTGGCCGATCGACTTCTTGTAGGCGTAAGCGGCGATCGTAGGCAGCTTGGCCAACAGCCTCGCGGTAGAGATCTCCACCTGGTCGTGGTCGAATGGGTTGAGGCTGTCCTGGTAGAAGGTGGACAGTGCGGATACCGCGCTGGACAGCACCGGCATCGGATGGGCGTCGCGCGGGAAACCGTCGAAGAACCGCCTGAGGTCCTCATGCAACAGGGTGTGTACGCGGATCAGCTCGGTGAAGTTCTCCAGCTGTCCACTGGTCGGCAGATCCCCGTAGATCAGCAGGTAGCTGGTCTCCAGGAACGTTGAGCGCTGTGCCAACACTTCGATCGGATAACCACGGTAGCGCAGCACGCCCGCGGCACCGTCGATGTAGGTGATCTGCGACGTGCACCCGGCGGTGTTGACGAATCCCGGGTCGAGCGCGACCATCCCCGTGTCGGCCAGCAGTGTGCCGAGGTTGATCCCGGAAGCCCCTTGGGCCGCCCGGGTGATCGACATCTGGTGCACGCCGTCCGGGTAGGCCAAGGTCACAGCTTGTTCGCAAGGCACCTACCCAAGGTAGCTTGTCACGCCTGGAGATAGCACACCGCGGTCACGTCACGGGGCGAGGCGCTGAACAGCCCAGTTGCCATCCTCGGCGACGTGGTAACGCAACCGGTCGTGCATCCGGTTGGGCCTACCTTGCCAGAACTCCACGCTCACCGGAATGATCCGCACTCCGCCCCAATGCGGCGGCAACGGCACTGCCTCGACGTCGGCGAATCTCGCCGCGACCTGTTCCAGGGCGACATCCAGCGCGCGCCGGTCGGGTACCACGGTGGACTGTGCTGACGCCCACGCCCCGAGCTGGGCACCCCGGGGGCGGGTCTGCCAATACGTTGTACTCGCCTCGGGCGTGAGTACCTGGATCGGCCCTCGCAGGTGCACTTGACGGTGCAGCGCAATCCACGGAAACGTCGCCGCGGCGAACGCGGTGACGTCGAGATCGCGCATCTTGGCGGAGGTGTAGTTGGTGTAGAACACGACGCCGCGCGAGTCGAGGCTCTTGGCCAGCACGGTGCGGGAGCTGGGCAGCCCGCCGGCGTCCGCGGTAGCCAGCACCATGGCGTTCGGCTCGGGAAGGCCCGCCCGCAAGGCGTCGCCGAGCCAACCCGCAAGCTGTTCGTGCCAGCTGCCGGCCAGCTCGGCTTCGTCGAGCGCAGCTGCGGGGTAGGCCACCCGCATTCGGGCCAGGTCATCGATCCGCTGGCCCCGGTCCGTCCACCCAGCCGCCACGCCGCACGCTCCTTATGTTATGCCCTAACCGCAGATGTCCATCGGCCCCGGATTGCCACCAGATGGTCATCGGGTGCACTGTTAGTCAACCCGCGCGGCGCCGCACTGTGGCGTGCGCCCACCCCGCTGGCCGATCAGCGACCCGCGCGTGCCCAGGCAGGGGCCCCACCGCGCGAGGAGGTCGGCGTGACTGTGTTGAACGAGCTGGCGAAGGTGAATGGGCCGGCGGACACCACCGGTTTCAAGCCGGGGCTGGAAGGCGTGGTCGCCTTCCATACCGAGATCGCCGAACCGGATCGGGGCGGCGGCGCGTTACGCTACCGTGGCGTCGACATTGAGGATCTAGTCGATCATGTGGCGTTCGGCGACGTGTGGGCGTTGCTGACCGACGGGCGCTTCGGGCACGGGCTGCCCCCCGCCGAGCCCTTTCCCCTGCCGGTGCACACCGGTGACGTCCGGGTCGACGTGCAAGCCGCGCTGGCGATGCTCGCGCCTATTTGGGACTATCGCCCGCTGCTGGACACCTCCGACGCGCAGGCCCGGGCGGATCTCGCCAGGGCGTCGGTGATGGCGCTGTCCTACGTGGCGCAGTCCGCCCGGGGGATCCACCAGCCGGCCGTGCCGCAGCGCCGGATCGACGAGTGTTCCACCATCACCGAGCGTTTCATGACGCGGTGGCGCGGCGATCCGGACCCGGCACACGTCCGGGCTGTGGACGGGTACTGGGTCTCGGCCGCTGAGCACGGTCTCAACGCCTCCACCTTCACTGCTCGGGTGATCGCCTCCACCGGTGCCGATGCCGCAGCCTGCCTGTCCGGCGCGATCGGCGCGATGTCCGGGCCGCTACACGGTGGCGCGCCGGCGCGGGTACTGCCGATGATCGAGGAGGTGGAGCGCACTGACAACGCCACCGCGGTGGTCCGCAAGGTGCTGGATCGCGGTGAGCGGTTGATGGGTTTCGGGCACCGGGTGTACCGAGCCAAGGATCCGCGAGCCCGAGTACTGCGCCGACTCTGCAAGGAACTCGGCGCACCACGCCACGACGTGGCGGTGGCGCTGGAGCAGGCCGCGTTGGCCGAGCTGGCCGACCGGCGGCCGGACCGAGTGATCGAGACCAACGTCGAGTTCTGGGCCGCGGTGATCCTCGACTTCGCGCAGGTGCCGCCGCACATGATGCCGGGAATGTTCACCTGCGCACGGACCGCTGGTTGGTGCGCGCACATCATGGAACAGAAGTGCACCGGCCGGTTGGTCCGCCCGGTGGCGCAGTATGTCGGTCCGGGGCCACGGCGTCGCCAGGATGTGGCGGGTTGGGACGAGATCGGCCGACCCTGAGCGGTGTCACCGCCGAAGTGCGTACCGGGCGAAGAGCTGGCCCTGCGCCTCCAGCAGCCACGCCAGGTCCAGTTCTATCGGCTCGGCCAGCGGCGCCCGGTCGACGATGGACAGCGACCCAGCGCTGCCCGCAAGGGCAGGCGCGATGGACAGGAACAGCTCGTCTACCAGACCAGCAGGCAACAGCGAAGCATTGAGCTGCGGACCGCCCTCGCACAACACCGAGCGCACGTTGTGCTCGATGCGCAGCCGGGCAAGCATCGCCGGCAGGTCCACCTCCTCGCCGGGCGCCGAACGCAGGTAGCTGACCTCAGCCGCGCACTCCGGTAGCTTGGCGTCGCTGGTGGTGAGCACGATCACGCGGGAATAGGGGTCCGCCAGCAGCGGCAGGTCCGCGGTCAAGGCGAGCCTGCGGCTCACCACGATGGCCAGCGGGTCTGAGGCCAATCCACGGGCTACGCGGCGCGCCCGGCGCTGCGGATCGCGGACCAGCCGCCCGTACCGCTCGGTGCGTACCGTCCCGGCACCGACCATGACCGCATCAACGTGCGTTCGCAACTCATGGAACAACTGGCGGTCGACCGGGTTGCTGATCGGGGCGGTGCGGTGTGCCACCGCCGCCGCGCCATCAGCGGTGGCCACCATGTTGAGCACCAGATACGGGCGGTGCTCGGCGGCCAGATCGACCAGCGCGAGACCCTCCAATGCCTCGATGACGGTGACGATCCCGGGCTCAGGCAGCAACTGCCGCAACACGAACTCGGTCACGCTGGATGTCCCGGTTCAATATCTTTCGCCTGGTCGAACGTGAAATACGACTCGCGGGCTTCCTGGGCCGCGATCGGGTCGAGGAGGAAGCCGACGTGGTCGCCGAAGTCGAGCTGTTGCAGCACTCGTCCCACGAACCAGTTCCCGCACTCCTGCAGGATCGGCACCTCGCCCGGGCCGGGTAGCCAAGCACAGCGGGCGAACTTGTCCACCTCCTCGCTGCAGCAGCTCCCGAACAGCCGGGCCAACGCCTCAGCGTGCTGTGGCACGGCGTGCACAGCTATCAGGTCGGCGCCAGCCGCCAGCCGGTAGGTGTGATTCTTGCGGGACAGGCAGATCAGGAAGCGTGACGGTTCCATGCTGGTCTGGCAACCGAACCCGACCAGGCAACCAGCCCGCTGCGTGCCGGCCCGGACCGTGACGATGAACATCGAGTAGTCGAGTTTCCTCGCCAGCTCATCGAAAGCACCGTGAACGTCCACGGAGATCAACCTACCGGCGCCTGCTGCGCGCTGGCATCGCCAGCTTCCGATCTCCCGAACTCCACACCAGAGCTGTTCGGCTCGCCCGGCACGACGCTGGTGTGCAGCTCGCCGACACGCAGCGTTGTTCGGGGCAGTGGGTACGGTGAACGGGTGGAGCACATAGCGGCGGGTAAGGTGCGAGACCTGTATTCCGTCGAAGGTGACGTCCTGCTTGTCGCCTCGGATCGAATCTCGATATATGATGTGGTGCTTCCAACGGCCATTCCGGACAAGGGCGCACTGCTCACGCAATTATCGGTATGGTGGTTTCACCGACTCAGGGATGTGACGCCCAACCACCTGATCTCCGCCACTGATGTGCCGCCGGAGTTCGCGGGGCGGGCGATGCGCTGCGTCCCGCTGCGGATGATCCCAGTGGAGTGCATCGCCCGCGGTTACCTCACCGGCCTGGGGCTGCGCGAGTACGAGAAGACCGGCACAGTGTCGGGTGTGCCGTTGCCTGCAGGGCTGGCCGCTGGTAGCCGACTACCTGAACCGATCTTCACGCCGACCACCAAATCGGTAACCGGCCACGATGAGTTCATCACCTTCGACGACGTAGTTCGCGAAATCGGAGAAGGGACTGCGCAACGCATCCGTACCCGAACCCTGGAGCTTTACAAAACAGCTGCAGAGCACGCAATGAACAATGGCGTCATCATCGCTGATACGAAGTTCGAGTTCGGCTGGGACGCCGCCGGACAAATAACGCTCGGGGACGAAGCAATCACGTCGGATTCATCACGGTTCTGGCTCGCCGACAGCTGGCGACCAGGTGAGCAGCCACACGCGCTGGACAAGCAGTTCGTTCGGGACTGGGCGGTCGGCACGGGATGGGACCGCGAGCCTCCCGGACCTATCATCGCTTCCCCGATCGTGACCGAAACGAGGCGGCGCTACATCGAAGCCTATGAGCGCATCACCGGGACCACCTGGCCGTCGTCCTCCGAGCGCCGGGTATGACAGGGTCAGGAGCATGACACAGACCGCGCAGCTGACCATCCCCGCCGGGCTGAAACCCGCCGACGGACGCTTCGGTTGCGGGCCGTCGAAGGTGCGTCCCGAGCAGCTAGCCGCGCTGGCCACCACCGGCGCCTCGCGCATGGGCACCTCGCACCGGCAGAAACCAGTCAAGTCCCTGGTCGGACGGATCCGCGCCGGATTGAGCGACCTGTTTGCGCTACCCGAGGGATATCAGGTGGTGCTCGGCAACGGCGGTACCACTGCGTTTTGGGATGCCGCCGCCCTGGGACTGGTCCGGGACCGCTCGCTGCACCTGACCTACGGCGAGTTCTCCGCAAAGTTCGCCGCCGTCACGACGCGCGCGCCGTTCCTGGCCGATCCGGTGCTGGTCTCCGCCCCGCCGGGGGACGCCCCGGCGCCGGTCGCGGATCCCTCCTGTGACCTGATCGGCTGGGCGCACAACGAAACTTCGACCGGAGTGATGGTTCCGGTGTGCCGGCCGGCCGGTTCGCAGGGCGCGCTGGTGGCCATCGACGCGACCAGCGCTGCCGGTGGCCTGCCGGTCCGCGCGGCCGACGTCGACGTCTACTACTTCGCGCCGCAGAAGTGCTTCGCCTCCGACGGCGGCCTGTGGATCGCTGTCCTCAGCCCGGCCGCGCTGGAGCGGGTCGCCGAGATCGCGTCGTCGGGTCGATGGGTGCCGGAGTTCCTGTCGCTGAGTACGGCGCTGGACAACAGCGTCAAGGACCAGACCTACAACACTCCAGCGGTCGCCACGCTGCTGCTTCTGGTCGACCAGATCGAGTGGATGCTGGCCGGTGGCGGGCTGGATTGGTGTGTCGCGCGTACCACCGCCTCCTCCTCGCGGCTGTACTCCTGGGCCGAATCCGCGCAGTACGCGACGCCGTACGTCGTCGATCCAGCCAAGCGCTCGCTGGTGGTCGGTACGGTGGATTTCGCCGAGGGCGTCGACGCCGCGGCGGTCGCCGCCGTGTTGCGGGCCAACGACATCGTCGACACCGAGCCCTACCGTAAGCTCGGCCGCAACCAGCTGCGGGTCGGGATGTTCCCGGCCGTCGATCCGGACGACGTCGCCGCGCTCACCGGCTGTATCGACTGGGTGGTTGAGCGGCTGGGTGGTTGACCTCAGGTGAGACTCGGCGAACGGCGGCGCGCCTCCCCCGGCATCACCGCTGACCGCCCTACGGTGGTGAGTACCTGATGTGGAGGTCCTCGGATGCGTGCGCTGCGAATTGCCGGTCTGGGGACCGACGGCTGCACGATCATCCTGGAAACGATGCCGCAACGGCCCGGCGATCGACGCGACCAGTTCACTCTGGTGGTGGACGACACTCTGCACGCGGCGGTACGGGGCGATCTTCCGCAGCTGGATCCGACCGAGATCGATCCGGCGAGCGAGATGCGGCCCCGTGAGATCCAGGCCCGGGTCAGGGCTGGAGCATCCGTCGAGCAGCTCGCCAGCGCCGCTGGGGTGTCCAGCGAGCGGATCGAGCGGTTTGCCTACCCGGTTCTGCTGGAGCGATCCCGCATGGCGCAGCTGGCTCAGCAGGCCCACCCGGTGCGCGCCGACGGCCCCGATGTGCGCACCCTAGAGCAGGTCGTTACCGATACTTTCCGCCGGCGCGGTCACGATCTCAGCGCGGTGACCTGGGATTCTTGGCGCGGAGAGGACGGCAAATGGACCGTGCAGCTGCGCTGGCGCGCCGGTCGGTCGGAGAACCGGGCGCAGTGGACGTTGCACCCCGGCGCGCACGGCGGCACCGTCACCGCGGTCGACGACCACGCCACCGACCTGATCGATCCGCAACCGGCCGCGCAACTGCGCACGGTTGCCCCCGTGACCGACGAGGCACCCCCAGCGCTGGCAGTCCCCGACGACGCCTCCGCCTACCCAGCCAAACGCCCCCGCAAAGACCGCGCGGCCATCCCCTCCTGGGAAGACGTCCTGCTCGGCGTCCGCTCCCCTAGCTAGATGCGGTGACCCGGTGACGGGAAAATGGGGTGCCGCAGGGAACGGGGGCGGTTAGCGTTCGGGGGGCTATGAACCCCCCACCACAATCTTCCCTGGCTGTGCTGCTCCGGTTGGCGCCCTACGCGCGGCCGGTGCGCGGGCGATTGCTGGGTTCAGGCGCCGCAGCGCTGGGAGCGATGCTGGCCGGGCTGGGCATCCCACTGCTGATCCAGCGCATCGTCGACGGTCCGCTCGCTCATCGGGACCGATCCTCGCTAATGCTGCTGTCACTCGCGGTGCTCACGCTCGGGATAGTCGAGGCCGGCCTGATCTATCTACGCCGGGCGATGGGAGCGCGCCCGACCACGGAGATCGAGAAACGGATGCGGGCGGATCTCTACCACCACCTGCAGCAGCTCCCGATGGCGTTTCACGACCGGTGGCAGTCCGGGCAGCTGCTGTCCCGCGCGATCAGTGACCTGAGCACGATCCGCCGGTTCGTCGCCTTCTCCGGGCTGTTCCTCGTGGTCAACATGCTGACCGTGCTGATCGGGATGGCTGTCCTGCTGCTGATCGCACCGGCGCTCGGGGCGCTCGCCGTGATCACGGCGATACCGCTGGTGGTGCTGTGCGGGCGCTACGAGCGACGCTACCGATCGGCCGCTCGGCGAGCGCAGGACCAGGTAGGAGACCTGGCGACCACCGTGGGGGAAGCCGCTTTGGGCATCCGGGTGCTGAAGTCTTTCGGCCAGGGTCCCCGGGCCACCCAAACCTTCCTGGCGCAGGCCCACGAGCTGCGCCGAACCGAGCTGACCAAGGTGGGCGTGCTGGCCACCCTCTGGGCGTTGATCATCGCGCTGCCGGAGCTCACGCTGGCGGCGATGCTGGCACTCGGCGGATATGAGGTGGCGACCGGATCGCTGTCCGTGGGCACCGTCATCGGCGCGGTCACCATTGTCACCTACCTCCGCTGGCCGCTGGAGTCGCTGGGCTGGTTGCTGGCTGACGCCGGCAATGCCGCCGCGGCGACCACCCGGTATTGGGAGGTGCGTGATACCCCACGAACAGTGGCCGACCCGCCGCGACCCCGGCGTCCAGCGCCGCCCGTGCGCGGCGCGTTGCGGATCGAGGCGGTGCATTTCCGGTTTCCGGGAGCCGCCATGGACGTGCTGCGCGGGGTGAACCTTGACGTCCGGCCGGGCGAGACGATGGCGCTGGTGGGCGCGATCGGCAGCGGCAAGACCACCCTGACTGCGCTGGTACCCCGGCTGGCCGACGTCACCAGCGGCCGAATCTTGATCGACGGGATCGACGTGCGGGAGTTGGCGTTGGCCGAGCTGCGCACGCTCGTGGCGACAGCGTTCGAGGACGCGGTGCTGTTCTCCGCGTCGGTCCGGGAGAACGTGGCACTGGGCGCACCACAGGCCTCCGATGACGATGTGCGCCGCGCGCTGCGGATCGCCCACGCCGAGACGTTCGTCGATGCGCTGCCCTGGGGCCTGGACACCCGAATCGGCGAGCAGGGCCTGACGTTGTCCGGGGGTCAACGGCAGCGGCTGGCGCTGGCTCGCGCGGTGATCGGGACCGGTGACGTCAAACATCCGGCGGTGCTCGTGCTCGACGACCCGCTGTCCGCGCTGGACGTCCACACCGAGGCCGAGGTCGAGGCGGCGCTGCGCCGGGTCCTGCACAATGTGACCGCGCTGGTGGTGGCCCACCGGCCATCCACTGTGCAACTCGCCGACCGGGTGGCGCTCCTCGCCGATGGCCGGATCGAGGCCGTGGGCACCCACTCCGAGCTGCTCGCCGAGGTGCCCGAGTACCGCCGGCTCCTGTCCACTGTAGATGCCCAGGCGGTGACTCGATGACACAACAGTGGCAGGGCGTCGCCGCCGAGGACCTCGACACGATCGACACCGCCACCGGGTTGCGGTTAGCCACCCGGTCGCGCCGGCTGTTCGGCTCGCTGCTGCGCCCGCAACTGCGCCGGATCAGCGCCGCGATAGGGCTGCTCCTTGCCGATCAAGTCGCGCTGCTGGCCGGTCCCCTGCTGATCGCCGTGGCGATCGATCGCGGCATCCCGGCAGCGGTGGACGGTCGCCCCGGACCGCTGGCGTGGTGCATCGCCGGCTACGCGGTGACCGGTTTGGCCGACGCGCTGACCGTCAGCGCGTTTCTGCGACTATCTGGACGGATCGGGCAGGATGTACTAGTTGATCTACGGGAGCGGGTGTTCGCGCACGTACAGCGGCTGTCGTTGGCGTTCCACGAGCGCTACACATCGGGCCGGGTGATCTCCCGGCTGACCAGCGACCTGGATTCCTTACAGGAGATGCTGGACAAGGGGCTGGACGGCTTCTTCATCTCGCTGCTGTCCATTGTCGGCATCGGCGCGATGCTGCTGGTGCTGGACGTCCCACTGGGGCTAATAGCGCTGGCCGGCTTCGTCCCGCTGGGCCTGCTTACCCGCTGGTACCGGCGGCGCTCGCAGCACATCTACCGTGCCACCCGCACCTGGATCGCCCGGGTGATCGTGCAGTTCGTCGAGACTATGAACGGGATCCGCGCGGTGCAGGCGTTTCGCCGCGAACGGCGCAACGCCTCGATCATGGATGGGCTGGGCGGCGAGTTCGCCGACGCCGAAACCGAAGCGTTGCACCTCGTCGCCTGGTTCACCTCCACCGTACGACTGGTCGGTTCGATCTCGGTGGCGGTCACGTTGCTGCTCGGCGCGTTGCGAGTACTTCAAGGCAACCTCACGCTGGGCGTGCTGGCGGCATTCGTGCTGTACCTGCGCCGGTTCTACGACCCGCTCGACGAGCTGGCCATGTTCGCCAACTCCTACGCATCATCGGCGGCGGCGCTGGAAAAGATTTCCGGGCTGCTTGATGAGCACCCCGCCGTCGGCGACCCGATTCAACCGGTGGCGCTGCACGTCCCGGTGCGCGGCGAGGTGGTCTTCGACGGGGTGCGTTTCTCCTATGGCGGTCCGGACATCCTGCCGCAGCTGGACCTGGTGATACCAGCGGGTCAGACCGTCGCGCTGGTCGGCGCGACCGGGGCGGGCAAGTCGACGGTGGCCAAGCTGGCCGCGAGATTCTACGACCCGGTTGCGGGCGCCGTCCGGCTGGACGGGGTTGACCTGCGCTCGGTAGCTGACGCCGACCTTCGCCGGGCGGTGGTGATGGTGACTCAGGAGTCGTTCCTGTTCGCCGGCTCGGTGGCTGACAACATCGCGTTGGGGGCGCCCTGCGCGTCCCGATCCGAGGTGGTGGCGGCCGCACGAGCGCTGGGAGCGGACGAGTTCATCACCGCCCTGCCCAACGGTTACGACACAGACGTGCGCAAACGCGGCGCGCGGCTGTCCGCTGGGCAGCGCCAACTGGTGTCCTTCGCGCGAGCGCTGCTCGCCGATCCCGCAGTGCTGGTACTCGACGAAGCCACCTCGTCGCTCGACATCCCCTCCGAGCGGGCCGTGCAGGCCGCGCTGGCAACCGTGCTGGCCGACCGCACTGCGCTGATCATCGCCCACCGGTTGTCCACCGTGCTGATCGCCGACCGCGTACTGGTACTCACCGACGGCAAGGTGATCGAAGACGGCCCCCCAACCCAACTGATCGCCGATGCCGGCCCCTTCGCCACCCTCCACTTCGCCTGGCACACCTCGCTGACTTGAGCTCGCCTCCGGTTGGTGGCCTCAGCCCAGTAGGGAGAGGAGGAGAATGAGCCAGGTTGCGACGATGCCTGCGGCAGTGCCGTAGGCCACCCAGCGCCAGATTGGGGTCGCCCAGCCCAGCCAGATCGATGGCGTCAGCCCAGCCGCCACCAGGAGATTCGCCAGTACAACAAGCCAGGCGCCGTTGGACGCCAGGTCCTGGGACAGACTGAGCAACGCGACACCGACGACCGCCGCTGCCATCGCGCTGACGATAAGGCCGGTCGCCCATGGCGTCGGCTCGCCTGGCTGCTTGCCTGCCGCATCACCGTTCACGTCGATCACGCTAAACGTGGCGCGCGCTGGCGAAGGCGATCGCGGCGGCGGTGGCGATATTGAGCGAGTCCACTCCAGGCGCCATCGGGATGCGCACTACTAGGTCCGCCGCGGCGAGGGCTTCGGCCGACAACCCCGGGCCCTCGGCCCCCAACAACCAGGCCACCCGGTCGGCGCCCAACCCCGCCTGCGCAAGCGGCAGCGCGCCGGCGGCCGGGGTTAACGCCGCAACCCGGAAACCGGCCGCGCGAAGGGCCTCGAGGCCTGCGACCCAGGGTCGAAGCGGGGCGAACGGCACCCGAAGCACATGCCCCATCGACACCCGTACGCTGCGTCGATACAGCGGATCGGCGCACCCTGGGCCGAGCAGCACCGCGTCCACCCCCAGGGCCGCCGCGTTGCGAAACAGCGCACCCAGGTTCTCGTGATCGTTGACGCCCTCAAGCACGGCCAGGTGGTGTGACCCGGCGATCAGCTCGGGCGTGGAGGGCACCGGCGCCCGGTCCGCGGTCGCGAGCACCCCGCGGTTGAGGTGGAAGCCAACCACCTGTGCCATAAGCTCGGCCGACCCGGCGTAGCACGGCGCCGCGATATCGGCGGCGAGCTCGGAAATCTTCGCCGGCACGCCGAACAGGGCCCGTGGTGGGTACGGCGAGTCCAGCAGCCGACGGACCACGGTGACCCCCTCGGCAATCACCAGACCTCGACCGCCAGGACGGTCCGGGCGACGGTCGGCCACGGTGAGATCACGGAAATCGGCTAGCCGTGGGTCGTTCACATCGCGCACCTCGACGATCTCACCCACACTGTCAGTCTCGCAAAGGACGCGAGCAGTTCGGTGGCTGGTCAAGGTTCACTGCGCTGTGCCACGGTGAGCGCGCGCCGGCTACTCGGAGGTGGGGATGGGTGAGGGTGCGATCGACGCGGTCTACACCAAACACGACCTGGCGCGTTATCGAGCGAAAACCCAGCGTTGCCTGAACGCGCTGGCCCAGATGCTCGCCGGGGACTACTTCTCTCCTGGTCCCGAGCAGATGGGGCTCGAGCTCGAGCTGAACCTCATCGACGACAATGTCGATCCCGCGATGGCCAACCAGACGGTACTGGAGCACATTGACGACCCGGCCTTCCAAACGGAGCTCGGCCAGCACAACATCGAGATTAACGTCGCGCCCCGACCGTTGGCCGCAGATGAAGCCCTGGAGCTGGAGCGCGAGCTGCGAGATGGCCTCAACACCGCCAACGACGCGGCCAGTGCCGCCGGCGTGGGCCTGGTCATGATCGGCATTCTGCCGACGCTACGACCAGAACACTTCGATCAGCGATGGATGTCACCCAAATCGCGCTATGCCCTGCTCAATGAGCAAATTCTGGCCGCCCGGCGCGAGGACCTAGAACTGGACATGGAGGGAGTACCGCTCGACGGTGGGCAGGCAGAACGGTTGCACTGGGCCACCGATTCGATCCAGCCGGAATCCGGATGCACGTCGGTGCAGTTGCATCTGCAGATCGCCCCGGGCGACTTCGCGGCGCACTGGAACGCCGCGCAAGCGCTGGCCGGAGTCCAGGTGGCGGTGGCCGCGAACTCACCGTTCCTGCTCGGACAGGCGCTGTGGCACGAAACGCGGATCCCCTTGTTCGAGCAAGCCACCGACATCCGCTTGCCGGAGCTGCGTAACCAGGGGGTGCGCCCGAGGGTGTGGTTCGGGGAGCGCTGGATCAACTCGATCTTCGACCTTTTCGAGGAGAACGTGCGCTACTTCTCGCCCTTGCTTCCAGAGACCCAGGACGAGGACCCGCTGGCGATCCTCGC